>JBJMQX010000021.1:0-61043 GCA_045802455.1 Phenylobacterium sp. | reverse complement strand
GATCGAGCAGCGCATGAAGGAGATCGTCGACCGCGACGAGCCGATCGTGCGCGAGGTCTGGGATCGCGACGAGGCGATCGCCCACTTCAAGTCGATCGGCGAGCTCTACAAGGCCGAGATCATCGAGGGCATCCCCGCTGGCGAGGATGTCTCGGTCTACTATCAGGGCCAGTGGAAGGACCTCTGCCGGGGCCCGCACTTCCCCTCGACGAAGTTCGTCGGCAAGGCGTTCAAGCTGACGAAGCTCGCCGGCGCCTACTGGCGCGGCGACCACCGGAACGCGCAGCTGCAGCGCATCTACGGCACGGCCTGGGCCTCGGAAGCCGACCTCGAGGCCTACATCACGCGGCTGGAGGAGGCGGAGAAGCGCGACCACCGCAAGATCGGCCGCGCCATGGAGCTCTTCCACCTGCAGGAAGAGGCCAAGGGGATGATCTTCTGGCACCCCAAGGGCTGGACGCTGTTCCGTACGCTGGAGGCCTACATGCGCCGGCGCCTCGACGCGGACGGCTACGTCGAGGTCAAGGCCCCGCAGCTGATGGACCGCGAGATGTGGGAGCGCTCGGGCCACTGGCAGAAGTTCGGCGCCAACATGTTCACGTGCGAGACGGCGGAGGACGAGGTCCTGGCCGTGAAGCCGATGAACTGTCCCGGCCACGTGCAGATCTTCAACTTCGGCCAGAAGTCGTACCGCGACCTGCCGCTCAGGATGGCGGAGTTCGGCGCCTGCCACCGCTATGAGCCGTCGGGCGCCCTGCACGGCATCTTCCGGCTGCGCGCGTTCACGCAGGACGACGCGCACATCTTCTGCCGCGAGGAGCAGATCGAGGCGGAGTCGACGAGGTTCATCCGCCTCTTGGAAAGCGTCTACCGCGACTGCGGCATGGAGCTGCATGCGGTGAAGCTGGCGCTCCGGCCCGAGCTCCGGTTCGGCACGGACGAGGTCTGGGACGTGGCCGAGGCCAAGCTGGAGCGGGCCGCCAAGGGCGCCGGCATCGCCGAGGTCGAGCTGCTGCCGGGCGAAGGCGCCTTCTACGGGCCCAAGCTGGAATTCCACCTGAAGGACGCCATCGGCCGCACGTGGCAGTGCGGCACGCTGCAGCTCGACTATGTGCTGCCCGAACGCCTCGACGCGGAATACGTCGCCGAGGACGGTTCGAAGCAGCGGCCGGTGATGCTGCACCGGGCGATCTGCGGCTCCGTCGAGCGGTTCCTGGGCGTGATGATCGAGAACTTCGCCGGCGCCTTCCCGCTGTGGCTGGCGCCGGTCCAGGTGGTCGTCGCCACGATCACGTCGGACGCCGACGACTACGCCCTGCAGGCGGCGGCGGCGTTCCGTGCGGCGGGGCTTAGGGTCGAGACGGACCTGCGGAACGAGAAGATCAACTACAAGGTCCGGGAGCACAGCCTGGCCAAGGTCCCGGTGCTGGCCGTCGTCGGGCGGCGCGAGGCCGAGCTGGGGCAGGTCGCCCTGCGGCGTTTGGGCTCGGACCGGCAGCAGGTGATCGACCTCGCATCCGCCGCGAACGCGCTTGCCACCGAAGCCAACCCGCCCGATCTTGCCCGCGGGGACAGTGGTGACTCGGCGTCTGCGGGCGCCGACGCGAAGGCGGCCGGGGAGGCTGGATGAACGGCATCGCCGCACCGATCGTCGCCGCCGAAACCGCCCAGCCGCAGGATTTCCTGGCGCGCCGCCGCACCGTCTCGATCGTCATGGTGGTCTACATGACCGGCGCCGCGCTGGGCGAGAGCTTGGCGTGCGCGCTGAAGGACGATCAAGTCGACGAGGTGGTGATCGTCGACAACGGCTCGACCGTCGAGGACAGCCTCTACCTGCGCCAGCTCGCGGAGCGCGACGGGCGCGTCGTGCTGTTGACCGGCCACGGCAACGTCGGCTTCGCGAAGGCCGCGAACCTGGGCGCGCGGACCGCCAAGGGCGACGTCCTGGTGTTTCTGAACCCCGACGCCTTCCTGCAGCCCGACTGCATCGCCGAGCTGGTGCGCGAGATCGAGCACCGGCCTTCGCCCTGCGTGGTCGGCGGCCGGGTGTTGAACGCCGACCTCACCGAGCAGCGCGGCGCGCGGCGCGGCGACATCACGCCGGTCAGCGCGCTGCTGTCGCTGAGCGGGCTGGCCCGCCGCGTACCGGCCTGGCGTCGGTATGAAGTGCACTGGGAGGACGAGAGCCTGCCGGAGGGAGCCTCCGAGGCCCCGACCATCTCCGGCGCCTGCTTCTGCATGCGCCGCGAGGACTTCGAGGCCGTGCAGGGCTTCGACGAGAAATACTTCCTGCACGTCGAGGATGTCGACCTCTGCTGGCGCGTGCGCAAGGAAGGCGGCCTGGTGCTGTTCCACCCGCGCGCCGAGGTGATCCACCTGGGCCACACCAGCCTGGTGAGCCCGCTGCGCGTCGAGTTCCACAAGGGCGTCGGCCTCGCTCGTTACTTCCGCAAGCGGGCCAGGGGTGCAGGACGGCTCGCGGCCTGGCTGCTCTCGCCGCTGGTGGTGGGCGCGGCGGTGGTGCGCCCGGTGATGTGGCGCTTCCGGGGCCGGGCCGGTTAGGCAGATGACCTCGCGCATTCTGCGGAGGCTTGCGGGGTTCGCCCCATCGGGAACGCGCCGTGCGGTCGCCGGCGCCCTGGAGGACATCAAGAGCCTGCCGGCCCGCCTCAGCGACCCTGCGCGCCGGGCCGAGCCCTGGTCCTTCGTCCACAACATCGGCAACGGCGACTTCCAGGCCGTCGGCGCCCAGCTCCTGCGCAACCTGCGCGACCACGCCGGCCTGAAGCCCACCGACAGCGTCCTGGACATCGGCTGCGGCAACGGCCGGGTGGCGGCCCAGCTCTCGCCCCTGCTGAAGGACGGTGGCTCCTACCTCGGCTTCGACATCTCCCGGCGCGGCATCCAGGCCTGCCGCCGCCAGTTCGGCGGCCAGCCGCACATGGCCTTCGCCCACCTCGACGTCTGGAACGGCGAGTATAACGCCGGCGGCAAGGTGGCCGAGCTGGAGACGGTGTTCCCAGCCGGCGACGCCAGCATCGACCTGGCCTTTGCAACCTCGGTGTTCACCCACATGCGGCTGCCCGCCGTGCGGCGCTACCTGGCCGAGACCGCGCGCGTGCTGAAGCCCGGCGGGCGCTTCGCCTTCACCGCCTTCGCGCTGGAGCCGGGGCGCGGCGCCTCGGCGGACTTCGCCTTCATACCGTTCGACGCGACGTCCGCGGTCGTGGACCTGCGCTATCCGGAGCGGGCGATCGGCCACCACCGCAAAGCCCTGGAGCAGGCGGTCGCCGAAGCGAGGCTGGAGGTCGCGCACTTCTGGCGCGGCTACTGGCACGCCCCGCATGACTACGAAGGCGGACAGGACCTCTATCTGGCGGTGAAGCCGGCCGCCTGAACCCGTACGGCGGCGGCCCGTTTCCGCTTCGGCGGCGCCCTCGCCGCGGCGAGGCGGTTTCCGTGATCGACGTCCCGAACCCCCATGGCGCGCTGCACGTGTTCGGCGTGACGCTGCTGGGACTGACGCCGGAAAACGGCCGCAAGCTCGTCGTCAGCGTCGCCTGGGTCCTGATCGCGAGCCTGTTCGGCTGGGCGGTCACCAAGCTCACCGGGCTGCTGACCCGGCGCACGACGTCGGTGCGCATCTCGTTCTGGTCGCGCCAGGCGGTGAGCCTGCTGGTCGCCGCCCTGGTCATCCTGGGCCTGATCTCGATCTGGTACGACGATCCCGCTCGCCTGACGACGGCCGCCGGGCTGATCACCGCCGGCGTCGCGGTGGCCATGCAGCGGGTGATCACCTCGATCGCCGGCTATTTCCTGATCCTGCGCGGCAACATGTTCAACGTGCGCGACCGCATCGTGATCGGCGGCGTGCGGGGCGACGTGGCCGCCCTGGGGTTCCTGCAGACCACCATCATGGAGATGGGCGAGAGCCATGGGGAGCAGCCGGACGCCCCGGCCATCTGGGTGCGCAGCCGCCAGTACACCGGCCGGCTGGTGATGGTCCCCAACGCCGTGATCTTCGACCAGCCCGTCTACAACTACACCCGCCAGTTCCCCTTCATCTTCGAGGAGATGCATTTTCCGATCCGCTACGCCGACGACTGGCGAAAGGCCGAACAGATCGTGCTGGCGGCGGCCCAGAAGCACACGTTGGCGATCAAGGAGATCGAGGAAGAGGCCATCGAGGAGCTCAAGCGCCGCTACTTCCTCGCCGAGGAGAACCCGGGCCCGCGGGTTTATGTAACGCTCACTGACAACTGGATCGAGCTTTCGCTGCGGTTCGTGGCGCGCGACCACGGGATCCGCGCCATCAAGGACGCCATGAGCCGCGACATCCTGGCCGGCCTGAACGCGGCCGGCATCGCCATCGCGTCCGGCACCTACGCCATCGTCGAGGCCCCGCCGATCGAGGTGCGGCTGAAGGATGCTAGCTCGCCAGGCTCGCCGCCGCCGGGACAGGGACCGGGAACCCGCCCGCCCGGCTGACTGAGGCGGCCGGGGGCTTGCCGAGGATCCCGGCCATCCACTTGGCCGTGCCGATCAGGCCGTCGAGGTCGTAGCCGGTCGAAAAGCCGGCGCGCTCCAGCATGTAGACCAGGTCCTCGGTGCCGATGTTGCCGGTGGCGTCGGGCGCAAAGGGACAGCCGCCCAGGCCGCCGCAGCTCGCGTCCAGCACGTCGACGCCGGCCTCCACCGCGGCATAGGCGTTGGCCAGGCCCGTGTTGCGGGTGTCGTGGAAGTGCATGCGCAGGCGCTGGTCGGGCGCGGCCTTGCGGGTCGCCTCGATGCGCTTGCGGACCAGCCAGGGGTCGGCGACGCCGATGGTGTCGGCGAGCGCGATCTCGGCGACGCCGGCCTCGGCCGCCGCCCGGACGATGCGAATCACCTGCTCTTCGGAGACCTCGCCGTCGAACGGGCAGCCGAACGCGACCGAGACTGTCATGGTGATCGGCGGGCCGCCCTCGGCCTTCTGCCGGGCGGTGATCGCCTGCATGGCGGCCGTCTGCTCGGCGGCCGAAGCGCCCTGGTTGCGGATGCCGAATCCGTCGGTGGCGCAGACCACCACGTTGGCCTCGTCGCAGCCCGCGGCCAGGCAGCGGTCCCAGCCCTTCTCGTTCAGCACCAGGCCGATGCGCGAGCGGCCGGCGGCGTGGGGCAGGGCGGCGGATATTTCCTCGGCGCCGGCCATCTGCGGAACCCGGCGCGGATTGACGAACGAGACCGTCTCGATGCGCCGGGCGCCGGCGGCCTCCAGGCGGCCGATGAACTCCAGCTTCTGGTCGACCTCCAGCAGGGCCTTCTCGTTCTGCAGGCCGTCGCGGGGGCCCACTTCCACCACTTCGATCTTGCGACCCATCACTGGCCTCCGCCTGGGTTGGCTGGCGCGGGCGTCGCCGCCTCGTAGACGCGCAGGGTCTTCTTCCGGCCGTCCGAATAGTCGAGGCCCTGCACCGTGGCCACCAGATGGGCGGTCGTGCGGTATTGCGCCAGGGCCTTGGCGAAAGCGGCGGCCTGGCGGTCCTCGACCACGGCCGGCCGGTGCTCGTAGATCGCCTGGGCGGCGTCCTCGGGGCCGGCGATCTCGGTCTCGGTGCCGACCGCGAACACCAGGCTGGGCTCCGCATAGCCGGTGACGGTGACCGGCGCGTCGGCGATCCCCTGTTCGGGCAGCAACTGCGCCTTCTCCAAGGCCTTCTCGGTGCGCTCGGAGAGCCAGAGCGGCGAAAGCCGCGGCGCGAGCCCGGCGGCCAGCGCGCCGTGGCCCGCGAGGCCCAGGCCCACGGCCCCGGCCACCGCAGCGGTTGGCGAGCGCCGGACCAGGAGCCAGCCTCCGGCGATCCCCGCGCCGGCCAGCAGCAGCGCGGTCAGCAGCGCCGCCGGGACGTCGGAGGCGTCGCCATAGAGCTCCACCAGGTAGAAGGCGCCGCCTGCCAGGAGCAGGCCGAAGACGCCCGCGGCCGCGGCGCCCGTCCAGCGGGACCTGGCCCCGATCGGCTGGGTCAGGGCCGCGGCCGCCAGCCAGGCAATCGCGCCGTAGGTGGGCAGGGTGTAGTGCACCAGCTTGGTGGGCGTCGCCTCGAAGACGATCCAGGCCGGGATCAGCCAGGCCAGCGCGAAACGCACCCCGGGCTCGCGCCAGCGGCGGACCGCTGTGACGACCGCGGCCGGCAGCATCAGCGTCATCGGGAACAGCAGCAGCGGGGCCAGGAGGGTGTGATAGCCAGGCGGCGCGCCATGGGTTTCCTGGCCGCCGGCGAGCTTGGGCGCGAGGTCGCCGGCCAGGGCCGCGCTCCAGAACCCGCCATCGGTCGCGACCGTCACCGCGCCGGCCCAGGGCCCGACGATGGCGGCCGTCAGGATCAGGCCCCAGACCCAGTTCAGCCGGGCCAGCCACCGCGCGTTGCGGTCGGCGATCGCCAGCGCCGCCATAGCCAGCACCGCCACCATCGGCGCGATCGGCCCCTTCACCAGCACGCCCAGGGCGATGCCCAGCCAGAACAGCAGCCAGGCGCGCCGCCCCGCCGGCGGTCCGCCATGCGCCTCCGCGTACATCCGCCCGAGCGCGGCCAGCGCCAGCGTCGTGCATCCGCAAAGCACCGCGTCGGTCTTGGCGATCAGCGCCTCGGTGGAGAGCATCAGGGTGCTGGCCAGCATGGCGCCGGCCAGCAGTCCCGCCGGCTCGCCGAAGAAGGCCCTCGCGCCCCAGGCGCACGCCGCCGCGGCCAGCATCGCCCCCAGCAGCGAGGGCATGCGGTAGGCCCAGATCTCGCGCGCCTCCGCCGACGACAACAGCGAGACGCTGGCCGCCTGCAGCCAGTGGATGCCGACCGGTTTCTTGAAGCGCGGCTGCTCCTGGTAGTGGATGACCACGAAGTCGCCGGTCTCCAGCATCTGGGCGGTCGCCTGGGCGAAGCGGCTCTCGTCGCGGTCCAGCGGCGGCACGGCCAGCAGGCCCGGCAGGCCCGCCAGGAAGGCGATCAGCGCCGCCAGCGCCGGCCCGCGCCAGCCGCGGGCGAGCCGCGCCAGATCACCCCCCAAATCACCCGCGAGCGTCATGGTCCGGTGATAGCATGATCCTTCCCAACGGCCGCGATTCGGCTAAGGGAGGCGCGATGGCCCGCAAGCCCGCGCTCGCAACTCCCGACATTTCCGTGGTGGTGCCCGTCTTCGACGAGGAAGGCGCCGCGCCGGCGCTCGCCCGCGAGATCGCCGTGGCGTTCAAGGGCCGCAGCTTCGAGATCGTCTTCGTCGACGACGCCAGCCGCGACGCCACCAAGCCCGCGCTGAAGGCGCTCTGCGCCGAAATCCCGCAGCTGCGGGTGCTGGCGCACGCCCGCAACGCCGGCCAGAGCCGGGCCCTGCGCACCGGCATCCTGGGCGCGCGCGGCGCGGTGATCGTGACCCTGGATGGCGACGGCCAGAACGATCCCTCTGACGGCCCGAAGCTGGTCGACGCCCTGGTCTCCGGGCCGCCTGAGCTGGCGCTGGTCGGCGGCGAACGGGTCAAGCGCCAGGACAGCTACGCCAAGAAGATCGCCTCGCGCATCGGCAACGGCGTGCGCAAGCGGCTGCTCAGGGACACCGCCAACGACACGGGCTGCGGCCTGAAGGCCTTCCGCCGCGAGGCGTTCCTCAGGCTCCCCTACTTCGACCACATCCACCGCTACCTGCCGGCCCTGATGCAGCGCGAGGGCTACCGCACGGCCTTCCTGCCGGTGAACCACCGCCACCGCCAGACCGGCGCGTCCAAGTATACCAACCTCGGCCGCCTCTGGGCCTCGCTGTCCGACCTCTTCGGCGTCGTCTGGCTGCAGTCGCGGGCCCGCAATCCGGGCGCGGTCGAGGAGGTCTAGGCCGGCACGCGACCCAGGGTGCGCTGGGCCACCTTCAGGCCTTCTTCCATCATCCCGGAGACCGTCGGCGCGATGCTGTCGGGCAGCACGTCGGCGCTCCAGGTGAGCCGGCTCCTGCCGCCCCCCAGGTCGCTGACCTGGAAGACGCCGTTGTGATGGTCGAACCGCTCCGTGCGCACCGAGTAGGCCAGCCGGCGCGCGGCGTCGTCGCGCCCGACGAAGAGCTCGCGGGCCACCAGGCCGTTGGCGAAGGTCACGATCCGTGCGCCGTCCTCCAGCTTGGTGTCGACGACGAACCCCGGCGCGAAGCGGCGGTGCACCGCGCCGAAGTCGGCGACCGCGTCCCAGACGGCGTCGACAGGGGCGTCGACGGTGATCTCCTTGAGGATCGAAGCCATGTCTCGGTCTCCCTTTGCTGGAGCCAAGATGGAGATTGTCCGGCGGGCCTGCTGGCGGAATTCGGACGGGGTCGCCTGAAGCCGGGTTGGGCTAGGTGAAGGCGGTGAAGATCAGGGCGACGACGGTCAGGTCGACAAGGCGGAAGACGACTTGCAGCATGAGCCCGGCCCCTGATCGATGATTCCGGGCTTGGTTAAGCAAGACCCGCGCCAGATGGAGGCGCCGCCCATGGCCCTGTTCTTCGACGCCGACTGGTTCGACGCGCGCCTGGGCGAGCGCGGCCTTTCGCGCGATGTGCTGGCGGCCGCGGCCGGGATTGGCGCCGAGGACCTGGCGCTCGCCTTCAAGGACCAGCGGGAAATATCTGCCCGCGAGGTGGCGGTTTTCGCCGAGCTCTTGGGCGTGGAACCCGCCGAGGTCGCTGCTCGCGCCGGCGTCTCGACGCCGGTCCCGGGTCAGCCGGGCGACCCCGCGGCGCGGATCGAGGCGCTGGAACGGCGGGTGGCCGCGCTCGAGGCCGAGCTGGACCGGCTGAAGGGTCGCTAGATCTCGGTCTTCACGCCACGGCCCTTCGGCGCGCGGCGGTCCTTGGAGCCGGACCATTCGGTCTGGTTGTAGCTGGCCTTGGCCTGGTCGTGGATCGCGGGGCCGGCGCGCAGGCCCCGCTTTTCGCCGATCACCTGGGCGTTGATGGCCGCATCGCCGCCGGGGCGTACGGAGCCGGCGCGCGGCGCCTGGGCAGCAGCCTTCTCGACCGGAACCGGCAGGTTCGCAGCCTCGGTCGCGGGGCCGGGGTCGGAGCGGTCGGCCTCGGCCTTGCCCGATCGGCGGACGAGCGGCGGCCTGTGCGGTGGGTCGACGGGGAACGTCATGGGCTTGAGCTTATGTCCTGCGCGTGCCGAGCATGGGGTTAACGCTAGCGCTTGCCGGCCAGTTTCTCGATCTGCGCCTGCATCTCCTCCATACGTTTGCGGAGTTCTAGGAGGGCGTCGTCGCTCGGTGGCTGCGGCGCGGCTTCGGCCTTCGGCGGCGGCGGGGCCGGTTCGTCGGCCTTGGTGTAGGCGAACGGCGAGAACATCTTCATCGCCCGGTCGAAGAGCGCGAGGTTCTGGCGGATCTGCTCGTCGAACGCGCCCACGCCCGGCGTGGTCTGGCCGAAGGCGGCGAACTGGTTGCGCAGCCGCTCCTGCTGCTGCGTGAAGCTGGCCAGCGAGAGCTCCAGGTAGGAGGGCAGGAACGCCTGCATGGAGTTGCCGTAGAAGCCGATCAGCTGGCGCAGGAACTGGATCGGCAGCAGGCTCTGGCCCTGGCTCTCCTCCTCGAAGATGATCTGCGTCAGGACCGTGCGGGTGATGTCCTCGTTGGTCTTGGCGTCATAGACCACGAAGTCGACGCCCTTCTTCACCATGTCGGCCAGGTGCTCGAGGGTCACGTAGCTGGAGGAGGCGGTGTTGTAGAGCCGCCGGTTGGCGTACTTCTTGATGACGACGCGCTCGCCGCCGGCGGCGCCAGGTTCCTGGGTGTCGGCCATCCCAAATCCTTGTGTCGGGCCCGCCGTGCTGCGGACGCGTTTCTGCAGCGCAGTATCGCGGATGCGAGCTTAATGGCAAATGATGCGATGACGCCGTGCGGGCTTGCCCTCCGTGAGGGCAGGTCCCTTAAGTGACCGCGGGCCGTCGCCTGCGCACCTGCGCTGATCCAAGGAGCCGCCGCCATGACCGAGGTCGTCATCGTTTCCGCCGCCCGCACGCCGGTGGGCTCGTTCAACGGAGCGCTCTCCAGCCTGCCCGCGCACGAACTGGGCAAGATCGCCATCCAGGCCGCCGTCCAGCGCGCCGGCGTCGCGCCGGCCGACGTGGACGAGGTGATCATGGGCCAGGTGCTGCAGGCCGGCGCCGGCCAGGGCCCGGCCCGCCAGGCCTCGATCAACGCCGGCCTGCCGGTGGAGACGCCCGCCTGGAGCCTGAACCAGCTCTGCGGCTCGGGCCTGCGCGCCGTGGCGCTCGCCGCCCAGCAGATCCAGGACGGAGCCGGCATCGTCGTCGCCGGCGGCCAGGAGAGCATGAGCCAGTCGCCGCACGCCGCGAACATCCGCAACGGGCAGAAGATGGGCGACCTGGGCTTCGTCGACACCATGATCAAGGACGGCCTCTGGGACGCCTTCCACGGCTACCACATGGGCCAGACCGCCGAGAACATCGCCGCCCGCTGGCAGATCACCCGCGAGGATCAGGATAAGTTCGCCGTCGCCTCGCAGAACAAGGCCGAGGCCGCGCAGAAGGGCGGCAAGTTCGCCGACGAGATCGCGCCCGTCACCATCAAGGGCCGCAAGGGCGACGTGGTGGTGAGCGATGACGAGTTCATCCGCCCGGGCACCACGTTGGAGTCGGTCTCGGGCCTGCGCCCCGCCTTCACCAAGGACGGCACGGTGACCGCCGCCAACGCCTCCGGGCTGAACGACGGCGCCGCGGCCCTCGTGTTGATGAGCGCCGAGGAGGCCCAGAAACGCGGGCTGAAGCCGCTGGCGCGCATCGCCTCCTGGGCCCACGCCGGGGTGGATCCGGAGATCATGGGCACCGGCCCGATCCCGGCCAGCCGCAAGGCGCTGGAGAAGGCGGGCTGGGCGGTCGGCGACCTCGACCTCGTGGAGTCCAACGAGGCGTTCGCCGCGCAGTCGATCTGCGTCGTCCGCGACCTGGGCCTCGACCCGGCGAAGGTCAACGTCAACGGCGGGGCGATCGCCATCGGCCATCCGATCGGCGCCTCCGGGGCGCGCATCCTGACCACCCTGCTGCACGAGATGAACCGCACCGATGCGTCCAAGGGCCTGGCCACGCTCTGCGTCGGCGGCGGCATGGGCGTGGCCATGTGCGTCGAGAAGATCAAAGCCTGAGTTCTATCGAGCGACGCCGGAGCGAACCGGCGCGCATTCATAGGGAGCGAGCGGAATGGCCAGGGTGGCGCTGGTCACGGGTGGAACCCGTGGCATCGGTCGGGCGATCGTCGAGCGGCTGACCGCCGACGGGATCCGGGTGGCCGCCGGCTACTCGGGCAACGACGCCGCCGCCGAGGCGCTGAAGCGCGACACCGGGGCCATGGTGATCAAGGGCAACGTCGGCAACTTCGCCGACTGCAAGCACGCCGTGGAGGCCGTGCAGTCCGAGCTCGGCCCCATCGACATCCTGGTCAACAACGCCGGCATCACCCGCGACGGCGTCTTCCACCGCATGACCTCGGACCAGTGGAGCGAGGTGATCCGGGTCAACATGGACTCGCTCTTCAACATGACCCGCCAGGTGATCGAGGGCATGCGCGAGCGCGAGTGGGGCCGGATCATCAACATCTCCTCGATCAACGGCCAGAAAGGCCAGGTGGGCCAGACCAACTACTCCGCCGCCAAGGCCGGCATGATCGGCTTCTCCAAGGCGCTGGCGCTGGAGAACGCGAAGAAGGGCGTGACCGTGAACGTCATCGCGCCCGGCTACATCGACACCGAGATGGTGCAGGCGGTGCCGGAGAAGGTGCTGGAGGGCATCATCGCCCAGATCCCGGTGGGCCGGCTGGGGCGAGGCGACGAGATCGCCGACATGGTCGCCTACCTGGCCGGCGAGCACGCCGGCTATGTGACCGGAACGACACTGTCGCTGAACGGCGGACAGTACCTGGTCGGCTGAGCGCCGCGCGACCGCGTGACGGCCAAAGCCCCGTCCAAAAAGCGCCCTACTCGCTAGCCATGGCTGTAGGGCGATGACGGACGGACGAACGGCGCTCCTTCGAAGGCTATCAGCGGGCGCCTGCGCCGTTACGGTCCTGCTTGGCCTGGCCGCCGCCGGGCCCGCCAGCGCCGGGCCGGAGAGCCTGCGCGAGCTGTTCGGGGCCCGGCCGCGCGACGGCTGCGCCACGGCCGCACCGCCCGCCGCCCGCTACGTCTCCGAGGATGGCGACGTCTTCATCCTCGACCGGTCGCAGCCACGGCCGCTCTTGAAGTTCGACAACAGCGCCGAAGTCTGGGCGCTTAGGCCGCAGCCCGGCCCGCGCGGCGACACCATCTACAAGAACGACCTCGGCGAGCCGGTGCTGCGCACCACCCGGATGTGCGGCATGACCATCTTCACCGACGACCACCCGGCCGGCGAGGCCGCCGCGGTGGCCGGCGCCAGCAATCCGCTGCGGCTGATGGTCATGGGGCCCCAGGCCCTGGCCGAGCGGCTGCTGCAGGCGAGCGCGCGCGCCAGCCGGGCGGCCCGGCGGCTGATCCCGTTCGAGGCGGAGGCATCGCCGGTCTCCTCGGCGCTGATCGCCGACGCCGCCATGGTGACCAGCGAGGCGGTCGTGCGGATGACCAAGCGCAGCGACGCGCGCCGGCTGCTTGACCGCATCCTCAAGGTCCACTTGGCCGCCGGCCGCAAGGCCGGCGCCCAGCTCGACCAGGGCGTCCTGGAAGTCACCGTCGCCCCGCCCGACGGCCTCGCCGGCCGCCCCTCATCTGAGCGCATAATCCAGGTGGCCGAGACGTTCCGGTAGCGGGTGAAACCTATCAACCCACTGGATTCAAAATAACTGATCGTCATGGCCCGGCTTGTCCGGGCCACCCATGATCTCCGTGCAGACGGACGGGAGCAGGCGGCGGCGTTGCGTGCATTGCCGCAACGCGGAGATCATGGGTCGCCCCGGACAAGCCGGGCGATGACGAGCAAGGGAGGGCCAACCTACCCCTTGAACCCGTCCTTGGCCGCGCGGACGGCGCCGAAGGCCTTGTAATCGGGCTCCCCGGCTGCCCCGACCCGCCCCGCCAGCGCCGGCGCGCGCAGGAAGGGGTTGGTGGCCTTCTCCAGGCCGATGGTGGTGGGCACGGTGGGCTCGCCCCGCTCGCGGGCGGCGAACACCGCGTCGGCGCGGGCCTTCAGCGCCGGGTCGTCGTCGACCGACAGCGCGAAGCGGGCGTTGGAGGCGGTGTACTCGTGGGCGCAATAGACCGTGGTGTCGTCCGGCAGGGCGGCCAGCCGCTGCAGGCTGGTCCACATCTGCTCGGCCGTGCCTTCGAAGAGCCGCCCGCAGCCCAGCGCGAACAGCGTGTCGCCGACGAAGGCGATACGGTCGGCGGCGTCGAAATAGGCGATGTGCCCCAGCGTATGGCCGCCGGTCTCGATCACCTGGAACCGGGTCTCGCCCAGCATCACCTCGTCGCCGCCCTTCACCTCGCGGTCCAGCGTCGAGATGCGGGTGACCTCCGCGGGGCCCACGATCGTCGCACCGGTCGCCGCTACGATCTCCGCGTTGCCGCCCGCATGATCGGGGTGCCAGTGGGTGTTGAGGATCAGGGCGAGCTTCCAGCCGAGCTTGTCCAGCTCGCGCAGGATCGCGCCAGCCTCCGGCGTGTCGACGCAGGCGGCCAGGCCCGTGGCCTCGTCTCTGGCCAGGAAGCCGTAGTTGTCCGAGAGGCAGGGGAACTGGTGGACGGTGAGCGGCATGGCCATGCCTCCGCGACAGATTGGCCCGAAGCGATTTAGGTTGGCGGGGGAGCCGAGTCGAGCCCGAGCCCAGATCCCGAGCCAAGATCGAGACCCATGCGCCGCGACGTCCTGGACCTTCGCCAGTTCTACGCCTCCGACCTCGGACGGGCGGCGCGCGCCATGGTCGGCCGCAAGGTGGTGGAGGCCTGGGGCGACGCCCACGGGCTGGACGTGCTGGCGCTGGGCTATGCGACGCCCTTCGTGGCCAGCCTGCAGCGGTCCGCCCGGCGCGTGGTGGCCGCGATGCCCGCGCAGCAGGGGGTCGAGGTCTGGCCCGCCGGCGGCGGCAACGCCACCACCCTCGTCTGCGAGGACGGCCTGCCGTTCGCCAACGCCCTCTTCGACCGCATCCTGGTGGTCCATGGCGTCGAGGACAGCCCCGACGCAGTGGCCTTCCTGCGCGAGGTCTGGCGCGTGCTGGCGCCGTCGGGCCGCGTGGTGGTGGCGGTGACCGCCCGCAACGGCCTGTGGGCGAACACCGAGAAGACGCCCTTCGGCCACGGGCGCCCCTACAGCCGCAGCCAGCTCGCCGAGCTGTTGCGCGAGGCCGAGCTCGAGCCCTCCGGCTGGACCCGGGCCCTCTACGTGCCGCCGCTGAACTGGATGGCCGGCTGGGCCGAGGGGTTCGAGCAGACCGGCTCGCGCCTGTGGCCCGCCTTCGCCGGCGTGCTGCTGATGGAGGCGGTGAAGCAGACCTTCGCGGTCAAGCCCAAGGGGGTCGGCGCGCGCGTGCGGCGCGTCCGGCCGGTGCTGGCGCCTGCGCCCTCCGGCGTCACGCCTTTGGCGCCCACGCGGAGATCGGCGGCGCCCGAAAATGCGGCGCCGGGAACGGCCGCGCGGCTCAGCCCCTTGGAGGAGACCGGCGAAAGCCTTAGCTTCCAAGCGCCTCTCCGCCCCCGGCGGACCTGACGGGAGACCAAGCGCCCATGAAGATGATCGTGGCGATCATCAAGCCGAGCCGGCTAGACGCCGTGTTGGACGCGGTGACCGAGGCCGGCGCCTCGGGCCTGACCGTCACCGAGGTGCGCGGCTATGGACGCCAGCGCGGCAAGACCGAGGTCTACCGCGGCGCCGAGTACGAGGTGAAGCTGCTGCCCAAGGTGAAGCTGGAGATCGCCGTGCCCTCGGACGTCTGCGAGGCCATCGTCGAGGCGATCACCCGCTCGGCCAACACCGGCAAGATCGGCGACGGCAAGGTCTTCGTCATGGACCTCGAACAGGCCCTGCGCATCCGCACCGGCGACCGCGACGCCGCCGCCATCGCGGGCTAGGTCCGGCGCGGGAAGTAACGCCAGAGCACCGTTGCGCCCGCCGCCGAGGCCGGCACGGTCAGCAGCACCCACAGCCATGACGGCGCGCGCAGCCCGGCGAGGCCCGCCGCGACGACGCAGGTGACGAAACAGCCCGCGTCCCAGCCGCCCTCGGCCGCCATCTTGTTGCGCAGGGGGCAGGGCGAGGCCTTCGCCAGGTTGTGCGTCGCGGTCGCCAGCGGCGGCACGAGCAGCGGCAGCACCAGGCCGCCGGCGGCGTTGGCGAGGCCCGCCAGCCAGGGCGAGCCGAGGCTGGCGGCCCGCAGCAGGGTCACGGCGGCGGCCGTTCCGTAGGCGAGCGCCACCGCACGTCTGCCGTGCCCGAGGTCGATGTGCTGTCCGATCACGAGCCCACAGGCCGCGCCGACCAGGCCGGCCAGCGCCATGAACCCGCCGTAGGCCGAGTAGCTCTGGCCGAGCGAGAGGAACAGCGCGATCTGCCAGATGAACAGGAAGCCCGCGTCGAACCAGCCGTCGACCGCGATGATCAGGGCGGACGGCCGCGCGGCGCGCCACGCCCCCGGCGCTGATCGGGCGACGGCGATGTTCGGCAGCCCGATGAGCGGGATCACCGACGCGGCCTGCACGAGCGCCACCGCGCCGAACATCCAGCGCGGGCCGGCGACCAGCAGGCCCCACGCGCCCAGCAGCGGCGCGATCACGCCTGCGGCCGCCTCCAGCGCCTGGCCGACCGCGACCTGCTTGCCGCGATGCTCCAGGTCGCCGGCCGCGGCGGCGTAGGCGTTTCGGGCCACGTAGTAGACGACCTCGCCCAGGGCGGAGGCGAGGCAGAAGACGCCGAGCGTCGGGCCCACGCCGCGCACCTCGGCCAGGATCGGGTACTGGACGGCCATGGCGACCGCCCCGCCCACCAGCAGCGGCTTCAGCCCGAAGCGGATCGCCAGCGGCAGGACGAGCGGCCGGGCGGCGAAGCGGATCGCCACGATGGCGGCCTGGGCCAGCAGGGCCAGCGGCGCGGAAACGCCGGCGCGAAGCAGGAAGACCAGCAGGAAGAGCTGGCCGGCGCCCTGGGCGAGGCCCTGGACGCCGCCCTGCAGGTTGACGCGATTGATCGCGTCATTGCCGAAGAATGACATGAGAAATCCCGAGGTGAAGGAGTCACGGGACGACGCGGGTCCGCAAGGGGATCCGGTCGGGCGGCGCGCTGAGCGCTAGCGGTCGTTCCTACTCATGGAAGGACTCCTTCGAAGCGCGACTATGGCGGCCGGGGCGTGACGCCGCAAGGGCGCTAAGCCAAGCTGACGGAAATCCGGTCGATGGAGATGCGACTCATGGACGGCCTCCCGGAACGCCGGATCCAGGCGGTGCGCGACCACATGGCGCTGGAGTGCGTGCACGACTGGGACGCGGTGATCGCGACCTTCCAGCATCCGCGCTACGAGATGTACGGCTCCGGCGCGGTGTTCGACGGGGAGGCGGCCGTACGCGGCTACTTCGCGGCCTCGCGCACGCCCTTCCCGGACCAGGGGAACGAGATCATCGCCATCGCGTCCGACGGCGACACCGTGCTGGTGGAGTTCTGGTTGACCGGTACGCACCTTGGGCCGCTCCGGCTCGGCGGACGCGAGGTCGCGCCGACCGGCAAGGCCTTCCGTGCGCGGATGGCGGCGACATTCGAGTTCGCGCCTGGGAGCGACAAGATCGTCTGCGAGCGGCCCTACTTCGACCAGGGCGCCGTCGTTCGCGCGCTGGGCCTGGCTTAGGCCGGCGAGCCTACCGCCGTCCGCCGGTGTCGCGCAGGCGGATGAGGTCGTCCGGGGCCAGCCGCGCGCCGCCCGCGTTGGAGGTGCGGATGAAGCTGGCGCTGACGCCGTGGTCGCGCAGGCGGATCAGCTCGTCGACGCTCAGGCGGTCGTAGCCGATGGCCCTGAGCTCGGCGAGGAAGCCGGCCGAGACGCCGTGGTCGCGCAGCCGCTCCAGCTCCTCGATCGACGGATGGTAGCCGGCGGCCTTCAGGTCGGCGACGAAGCTCGCCGAGACGCCATGGTCACGCATCCGCGCCACCTGGTCGGCCCTCAGCCCCGTGTAGCCCGCGTCACGCAGGCCGGCCAGGTACGCAGCGCTGACCCCATGGTCGCGCAGGTTCTGCAGCTCGTCGGCCGGAAGCCGCGTGAAGCCATAGCCGCGCAGCTCGGCGACATACTTGGCCGACACCCCGTGGTCGCGCATCCGGATCAGGGTCTCGACGTCGCCGAACCGGTAGCCGGCGTCGCGCATGGCCACCAGTTGCCTAAGCCCCGCGCCATGCGTGCCCGCCCGCACCAGCGTGTCCACGCTGGGCGTCGCGTAGCCCTCGCGCTTCAGCTCGTCCAGATAGGCGAAGCCGATGTCGTAAAGCGTCAGCTCGAACTGCGGGTAGGGCTGCAGGGCGCCCGCCACGCCGCGCTGCGCCAGGCCCGCGGCGAAGCCCGGGTTGGCGGCATAGGCGCAGGAGCCCACGCCCTTGCCTTCGCCGGCCACGCCACGGCAGCGGAACTCGCCGGCGTCGCGGCGCAGCGCGAAGCTCACCTGGCCGCCGGGACCGGTGAGCACGGAGGGAGCCAGGCCGGAAAGCTCGCCGGCCGACAGCGTCCGGCCCATCCAGGACGAGTGATGCGGCTCGCTGTAGCCGAGCTCGAATTGGACGGCGCCGGCCGGCGCGTCGGCCTCCGGGCGTTCTATCCGCCAGTCCAGTGCGGCCGGGATCTTGCCGCTTTCCCAGCCGAGGAACCGCGCCGGCGGCGCGATCGGGGCGACAGGCGGCACGGGCGGGACAGGCGGAACCGGCGGGATCGGCCCAGCCAACCCCGGCGCGGCGGACACGGCCAGCAGGGCGACGGCGACCAGCGCGGCGGCTCTCGGCATCTCGGCTCCTCCTCCAGCGAACCGAGCCCGATGGAAGGCGCAAGCCGTTGCCCGGTCACGTTAATTCGCGGACAGGAAGCCTCAGGCCTTGGCGCGGCGCTTGCGCCGGGGCTTCCTCGCGGCGCCCTCCGGTTGCGGGAGCTCGACCTCCCCGAACAGGTTCTGCGGCGCGGCGGCGGCGGGCTCGTCGTGTCGGCGGCTGAGCAGGAAGAGGGCGGTCTCCGCGCGCCAGTTCTCGAAGAGGCCGTCGGGGTCGATGGCGCGGGCCGGCTTGCCCTCCGAGAGCGACCCGCAGGCGTCGACCCGCAGGTCCAGCTCGCGGCACAGGTCGGTGAAGTCGCGCAGGGTGCAGAAGTGGATGTTGGCTGTCGACCACCAGCGGTCGGGCAGGGCGCGGGTCTCCGGCATCCGGCCGCGGGTCATCAGCGACAGCCGCATCCGCCAGTGCCCGAAGTTCGGCACCGAGACGATGGCCTGGTCGGCAATGCGCAACAGCTCGGAGAGCACGTGCCGCGGATCGCGCATCTGCTGCAGGGTCTTCGACAGGATCGCGTAGTCGAAAGCCCGCGTCGGGAAGTGGTCGAGGTCCCGGTCGCCGTCGCCCTGCACCACCGCCAGGCCCTTGGCCAG
Source organism: Phenylobacterium sp. (assembly GCA_045802455.1). Lineage (GTDB taxonomy): Bacteria > Pseudomonadota > Alphaproteobacteria > Caulobacterales > Caulobacteraceae > Phenylobacterium. The sequence continues at coordinate 42,470 of JBJMQX010000021.1, read as the reverse complement.
GCAGGCGGCGACGCCCGCCGGGCTGATCTCCAGGCCCTGGCCGTCGACGCGCTTCTCGCGGGTCAGCAGGTCGAGCAACTCGCCCTCGCCGCAGCCGACGTCCAGCACCCGCGCGCCCGGCCGCACGAGCCGCAGGATCTCGCGGAAGTCCTCGCGGATCTGCGCCACGCCTACAGTCCTCGCGCCTGGGCGGCGGAGGTGAAGAACCCGCGCAAGGCCTGGTGGAACACCGGCTCCTCCAGGAAGAAGGCGTCGTGGCCCTTGTCGGTCTCGATCTCGGCGAAGCTGGCGCGGCAGCCGGCGGCGTTCAGCGCGCGCACGATGTCGCGGCTCTCCGACGTCGGATAGAGCCAGTCGGAGGAGAAGGAGAGCACGCAGAACCGCACCCCGCGCGCCTTGCGGAACGCCTCGGCCAGCACGCCGCCGTGCTGCCCGGCCAAGTCGAAGTAGTCCAGCGCCCGGGTGATGTAGAGGTAGGAGTTGGCGTCGAAGCGGTCGACGAAGCTGGTCCCCTGGTGGCGCAGGTAGCTCTCCACCTGGAAGTCGGCGTCGAAGCCCCAGGAGAGGCCGTCGCGCTGCAGCTCGCGGCCGAACTTGCGCTGCAGGGCGGTCTCCGAGAGGTAGGTGATGTGCGCCGCCATGCGGGCGACGGCCAGGCCCTTCTCCGGCCGCACGCCCTGGCTCTCGTAGGCGCCGCCACGCCAGTCGGGATCGGCCATGATCGCCTGGCGGCCGACCTCGTGGAAGGCGATGTTCTGCGCCGAGTGGCGTGGCGCGGCGGCGATGCAGACCGCGCTGAACAGCTTCTCCGGATAGTCCGCCGCCCACTGCAGCACCTGCATGCCGCCCATCGAGCCGCCGACCACCGCGAACAGGGTCTCGATCCCCAGCGCCTCGATCAGCATCGCCTGGGCGCGGACCATGTCGGCGATGGTGATCACCGGGAAGGCGAGGCCATAGGGCTGGCCCGTCGCCGGGTTCGTGGCGGCGGGTCCCGTCGAGCCCATGCAGCCGCCGACCACGTTGGTGGCGATCACGAAGTAGCGGTCGGGGTCGAGCGGCAGGCCCGGCCCGATCACCCGGTCCCACCAGCCCGGGCGGCCGGTCACCGGATTGGCCGAGCCCGCGTGCTGGTCGCCGGTCAGGGCGTGGCAGACCAGGATGGCGTTCGTTTTCGTCTCGTTGAGCCGCCCATAGGTGGCGTAGGCGATCTCCAGCGGCTCGAGCTTCGCGCCCGACTCCAGGCGCAGCGGCTTGCCGGCCGGGGACTTCCAGGTCCCGCCGCCGATCTCGATCCCCGCCGTCTCGCCCGCCTCGCCGTCCATGGCGCCTTGGACCGCCAAGCCCAATCGCTGTCAATGCCGGCGTGCCGCCGCGCCTGCCCCCAGCCGCGGGCTTCTAACCCGGCCCGCGCGCGTCTATGAGGGTCCGGTTGGGTGGAGCGTGAATGGACCGGCTGATCCTCTTCCGGCACGGCAAGGCCGAGGCGGAGTCCGCGAGCGGCGACGACTTCGACCGCCGGCTCGCGCCCCGCGGCGAGCGGGAATCCGCCCAGATGGGCGCGACCCTGGCCGACCTCGGGCTGAAGCCGGACCTGGTGCTGGTCTCGCCGGCGGCGCGGGCCCGCGACACCTGGGCGGCGGCCGAACCCAGCTTCCCGCAGGCCAAGGTGAGCTTCGACGAGGGCCTCTACCATGCGGATTCCGGGGCCATCCGCCACGCCGCCGAGCGGGCCGGCAAGAAGGCGCGAACGGTGATGGTGGTGGGCCACAATCCCGGCCTGCAGGAACTGGCGGTGCGGCTCCTGATGGAGGGCTCCGCGCCGTCCGCCCTGGTCGGCCGCGCGCAGCGGCAGTTCCCGACCGCGGCGGCCGCGGTCTTCCTGTTCGACGACGCCGGGCGGCCGGCCTACGACGGCCTGTTCTTCCCCGAGCGCGGCGACTGAGGGCGGTCGCGGTGGGTCTGATCTACAAGATCCTGTCGCGCGAGGAGTGGCAGGCGGCGTTGGCGGCGAGGCGCTTCGAGGGCTCCGCCGTCGACCGGCAGGACGGCTTCATCCACTTCTCCACCGCCGAGCAGGCTCCCGAGACCGCGCGGCGGCATTTCGCCGGCCAGCCGGACCTGGTGGTGCTGGCCGTCGAGGCCGACGACCTGAGCGACGCGCTGAAGTGGGAGCCGTCGCGCGGCGGGGCGCTCTTCCCGCACCTCTACGCCCACTTCGACCCGTTCCTGGTCCGCGCGATCGCCGAGGCGCCGCTCGGGCCGGACGGCGCGCCCGTTCTGGCCCTATGAGCCCGATCCACGGCCTGGCCACCCGGGCGATGCGCCTGCTCGACCCGGAGCAGGCCCACGGGCTGGCCATCCTGGGCCTGCGGCTTGGCTTCGGGCCGGCCGCCCCGCCGGACGATCCGATCCTCGCGGGCTCGCTGGCGGGCCTCGCGATCCCCAATGTCGTCGGCCTGGCGCCCGGCTTCGACAAGAGCGCCCTCGTGCACGGGCCGATGCTCAGGGCCGGGTTCGGCTTCGTGGAGTGCGGGACGGTGACGCCGGAGCCGCAGGACGGCAATCCGAAGCCGCGGCTGTTCCGGCTCACCCACGACCGGGCGGTGATCAACCGCATGGGGTTCAACAACCCCGGGATCGAGGCCTTCGCCGGCTGCATGCGCGGGCGAGGGCCCGGCGTGGTCGGCGCCAACATCGGGGCCAACAAAGACTCCGCCGACCGCATCGGCGACTATGTGGCCGGCCTGCGGGCGCTCTGGGGCGCGGCCTCCTACTTCACGGTCAACGTCTCCTCGCCCAACACGCCGGGCCTGCGCGCCCTGCAGACCCGCGCTGCGCTGGAGGAGCTGCTGGGCCGCCTCGCCGAAGCCCGCGACGCGCTGCCGGCCGAGGGCCGCGTCCCGATCTTCCTGAAGGTCGCGCCTGACCTGGAGGCAGGCGAGGCCGAGGCGATCGTCGAGGTCTCCCTGGCCCACGGCCTCGCCGGGATCGTCGTCGCCAACACCACGCTCAGCCGCCCGCCGCTGACGTCTCGGCACAGGGACGAGGCGGGCGGGCTCTCCGGCGCCCCGCTGGCCCCGCTCGCCTCCCGCAAGCTCGCCGAGTTCGCCGACGCGGCCGCGGGGCGCCTGGCGCTGGTCGCGGCCGGCGGCATCGGATCGGGGGCCGAGGCCTACGCCCGCATCCGGGCCGGCGCCTGCGCCGTCCAGCTCTATTCGGCCCTGGTCTTCGAAGGCCCCGGCCTCGTGCAGCGCATCAAGCGCGATCTGGCGCGGCGCTTGCAGGCCGACGGCTTCCGCTCGGTCTCCGAGGCGGTCGGCACGAAATAGCGCAGCCGCGTCGCGTTGCCGAAGCGGGCCGGCTGGATTAACTCGGAACCATCATGGCGGACGTCCCCACGCCGGAGGAGCTCGGAAGGGCCAGGAGGCCCCGCTTCTTTTGGCCGGGCGGCCTCTCCGCGCGCCTCCTGACGCTGACCATCCTGTTCGTCGCCGGCGGCGGCGCGCTGGCCTTCCCGCCGGCGCTCGCCTCCTTCGAGCGCCAGTGGCTGCTGGAGCGCGTGCGCGCCGCCGAGACCGTGTCCCGCTTCGCCGACATCGCCCGCGGCAGCGTCAACGGCCCGCAGCGCGAGCAGTTGTTGCGCGGCGCCGGCGTCGAGTGGGTGGCGATCCAGACCAAGGACGAGGGCCTGCACCTGGTCCTGCAGGGCGCGCGCCGCTCGCAGACCCCCTATTTCGTCGACCTGCGCGACCAGGCGCCGGCCGCCTGGCTGGCCGCCCCGATCCAGACCCTCTCCGGCCCGCCCGGCCGCAGCGTGCGGGTCCGCGCCACGCCGCGGTTCATCTCCGCCCAGTTCATCGAGATCGTCGCCCCGGACGCCGAGCTGCGCCGCGAGCTGCTCCGCTACCTCTGGCGCATGGTGCTGATCGTGGCCCTGGTGGCCTCCAGCGCGGGCGTGCTGGTCTATCTGTCGCTGAACCTGTTCCTGGTCCGCCCCATGCAGCGGATCACCTACGCCATGGAGCGGTTCCGGGCCGATCCGGCCGACCCCGAAGCCGAGGTCCATCCCTCGGGCCGCAGGGACGAGATCGGCCGCGCCGAGGTCGAGCTCGACCGCATGCAGGCCGACCTGCGCGCGGCGCTGAATTCGCGCGCCCGGCTGGCGGCCCTGGGGGAGGCGGTGGCCAAGATCAACCACGACCTGAAGAACATGCTGACCTCGGCCCAGATCGCCTCGGAGCGGCTGGCGGCGCTGAAGGACCCCAAGGTCAGCCAGGCGCTGCCCAGGCTGGAGCGGGCGCTCGACCGGGCGGTGAAGCTGGCGTCGGGCGTGCTGGCCTACGGCAAGACCCAGGAGGCGGCGCCGGAGCCGCGGGCCGTGCCGCTCGCTCCGGCCGTCGAGGCCGCCGCGGAGGAGGCGCGCCTCGCCGAGCGCGGCATCCGCCTCGTCTGCCACATCAAGTCGGGCGGCCAGGTGCAGGCCGACCCCGACCACCTGCACCGGATCCTCGCCAACCTGCTGCGCAACGCCGGCGAGGCGATCGAGCACGCCGAGGGCCGCCGCCGCGCCGGCCGCATCGAGATCGGCCTCGTGCAGGATGCCGACTCCACCCTCGTGCGGGTCTCTGACAACGGCCCCGGGGTGCCGGAGCGGGTGCAGGAGCGCCTTTTCCAGCCGTTCGCCGGCTCGGCGCGCCCCGGCGGCGTCGGCCTGGGCCTGGCCATCGCGCGCGAGCTGGCCCAGGGCCACGGCGGCGACCTGACGCTGGCCGCCACGGGCCCGCAAGGCTCGACCTTCGAGCTCCGCCTCCCCGGCGCGCCCCCGCCCGCGCCCCTGAACGGCCCCGCGCCCAAGCGCTCCGCGAAGAGCTCGGTCTAGGGGGGAAACGCCGGCACAGCGGACCCTGACCGCCACCGGGTGTCTACCGGGTGCCGGTACAAGCCGCGCCGCAGGCGCTGTCAGTTGGCACCACGAACCCACGCAAACACCCGCGAACGCGCCCTGCGCGCCGAGAGATCGGTTTGCCCGGCCTCCAAGCGCCGCAGGACCGGGGCTGCGGGCTCTCCACGACCGCGACGCGTTCGCGTGCGTTTGCGTGGGTTCGTGGTTGAATCCTTCGGGCGCTCACGCGCCTTAGGCGACGCCACTGTTTCAGTGCACGTTCGACGGCAGAGAAGCCGGGTTCTCGGAGGCCCCGTTCGTGGCGGCGAGCGGCCAAGTCGGAGGGGCCGGGCGGGCAATGCCGGCTCAATGATGCGAAGATCGGGTCACCAGCCCGGCGACGCTTCGCCTACGAGCTCTTCGCCACGCCCTCGCGGCGCGGGTCGGCGCCGCCGCGCAGGCCTTGCGGCGTCACCTCGATGCCGTGCAGGCCCGAGCCTTCGCCGAACGAGCCGCCCTGCAGCCTGACGCCCTTGGCGGCCAGCCCCTCGACCACGCCCGGCGGATACTTGTCGGGCTCCGAGGCATAGAAGTTGCCGCCGGCGATCAGGTTGGGGAGCGCCAGCGCCTCCTGCATCGGCAGCTTCCAGTCGAGCGTCGCCACCAGCGCCTTCAGCACGAACGCCAGGATCGAGGGCCCGCCGGGCGAGCCCACGGCCTCCACCAGTCGTCCCTGGCGGTCCAGCACGATGGCCGGCGACATCGACGAGCGCGGCCGCTTGCCCCCGGCCACCGCGTTGGCGGCGGGCGCGCCGTCCGCCTCCTTCGGCGAGAAGGAGAAGTCGGTGAGCTGGTTGTTGAGGAAGAACCCGCCCACCATCCGCCCGTCGCCGAAGATGCTCTCGACGGTGGTGGTCATGGAAACCGCGTTGCCGTCCGCATCGACGATCACGAAGTGGGTGGTGCCGCCGGGCTCGCGGGTGCGGTCGGGCGCGCGGACGCCGGCCCCCTTGGGCGTGCCGGGCTGCGGCGCGGGACCGGCCTTGACCGGGTCGATCAGCTTGGCGCGGCCCGCCAGATAGGCCGGGTCCAGCAGGCCCTCGGTCGGCACGTCCACGAAGTCCGGGTCGCCGATGTAGCGGTCGCGGTCGGCGTACATCAGCCGGCTCGCCTGGCTGAACAGGTACCAGCCCTGCACGTCGTTGCGGTGCGCCGGGATATCCGTATTGGCCAGGATTCCCAGACCTTCCAGCACGCCCGGCCCGCCGGACGGCGCCGGCGGCACGCAGACCACGTAGATGCGGTAGGGCTTGCAGAGCGCCGGGCCCACCTTCGGCTTGTAGCTGGCCAGGTCCTTCAGCGTGATGGTCGATGGCATCGGGCCCTGGTGCAGCCGCTCGACGATCGCCTGGGCGATCGGGCCCTCCAGGATCGCCTTCGGCCCTTCGGCGGCGATCTTGCGCACCGTCGCCGCATAGGCCGGGTTCTTCATGATGTCGCCGTACTTGACCTTGGTCCCGTCGGGCTTGGTGAAATAGGCCACCGCGTCGGGCTGGCTCGCCTGCGGGGCGCGGCTCGAGGCGGCGTCGGCCATCCGGTGCGGCACGGGGAAACCGCCGTCGGCCAGGCGCTCGGCGTCTCCGAACAGGTCCTTCCAGGCCAGCTTCCCGTGCTGACTCTGCGCCAGGTACAGCATGGCCACCGCGCCCGGCACGCCCGCCGAGCGGCCGCCGACGATCGCGACGCCCTTCGGCACCGGCTTGCCGTCTGGCCCGAAGAACCAGTCGGGGCCCGCGCTCTCCGGGGCCTTCTCGCGGCCGTTGTAGGCGGTCACCTGGTGGGTCTTGGCGTCGTAGAAGGTCATGAAGGCGCCGCCGCCCAGGCCCGAGCTCTGCGGCTCCACCAGGCCCAGCACGGCCTGCACCGCGACCGCGGCGTCCACCGCCGACCCGCCGGCCCGCAGCACCTTCAGGCCTGCGTCCACCGCCATCGGGTTGGCCGCGGCGACCATCCCGGTTCCGGTCTTGGAGGCGGTCGCGGGCGGAGCGGGCGGCTTGGCCAGGACGGCCGGCGCGGTCGCCAGCGCGCCGCCGACGGCGATGGCGAGGGCGGAAAGGACGACGGGCGGCAGGCGCTTGACGTGAAACACGGGCAAAATCGGCTCCGGACGGTCTGAAAATGAGGCGCCGCCCCAATCGGCGGGCGGGCGGGCTACGCCATCGCACGGGCAGGCGCAGGGCTGCAACATGGCGCTGGCCGACCGGCTCCGCCAGCGGCGCGCGGCAAACCCGACGGCGCTCCGCCCAGCCCCCTTCGCCAAACGCCGGTCCGCTGCTAGCGTCACTTCCGGCTGTTACATCGGGAGGATCGCATGGGCATGGGTGGCAAGGCGGCGCTGCTGGTCGGCGCGGCGGTGATGGCGAACGCGGCGGCGGCGCAGCCCGCCGGCCAGAAGGTCACCGGACCGGTCGCGGTCTACTGGATGAGCGCCACGACCCAGTCGGGCTTCGGCATGCCGGGAATGGGCGGACCGGGCGGCGGCGGCCGACCCTCGGCGGCGGACATGATGCGGATGATGCAGGGCGGCGGCGCGGCGCAGCACAGCCTCGTCCTGCAACTCGGCTCGTCGGAGGCGCCGAAGGGCGCGCCGCACGCCGAGCACCTGCCGCCGTCGGGCCTGGGCGCCGGCCCCAGCCTGCCGCTGATCACCCCGCAGGCGCAGGTGACGCCGGTTCGTGACGAGGAGCCGCAGGTCCCGCGCGAGTACCAGAAGCCGAAGGGCCGCATGCTGATCTTCTGGGGCTGCGGCGAACACGCCCGGCCGGGCCAGCCGGTGGTCATCGACTTCGCGCAGCTGACGCCTGAAAAGGTCGCCGCGGGCCCGCCGCCCGCCTTGGCGCAGATGATGCGCGGCCTCGACATGCAGCGGATGCGCCCGCCCTCGGCCGGCCGCAACGCCACCTATGGCGAGTGGCCGAACGCGCAGGGGCGCAAGGCCATCCCCAGCGAGGGCTCGCTGGTCGGCCAGCACGTGGTGACCGGCGACTACAGCCCGGAGATCCATTTCACGCTCAGCCCCGCGCAGGATTTCCTCGGCCCGCTGAACCTGACCGGCAACGAACGGATGCGCAGCGGCGCGGTGCAGCTCGGCTGGAACGGCGTGCCGGGCGCGGAGGGCTACATCGCCAGCATGATCGGCGGCGGCCAGAACGACACGGTCGTGCTGTGGACCTCGTCGGAGGCGCAGACCTCGGCCTTCGCGCTCCCCGACTTCATCCCGCCCGGCGACATCGCGCGGCTGGTCGCGGCCAAGGCGCTGATGGACCCGCAGACCACCGCCTGCATCGTTCCCCAGGAGGCGGCGTCCGCGGCCCGCGGTGGGCTGGTCCAGCTCGTCGCCTACGGCCGCGAGGCGAACTTCAGCTATCCCCCGCGGCCCAGCGATCCGAAGGTCGCCTGGAACCGGCAGTGGGAGGTCAAGGTGCGCTACCGCTCCGCGACCGGCGGCCTGCTGGGTGAGTCTATGCCGCAGATGGATGGCGGCGGCGGCTTCCCGCGCCGCGGCCCGCCGCGCGCCGAAGGCGGCCAGCCCGACCCCTCCCCGGCCGACGCCGCCGCGGCCCGGCGCCGCGGCATCCTGGGCGGCCTCGGCGGCCTGATCCCACACTCGCCCGGCGGCCTCGCGCACCCCGGAACGGCGCGGCGATTTCGCCGCCCGGGCCGGCTTGCGCTTTGCCACGTCCGCGACTAGGTTCCGCGCCCTCGCCGTCAGGCGGCGCGCGCCCGTAGCTCAGCTGGATAGAGCATCAGACTACGAATCTGAGGGTCGGACGTTCGAATCGTTCCGGGCGCGCCATTCTTTCAATCACTTAGCAGGACATGCACCGCATTCGCGGGGGCGCGGAAGCATGGCGAACCAGTCGTTGACGCGATAGCACGCAACGAAACGTGATCGTAATCAGCGGAAAAGCTGAACTCCGCTCATCCCGGCGAAGGCTGGAACCCAGGTTTTTTCGTCCACGCACCGAACCTGCGACCTTCGAACTGAGCGCCGCGGCGGCCGCTTGCCTCCTCCACCACTCGCTCTTCAGTGAGCGGTCCCTCTCCCGCCGCTTCGCGGGGGAGGTAGGTACGGCTCGTGAGCGAATCCTGACGCGCCGCGTCAGGCTTTCCTTTGAATGCGCGGGGCGCTCTAGTCGCGAGGGGAGGGCACAGCCATGAACCGCAGGGAACTGCTCGGCGCCGCGGCGGCAAGCGCGATGTTGGCTGGCCCTGCCGCGGCGGCTGCCCCAACGCCCGCTCCCTCTCGCCGGCAGCCCAACTTCGTGATCGTGCTCTGCGACGACCTCGGCTACGGCGACGTCAGCCCCTACGGCGGCAAGATCCCGACACCGGCGATCGCGCGGATGGCGCGCGAGGGGGTCGTGCTCACCGACTACTACGCGCCCGCCAATCTCTGCTCGCCGTCGCGCGCCGGGCTGCTGACCGGCCGCTATCCGGTGCGCACGGGCCTCGGCTTCGAGGTGATCATGCAGCCGGAGGAGCGCGGGCTGCCGCTCTCCGAAGTCACCATCGCCCGCGCGCTGAAGCCGGCCTACGCGAGCGGCCTCTTCGGCAAGTGGCACCTGGGCCATCGCGGCGCGAGCTGGCCGCCGACCCGGCACGGCTTCGACGCCTTCTTCGGCATCCCCTACAGCCACGACATGGCGCCGCTCACCCTCTGCGAAAGCCACGCCGGCTCCGACGCGGTGACCGAGACGCCGCCCGTCATGGCCAACCTGCAGCAGGACTTCTACGCCCACGCCGAGGCCTTCATCGAGGCTCACGTCAGAGCCGACCGCGACCGGCCGTTCTTCGTCGAGCTGGCGCTCTCGGCGCCGCACCTGCCGGAGCACCCGCACGCGGGCTTCGACCAGCAGACCTTCGCCGGCCCCTATGGCGCGGTGGTCGAGGAGATCGACGCGATCGTCGGACGGCTGCTCGCGAGGCTGACGGCGCTCGGCGTCGCGCGCGACACGGTTGTGGTGTTCACCTCCGACAACGGCCCCTGGTTCGAGGGCTCGCCGGGGTGGCTGCGGGAACGCAAGGGCGGCGGCGCCTACGACGGCGGCTACCGCGTGCCCTGCATCGTCTGGGCCCCGGGCCGGCTGCCGGGCGGCAGGCGGGTGAGCTCGATCGCCATGGGTGTCGATTTCCTGCCGACGTTCCTGGCGATGGCGGGCCTTCCGCCGCCGGCCGGGGTGACGCTGGACGGCCGCGACCTCTCCGCGGTGCTGAAGGCCGGCGCGCCCTCGCCGCACGAGGCGCTGATCCTGTTCGACGGCGAGGTCCCGATCGGCGTCAGGACCCAGCGCTGGAAGTACGTCGAGAGCCTCTACTATCGCGGCGCCATGACCTCGCCCCTGGCGGCGCGCGGGTACGAGCAGCTCTACGACCTGGAGGCGGACCCGTCGGAGAACTACAGCGTCGCGCTCACCCATCCCGAAGTGGCCAAGGCCCTGCGCGAGCGCCTGGCCGCGGCCAAGGCCGAGTTCGCGCCCTATCGGAAGGGAACCCCGCCCTACTTCCGCGACCTGTTCGCCGCCCGCGCCGCGCGGTTGCAGGACTAAAGGTCGCGAAGCACCTGGTCGACGGCCTGCGACCAGTCCCGGGGCTGCGTCTGGCGGATCAGCCGCATGGTCGGGTACCAGGGCGAGTCGGTCCGGTCGCGCAGCCAGCGCCAGTCGCAGTGGGTGTAGGGCAGCAGCGTCCAGCACGGCTTGCCCATCGCGCCGGCCAGGTGGGCGGCCGCGGTGTCGATCGAAACCACCAGGTCGAGGCCCGCCACGATCGCGGCGGTGTCGGCGAAGTTGGCCGCTCCGGTGTCCTCCGGGTGCAGGCTGATCGCGCCGCGGTCCAGCAGGCGCTGGGCCTGCTCGTTCGGCAGGCCCTTGTTGGCGGCGTTGAAGCCGGTTGGGCTGGCCTTCCAGACGAGGCCCACGCCCTTCAGGTGCCGCCAGCGCTCGCGGCGGTCGGCGCGTGCGGTAAGGTAAGGCTGGGCCGGCAGGGTCTCGAGCGTGATCCCCAGATGCTCGGGCAGCGAGAAGTAGCGCGTCCAGTAGTCGTGCGGCGCCACCTCGGCCCGCGTCCCGGCCGCGACCGGCAGGATCTCGTCGGCGGCGGCCAGCGTTGCCAGCAGCGGGGCGAGCACGGGACGGCAGCCCAGCGTCACCCGCGCCGCCCCGCGCGCCTTCAGGCTGTTGGCGAAGCGGCTCATCTGGATCTGGTCGCCGAAGCCCTGCTCGACCCAGACCAGCACGGACTTGCCCGGCAGCGGCTCGCCCCGCCATTCCGGGAACCGCACCTCGACCTTCGGCACCACGTCGGGGTGCAGGACGGTGCGCGCCGACAGCAGCGGCCAGCCCTCCGCATAGCGCCCGGTGGAGAGGTAGAGGCCGGCCAGCGCCAGCTTCGCATGCTCGTCGTCCGGCGCGGCGGCCAGAGCGGCGAGGTATTCCTGCTCGGCAAGCTCAGTCCGGCCCGCCTCGGCGTAGGCGTTGCCCATGAGGCGCAGGACGTTGGGGTTGCTCGGCCGGTGGCGCTTGGCCAGGGCCAGATAGTGTTCCGCTTTCTCGCGCTCGCCCAGCTCGCCCAGGCAGACGCCGAGGTTGATGGCGAGATTGACTGTGAGCGCCTTGGCCGCTGCCCGCTCATAGACTGCGGCGGCTTCGGCGAACCGCCCGGCCTTCTGCAGCTCGGCCCCGCGTTCGAAACTGTCCTCTGTGGTGTTGTCCTGCATCGCGCCCGGCGTCAGCTCCAACCGCGCCGGCCAGCGTGCGCATTGTCCGATTCTCCGACAGTATCTAACTACCGGGCGAGCAGACGAGGAGTCCCGTGCGAGCGAACGGCGGCCGAACGCCTATCCTGCACGCCGCCGCCCCGCCGACGGGCGAGGTGCCTCGTGCCCTCTAGGCTGGCGATCTTCCACCCGCCGCGGAACCTCGGGCTGCGCGCCAACCCGTTCGGCAAGGACGTCGCCAACCTCGAACTCTTCCAGGCGCTCGCGAGGCACGCAGGCCTCTCGCACCTGACCGTGATGGGCGTGCAGCAGGCCGAGGAGGCGGAGTTGGCCCGCGGCCTCTTCGGCGATGAGCCGGCTGCGCTGGAGCTCGCGGCGACCTCGATCCTCAACCAGCCGGCGGCCGCCGAGGCCGGCGCGCTGCTGCGCGGCCAACCGGACCTCTACGACCTGGCCTGGCTGCGCCGCCGCACGGTCGGCGACCGCGCCTACAGCCTCCTGGGCCTGTCGCATACCCTCGCGCCGCCGGCGAGGCGCCAGACCATCGCCAACGCCAGCCTTGCGCCGACCCACCCGTGGGACGCCATCATCTGCACCTCGCCGGCTGTCCACGACGGCCTGGTCCGGATGTTCGACGCCTGGGGCGGCTATCTGGCCGAGCGGACCGGCGGCCGGCCGCCGCCGAGGCCGGCCCTTCCCGTGGTGCCGCTCGGCGTCGACGCCGGCCGGTTCGCCGCCCTGGCCGACCGTCCCGAGGCCCGGGCGAGGCTGCGCGCCCGGCTGGGCCTGGCCGAGGTCGACGTCCTGGTGATCTGGGTCGGCCGCCTGTCGTTCTTCGAGAAGGCCTTCCCGCAGCCGATGTTCCAGGCCGTGCGCCGGGCCGCCGAGACGACCGGCGCGACGGTGCACTTCGCGATGGCCGGCTGGTTTCCCGGCGAGATGGACCGGTCGCGCTACGAGGCCGCCGCCGCCCGGCACGCGCCGGGGATCGGCGTCCACTTCCTGGACGGCAACGACCGCGAGCTGCTGGGCGAGCTCTGGGCCGCCGGCGACGTCTTCATCTCGCTGGTGGACAACATCCAGGAGACCTTCGGCATCACGCCTCTGGAAGCGATGGCGGCCGGCCTGCCGCTGGTGGTCAGCGACTGGGACGGCTACCGCTCCACCGTGCGGGACGGCGTCGAAGGCTTCCTGATCCCCACGCTGGGCGGCCCGATCTCCGGGCTCGGCGCGACGATGGTGCAGCGCCACATCCTGCAGGCGACGACCTACCAGTCCTACGTCGGGGAGGTGGCCCAATATACCACGGTCCACGTGGGCCGCGCCGCCGAGGCGCTGGCGCAGCTGATCGCCTCGCCGGAGCTGCGCCGCCGGATGGGCGCGGCGGGACGCGAGCGGGTGCGCACCGCCTTCGACTGGCCCGTCGTGGCCCGCCAGTACGCGGACCTGCTCGACGAGCTGGCGCAGGTGCGGATGGCCGCGGCCGATCCGCCGGTCCGCCAGGCCGTCGATCCGGTCCGCGGCGATCCGTTCATCGATTTCGCGGATTTCGCCACCCAGGTGTTCCGGCCCGACCTGCCGATCCGCGCGGTCGCCGGCGCCACCGGAGCCGACGTGCTGGCCAATGTCGACGACCTCGACAATGCGTTCCCCGGCCTGCGCGCCACGCCGGAAGAATGCGCCCAGGCGCTCGACCTGCTGGCGTCCGGCCAGGCGCGCAGCGGCCGCGAGGTCCTGCTGACGTTTCCCGTGGGCCGTCGGCGGCTGGTCGAGACCGGCCTCGTCTGGATGGCCAAGCTGGGCTTGGTCGAGTGGCTGGACTGAGGTTCCGCCCGTCCGCGGCGCACGCATCCCTCAGAGGCCGACGCGCGTTGAACCCGCCTGAGCCCACGACTGTCGGGCTCCAGACGCAGGAGAGACCCTGATGACCCGGACCGCTCTGGTCGCCGGCCTGGCCGCAGCCCTGGCCATCCCTTCCTTCGCCGCGCCCGTCTCGGCGCAGGCTCGCAGCTACTGCGAGCAGCGCGCCCACAACCGCAAGGTCGGCGGCACGATCATCGGCGCCCTGGCCGGCGGCCTGCTGGGCAATGCGGTGTCGCATGGCGGCGGCAAGACGGGCGGCACGATCATCGGCGCCGGCGTCGGGGCGGTGGCCGGCAACAACCTGGCGCGGATCAACTGCGACCGGCCGCACGCCTACTACCGCCATCGGACGCACAGCGGCTACGCGGCCAACGACTACCGCTACAGCCGCAGCGGCTATGGCTACGCCGCCCCGGCGCGCTGCCACTACGAGACGCGCAGCTACTACGATGCGCGCGGCCGGCTGGTCTACGCGCCGACCCAGGTCTGCGGCTGATGATGCGCGGACTGACACGCGTCGCCTCCGCCGCGGCCCTGCTCGCGCTCGCCGCCTGCCAGCCGGCGCGAAACGGCGGCGCGGCCGGCGGCGGCAATGGCCTCTGCCTGCCCTTTCCGGGCGCGGCGGCCTCGGCGGCGCCGACGCAGGCCGGCGCCGCCGTCGCCCCGCCCATAGCCGCCGCCGATCCAGCGGCCGCGACCGACGACTGCCTGCACCGCTGGGCCTATGCGCTCGCGGGCTCCACAGACGATGCGACCCACGTGGCCCAGGCCGTGGTCGCCGCCTGCAGCTCGAGCCTGGCGCGCTGGAACCAACAGACCGCCTCGGCCGGCGGCGAAGCGCCGATCGAGGCGCCCAGCCTGATCACCGGCCAGCCCACTTCGCCGATCGCCGAACACCTTAGCTTCGCCCAGAACCGCGCCCTGCTGCATGTCGTGCAGGCCCGCGCCGGCAAGTGCGCCGCGCCACCCATGGCCGACGGCGTCCCCTCGGGGCTGGCGCGCGACTGAAGCCCCTGTAGGCTGCGGGCCATGGACGCGCGCGACCTTGTGGACGTGGCGATCGACGAGGATCCCAGGGCGCCCTGCCTCTGGGTCCCGTCGGAACTGTGGCCGGAGTTCGTGGGCGCGATCCGCCAGCGGCCGAACCTGATCGGCGCCGTGATCTACCGCGGCAAGACGGTGCGCGAAGGCGGACCGCTCACCGACGTCACCACGCGAAGACCCTAGGCGAGCGTGAAGAGCTCGACGGTCCTGATCGCCGCCCGCGGGCTCCGCGGCTTCGGCGACGGCTTCACCGCCCTGCTGCTGCCGGTCTTTCTGAGCCTGCTCGGCTTCTCGGCCTTCCGCGTGGGCGTGCTGACCACCGCGACGCTCGCCGGCTCAGCGGTCCTGACCCTGGCCGTCGGCCTCGCGGGCCACCGCTACCCGGCCAAGCGGCTGCTGTTCGCCGCCTGCGGCCTGATGGCGGCGACGGGCGTCGCGTTCGCCGTGACGCACGACTTCTGGCCGCTGGTGCTCGTGGGCTTCGCGGGCACGTTGAACCCGTCGGGCGGCGACGTGAGCCCGTTCCTGCCGCTGGAACAGGCGCTGCTGGCCCACGCCGGGCCGGACAGCAGCCGGACCCATCGCTTCGCCCGCTACAGCCTGACCGGCACGCTGATGACCGCGGTGGGCGCGCTCAGCGTCGGCGTGCTGGGACCGCTACAGGCGACGACCGGCGCGTCCCGCCTGGGCCTGATCGAGGCGGCCTTCATCGTCTATGGCGCGCTCAGCCTCGGTGCGGCGGCGCTCTACAACCGGCTGCCGAACGAGGACGTGACGCTGGAAACCCCACGCACGCCGCTCGGCCCCTCGCGCGCCAACGTCTATGGCCTGGCGGCGCTGTTCAGCCTCGACGCCTTCGGCAGCGGCTTCTTCGTGCAGTCGCTGTTCGCGCTCTGGCTGTTCCAGCGGTTCGGGCTGTCGCTGGCGGTGGCGGGCGGCTTCTTCTTCTGGACCGGGGCGTTGTCGGCGCTTTCGCAACTCGCCGCGCCCTGGCTGGCGAGCCGCATCGGCCTGATCCGCACCATGGTCTTCACCCACATTCCGGCCAACCTCTGCGTGATCGCCGTGGCCTTCGCGCCGAACGTCCAGGTGGCCTTCGCCCTGCTGGTGGTCCGCGCCCTCCTCTCGAACATGGATGTGCCGGCCAGGACGTCTTACGTCATGGCCATCGTCACCCCGGCCGAGCGGGCCGCGGCGGCCGGCGTCACCAACGTGCCCCGCAGCCTCGCCTCGGCGTTCAGTCCGGCCTTGGCGGGGCTGATGTTCTCGCTCAGCGCGTTCGCCTGGCCGCTGGTGATCGGCGGGTCCCTGAAGACGCTCTACGATCTGCTGCTGCTCTGGCGGTTCCAGAAGGTGCGGCCGCCGGAGGAAAGCTAGTCGCGGCGTGCGGCCCGCCGGACGGTTTCCGGCAGGGTCTCGAACCAGGCCTCGGGCGAGAGCTGGCGCCGCACACGCTCGCGGCCGGCGCGCCCGAGCCGCTTGCCCAGCGCAGGGTCATCGCGCAGGCGCTTCAGCTCGCCGGCGGCCGCGTCGATATCGGGGTCGGCCCAGCTTTGGCCGGCATAGATCCCCTGCGGGTCCTTCACCTTCACCTGGGTGGATGGGACCAGCAGCGCGTTGTCCACGTCCAGGAAGTCCATGACGCCCGACCATCCCGTGGCGAGCACTGGCGTGCCTATGGCCATGGCCTCGGCGAGCGTCAGGCCGAAGCCCTCGGCCCGGTGCAGCGAGACCAGCACGTCGGCCCCGGCGATCAGCCGCTTGACGTCCTCGTAGGGCCAGACCTCGTCGACGATCCGGACATTGGCCGGCGCATCGGCGCGCAGTTTTCCCAGCGCGTCGGGGAATTGGTCCCCATTCTGGGTCTTGAACGTCAGCTCGCAGGTCGGGTCGTCACCGAAGGCCTCGCGCCAGGCGGCGATGGCGCCTTCCGGGTTCTTGCGGGCCAGCGAGGAGTTGAAATCGAACACACTGACGCCCTGGAAGCGGGCGCGGCGGGGCGCCGGCCGTACCCTGGCGTAGTCCTCCATGAACATCGGATGCGGCACAACGCGCACAGGTGAAGCCGCGCCCAGGAGGGCATCGGCGGTGAAGCGGCTGGGAGCCCAGACCTCGTCGACGAGGGCGGCGTCCTTGCGCCACCGGGCCGGCGCCTTCGGCAGCTCCCAGGCCCAATAGCCGTAGCGCGGGCCGCGAAGCTGCCTGGGCCCGAGGCAGGCCAGCGCCGCCAGCAGCTCGGGCGGGTTGAGATAGAAGATCCAGGCGCCGGCATTGACCGGCGCGGTGAGGCGGCCCTCCCAGTCCAGCTTGGCGTCCGTCACGTCCAGGCGCTCGACCGGAACGCCGAGGGCCTCGAAGGCTCGGGCCGCCAACCGGGCTGAGGCGGCGATGCCGTGCGAGGCCTGGAAGTAGCCGACGATCCGGATCGGGCCGGCCCCGGACTGGGCGCCGTGCGGCCGGCGAGCCGCGGCGCGGACGTAGCTTTCCAGCCCGAAGCCCAGCACCGGCGCGAAGAGCTTGCGGATCGGCTCCGGCAGGGCCGCGCGCCAGACCCGGCGAGCCTGGCTGAGCATCAGGCGGCGGCCGGAACGGCGGCGCGCACCGGACGGAACAGGCGCACGGCCGTGGGCGCCCACACCTCGTCGACGAAGCCGAGCCCGATGCTGCTGGCGGAAAGCGACTCGGCGGCCGCGGCGTCCCAGACGCCCACCGCGCGCGTCCACCGCACGCCGCGGCTGTGCAGGGCGACGGCGTCCGCCGGGACCAGGTCCGGATGGGTCAGGAACCGCACGAGGTCGACGCTGGCCGGCGCGGCCGCCGGTCCCGCGGGGCCGAGGAACCGCGCGCCCGAGGCCTCGTAGACCAGCCGGTCGGACGCAGCTTCGCGGGCGAGGTCGCCGCTCTCGACCACCCACAGCTCGCCGACCCGGCGCTCGGCAGCTGCTGGCCGGGCGGCGGGCTGACGATGGCGCACGGTCAGGCGGGCGAGCTGCGTCTGGGGGTGCAGGCGGACGGACGCGGGCAGGGCGTCGAACTCGACGCCGTATTCGGCGAGGCCGCCGCCCACCAGCCAGCGCAGGAACCGGAAGCGCTCGGCGGCGGTCCGCAGCGGGAAGATGCGCTGCAGGTCGGTGCGCGCCTCCCAGATCTCCAGGAATAGGCGGATGAACGGCGCCGGCTGGGCGGGCGCCGGCTCCAGGAACGGGGCGCGCAGCGCCATGGTCAGGGTCGCGGGCCAGCCGGCGCGGGCGGCGACTCCGAAGCCTGCGGAAAGGCGGCGCTTCAGATCGTTCGCGCCGGGTTCGGCTAGACGCGCCGCGTCGAGCAGCGGCGCCGGATCGCGCGCCAAGGCCTCGATCACCTCGGCCGGCAGCAGGTCCGGCGAAAAGCGGCCGGCGGCGGCCTCGGCCCCCAGGCACCAGGCGATCAGGCCGGGCGTGTCGCCGGCGAACTTCTGGCGCAGGTCGCGGCGCGCGGCGAGCAGCGCCTTGGCGGCGCGGGGCGCCCCATCGGCGGCAGGCTCTCGCAGCCAGTCCAGAGCGCCGCCGGCCGGGCCTGTCCAGGGCGCTTCGCTCCAGACGGATGGATCCGGCTCGCGCACCCCGGTGCGCCAGGCGGCCAGCAGCGCCTGGGCCGCGGCGCCCGCAGGCTCGTCGGCGCCGAGCGTCGCGGCGTGCTCGGCGAAGAATTGGTGGAAGCCCAGGCGGCCCGGCTCGGTGTCGAGCTGGAAGCCGGTGGGCACGTCGCGCCAGACCTGGTCCATGGTCCGGGTCACGTCGGGCAGGCCGGCCGCGGCAGCCTCCGGATCGGGCGCATCGAGCCAAGCCTCCACCGCGTCGGTCAGCCCCGCGGAGAAGTCCATGCCTTCCCGAGCCGCGCGCAGGGCGCGGCGGCGCATCGGCCCGGTCACCACCCGTCCGGATGGGAAGCGCAGGTGGGCGTAGGGGATGGCGCGGCTCTGGGCGTGGCTGTTGCGCATCATCGCCTCGGCATAGTCGGCCAACAGCTCGGCCAGCGGCGATCCTTTCCTGACGCGAACGCGGTCCTGGTGCTTCGACAGCACGTCCGGCCGTGCGGGATCGAAGCCGGAGAAATGGAAGAAATCGAGCGGCTCGCCATCGACGGTCCAGCCGCCCTTCCGGCGTGCGAGCGTACGGCCTTCGAGGTTCCAGTAGGCGAGGTTGAGGCCCGGCTCCCGGACCACGTCCAGGCTGTCGACGAAGCCGGGCGAGAGGTCCATCCAGCGCTGGTCGGTGAAGAGGCCATTCGCCAGGTCCACTCGGCAGTCGAATTCGCAGCGGTCGGCCCACCAGGCCATCAGCTCACGGGTCCGGTCCTCGGCGCGGGCCGAGCAGAAGCCGAGGTTGAAGGAGCCCGAGCGCAGGATCGCATGGTCGTTCGGCATGGCCGCGCCGAGCAGCGGCCGGGTCAGGTGTGGCGTCAGCACCAGCTGAGCCCGCTCCAGGCCCTGGCGCACACGCTTCAATGGCCGGAAAACAACGATGTCCGGGTCGAGGTAGGTGGCCGAGCCGACACCCTTCTCAGCCAGGAAGCGCCTGAAGACGTAGGGCTTGACCGCCGTGTTCAGCTCGAGCGCGTCGTAGTAGACGCTCATCGCCCGATAGGGCAGGTCGAAGCTCTCTGCGTCGATCACCTCGGCCAGGGACGCCAGCTGCGGGATCGGCCCGTCGGTCGCCACCACGACACGCCGCGCCTTGGGCTCCGCCTTGGCCAGGCTCTCCATCAGCGTCACCGCCTGGGCGGCGTAGTTGCGGGAGACAATGGTGAAGATGACGTCCAACAGCAGGTCCTAGGCGGCCAGCAGCTCGTCGAGCTTCTTGATGTCGGTGACCGGCGAGGCGATCCCGCCCTCCAGGCGCATGACCTTGTTGCAATAGAGCCGGACGAGCTCCAGGTCGTGCGACGCGAGCACCAGGATCCCCGCCCGCTCCACCAGCTTCAGGAGCCGGCGATGGGCGAGCTTCTGGAAGTCCGCGTCGCCCACGGCGATCCATTCGTCCATCAGCAGCACGTCGGCCTCGACGGCGGTGGCCGCGGCGAACGCGAGCCTCGCCTGCATGCCGGCCGAGTAGGTCTTCACCGGCATCGCCAGGAATGGACCCAGCCCGGAGAACTCCGCGATCTCGTCCATCCGCTCGTCCACCTGGCGCGCGGTGAGGCCGGCGATGCGGCCACGCAGACGGATATTGTCGTAGCCCGTCGCCGCCGGGTCGATGCCCAGGTTCAGGTCGAGCAGGGCGGCGATGTGGCCCTCCACCTCGATAGCGCCTTCGTCCGGCTCGTAGGCCCCGGAGAGCGCGCGCAGCAGCGTGGTCTTGCCGGAGCCGTTGTGGCCGACCAGGCCCAGCCGGTCGCCGGCCGTGAGCTCAAGGTTGAGGTTGGAGAGCGCGGTGACCTCGGTCGCCCCATGGCTGCGCCCGAGCCGGCCGCCGACCGTGATCTTGGCCAAGTGCTTCTTCAGCGACTTGGCGTCGACGCCATAGACCGGGAATCTGAGCGTCAGGTCGCGGCAGGAGATGGAGACGGGCGGCGCCTTCATAGGTAGTGCACGATCCTGCGGCGGGTGCGGGCGAATACGCCGAAGGTGAGCGCCCAGCCGACCGAGGCCATGGCCGCCAGGAAGGCATAGGTGTGCGGCGCGACGGGGGCGCCCATCAGCGGGGCGCGGACGGCCTCGATCAGATGGTAGAACGGATTGTAGTCTAGCACCTCAGGATGGGTGCTGCGCAGCCGCCCGGGCGTCCAGAAGACCGGCGTCATGAAGATCGCGAACTGCATGATGGAGATGACGATCTGCGGGATGTCGCGGAAGCGGGCGGAGGCGATGGCGACCAGCATCGACAGCCAGGCCGCGTTCAGCACGAGCAGGACCAGGCCCACCAACGCCACCGCATAGTTCGCGTGGCTCCAGAACCCGAAATAGGCCAGCACCGCCAGCACGATGACCAGGTGATGGGCGAGGTTGATGAGGTTGCGGAGCACCGTCCGCCAGACGAAGGTGAACATCGGCAGCGATGTCTGGGACAGCATGCCGGCGGCCTGGACGAAGGTCTCGCAGCCCTCGTTGACAGTGCCGGTGATGGTCCCGAAGAAGACGATGCCCAGGGCCACGAACGGCAGGAAGTCGTGGATCGAGATCCCGAACAGGTTGGCGTAGAGCAGCCCGATGCCCATCACCATCAGGCCCATCGAGAGCGTGATCCAGAACGGCCCGAGGATCGAGCCGCGGTAGCGCGAGACCACGTCGTGCCAGGCGAGCGACCAGGCCAGGTCGAGACGTTCGGCCGAGGCGCGCAGGTCGCGGAACGCCATCTGCAGCTCGGTGAGCGCCCCGCGCCGTCCCGTCCGCAGCATGTGGGTGGCGCTGTCCAATGACCTCTCCCCGACGTCGCGGCGTGCCTAACAGGCGTCCCCGGCTTTTCCAAGGCTCGTGGCTCCGCCCAGGACGCCGTGCCGCGCTTTGCAACCCCTGCGGCTTCCGTGTTAGCCGAAGTGCGGAGCGTGGCCGGAAGACGCATGACGTCCATCGACAAGATCGCGCGCGGCGCGGACCGGCTGCCCGAAGACCGGCGGCGGCGCTTCGGCGCGCTCGAGCCCAGCCTGGAGGCGGCCGGCGTGTGGCTGGTCGTGCCGTGCTACAGGGTCAAGGCGCACATCCTGGACGTGATCGCCAAGACGCCGCCCTGGGTCGAGGGGATCGTCTGCGTGGATGACGCCTGTCCCGAACGGTCGGGCGATTTCATCGAGGCGAACGCCCGTGATCCGCGGGTGGTGGTGGTGCGGCTGGCGGAGAATCAGGGCGTCGGCGGCGCCACGATGGCGGGCTACCGCGAAGCCGTGCGCCGCGGCGGCCAGGTGCTGGTCAAGGTCGACGGCGACGACCAGATGGACCTGGGCTACATGGCCCACCTCGTGGCCCCCATCCTGCTGGGCGAGGCCGACTACGCCAAGGGCAATCGGTTCACCTCGATCGGCCACCTGACCTCGATGCCGCCGGTCCGCGTGTTCGGCAACGCGGCGCTCTCGTTCGCCGCCAAGCTGTCGACGGGCTACTGGAACATCTTCGATCCGACCAACGGCTACACCGCGATCGAGGCGCAGGTGGCCAAGGTGGTGGTCGAGAAGCGCGTCTCGCGGCGGTTCTTCTTCGAGACCGACCTGCTCTATCACCTGGGTACGCTCCGGGCGGTGGTGCGCGACGTGCCGATGCCGGCCCGCTACGGCGGCGAGGTCTCCAATATCCGCATCGGGGCGATCGTCGGCCCCTTTGCGCTGAAGCACATCCAGAACTTCCTTACGCGGGCGCTCGGCCAGTACT
This sequence comes from Phenylobacterium sp., assembly GCA_045802455.1. Lineage (GTDB taxonomy): Bacteria > Pseudomonadota > Alphaproteobacteria > Caulobacterales > Caulobacteraceae > Phenylobacterium. The sequence continues at coordinate 20,561 of JBJMQX010000021.1, read as the reverse complement.
TCGTGCGCGACTTCAACGCGGCCAGCCTGGAGATGGTAGGCGGGGTCTTCTCGCTGATGTTCGGCATCGGCTACGCGGCCCACTACCTGTCGCAGCGCCACAGCGGCCAGGCCGCCTCGCCCGGCGTGGTCATGGCCGCCGCCCTGCCTGTCATGCTGGGGGCGCAACTCTTGATGCAGGCGCTGAACTTCGATGTGCTGAATGTGCCCTCGCGGCCGATCCACCCTTACCTGCGGACCATCGCGAGAATGGAAGCCGACGAGGCGCACGCATGACGCTGAAGGAGGTGCTGCTCTGCGCCGGATTCTCGATCGCGCTGCCGATCGGCCAGACGCTGTTCAAGTTCGCAGCGATCCAGAACGAGCGGCTGAGCGGCCCGCTACTGCTGCGGCTGGCCAGCAACGGCCCGCTGATCGGGGCCTTCGCCTGGTACGGCCTGACCGCGCTCTTCTGGTTCTACATCCTGACACGCGTGCCGCTGTCGCTGGCCTACGCCTTCTCGATAGTGGGTTCCGGGCTGGTGCCGCTGGTCGCCTGGCTGGTGTTCAAGGAGCCGCTCGATTGGCGTTTTCCGGTGGGCTACCTGCTGATGCTCACCGGCTTTGCGGTTATCATGACCGGGCAGCGGGCCGGGTAGCCAGGAAGGCGTCCGCGGCGGCGCGGACCTCCTCGTAAGGTGTCCTGAACATCCGTTCGTAGAGCAGGGGCCCTTCGTGCGGGCGCTGGCGCACGCGGCGGAGGTCGAGCCGTTGCACGCCGAAGCCGCGACGCCAGTAGGTCCAGAACATGCTGGGCCAGAGGCCGAGCCAGGCCTTCTGCAGCCAGAAGAACCGCACGGCCAGCATCCAGCGGACCAGATCACGCGCCGCGAGGTCGAGGCGGCGAACGGGTCCGTTCGCGGTGAGCGGCCTGCCGCCGTGGAAGAAGGGCCTGGGCAGGCGCTCGGCGTTGTAGAGGCTGATCATTTCGACTGGAACGCCGCCGCGCTCGGCGGCAACCTGCGAGGCGAGCAGCGCACACATGTCGTGGTCCATGTGGCCGCCCTCCCAGGCGGGGCAGACGATCCGTTCCACCTCCACTCCGGAGACCGCGTCCTGCAAGGCCGCCCAGGCGACCGGAAGCGCTCGATGCACCTCGCCATCCGCCACGCCGCGCTCTGCGCCTACGTGCAGCGCGCAGGCCGGATCGACGCCCAGCCAGGCCAGGAACCGGCGGCTCTCGGCGTGCCGCTGGGCGCGCACCCGCGGGCTGTCGTAGTCCGCGACGTAGAGGAAGACCTGGTCCTGGCCCGCGGCGCGCGCCTCCTCGATCAGCGGCAGCCCGCAGTACTCGTCGTCGAAGTGGGCGAGGATCCAGACGACGGCCATCAGTAGGGATCGAAATCGAGGAAGTTGAGCGCGGCGGCTTCTGGCCTAAGGACAGGAGGAACGCCGGCCCCGAGCGGACGCCAGATGAAATTCAGCGGCGAGGGCCGAAGGCGCTCGGGCACCGGCAGGAACATCTGCTCGCCCAGCCGGATGCGGGGTTCAAGGCCGATGAACAGGCTGGCGGCAAGCGGCGCGCCCCGCGCGCCGGCGAGTTCCTGGCCCTCGTCGCGCAGGAAGGCGGCGCAGGCGACGAATGGCGCTTGGGTCCTGGCCCAGACGCCGATCAGGCCCTTGTATCGCGCCACCGCATAGCGCCCCTCCGGGTTGGCCAGCCGCCACGCCAGCAATTCCTCGCGCCAATGGCCCTGGAACTGGACATCCGCATCCGCAAAACGCCGCGGCAGGCGGGCCAGGACGCCGGCGTGCAACCGGTCAACGTGCTGAAAGCCGAGCTTCTTCAGGAAGCCCGGGGTGGAGTTGGCGTTGGCGACCCCGATCACGAACCGGTAGCCGGCGTCGGTTCCGGCGGCATAGGCGGTCTCCGCCAGCCGGGTGAAGAGGCCGCGGCCCTGGTAGTCGGGATGGGTGGCGGTGTTGAGCGAGAGCAGGCCGCGCACGACCTCGCCATCGATTCGCGCCTCGAGCGGGCAGGTGACGTAGTGGGCCGCGAGACGCTCGCCGTCCCATGCGTCGGCCCCGACCACCTGGCCGGCGGGGTTGTCCCGATAGCGCCAGGCGATCGCCTCGGGGCTGAACTTGCGGGTCTGGAAGACGGCGTTCAGCAGGCCGGAGTAGGCGGTGAGCTGGTCGGGCGCGGTCCCCGCCGGCCGGATCGCAAGCGCCTGCGCTGTCATGGGCCCCTTCTCACCACGAATGGCCGGACCCGCCAAGCGCGGCGGATTTCCGCTTCTCCTGAAGCCCCACGCGCCTTACCAAGCCAGCCGGGAGACAGGGGATTTCCGGGCGCGCGGATGGCAGGCCTGAAGCTGGACATCAGCCCGCGCCAGGCGGTGCGCGCGGTCGCCGCGGCGGGCCTGCTGGTCATTCTGGGCGTGAACCTGCCCGGTCATCTCTCCTACGACTCGGTGGCGCAGCTCTACGAGGGGCACTTCCACGTCCGTGAAACCTGGGGCCCGGCGCTCTATGCCTGGGTGCTGGGCTTCTTCGACCAGTTCATCCCCGGGACCTCGCTCTATGTGACGGTGAGCGGCGCGATCTTCTTTGCAAGCCTCGCATCGCTGACCGACCTTCGGCCGCGGACGCGCTGGGCCGCACCCCTGGTGCTCGCCCTGCTGCTGCTGACGCCACAGCTGCTGATCTACCAGGGCATCGTCTGGAAGGACGTGATGTTCGCCAACTGCGCCGTGGCCAGCACCATCTGCATCGCCCACGCAGCGAAGGACTGGGACGACGCGAGAAGGCGCTGGACGCTGCTGCTGATCGCCCTGGTGCTGATGGCCGCCGGGACCCAGGTCCGCCAGAACGGGATCATCGCCGGCCTGTTCGCCGCCATCGCGGTGGGCTGGATCGGGGCCGGGGGCCGCTGGCGCCGGGGCGCGGTCTGGGGCGTCGGCGCGTTCGCCGCCCTGCTGGTGACCGGCTGGGCCGAGACGAAACTGTCCGAGCCAGCCAAAGCGCCGAAGGACACCGCCACCTCGACCGGCGTGCACATCGTCCAGACCTATGACGTGATCGGCGCGGCCGCCTTGGATCCGACCTACCGGCTGGACATCCTGGCCGCGCAGGACCCGGCCGCAGCGGAGATGGTGCGCGAACGCGGCAAGCTCGACTGGTCCGGCCGTCGCGTCGACTTCCTGGATAGAGACACCGCCATCCAAGGTCCGATCAACAGCCTGCCCGACCGGGCCTGGAGCCGGCAGTGGCTCGACCTCGTGTTCAAGCACCCGGCGCTCTATCTGCGGGTCCGCTGGGAGGATTTCCGCTGGGTGTTCGCGCCGCCGGTGATCGACTGGTGCCTGCCGGTCTATGTCGGCGTCGATGCGCCCGTCGAGAAAATGGCCCCACTGGGCCTGAGACACCGGTTCGTCCAGTCCGATGCCGAGCTCAACAACTACGCGAGCTGGTTCCTTGGTACGCCGGTGCTGGCGCACAGCGCCTACGCCGCGATCTGCCTTATACTGGGCGGACTCTTCCTGTGGCGCCGTGACCCCGCGGACATACCCATGGCAGGCCTGCAACTCGCCGGCGCCGCGTTCGCGGCCAGCTTCTTCATCATCTCGATCGCCTGCGACTACCGGTACATGTACTTCACCGACCTGGCGGCGATGGCCGGCCTGGTCTACGCCGCCGTCGATCCGCCGACGCCATGGCGCCGGCGCATTTGACGAGCCTCTAGAACACGTCCCATTGGCCGATGTCGGTCAGGGTCTTGCCGACCAGCACCGCCGCGCCGCCGACCTTGTCGGTCAGATCGGCGTCGGCGAACACCACCACGTCGCCCCCGACCTGCACTGCCACGATGTCGGCGGTGTGGCCCTGGATCTGCTGGGCCGCGAAGGTGAGAGCGTCGTCGTACGTCGCCGCCGTCCCCGACGTGAAGCCGTGACCGGCGATACTGACCTTGCCACCGAACCCGATGCGGTCCTCGCCATGGGTGAAGTCGGTGATCCGGTCGAGGTCGCCCATGGTCGCGCCGGTCTGGCCCTCGATGAAGAAGGTGTCGCGGCCGGCGCCCCCGGTCAGCAGGTCCGACCCGACGCCGCCCCAGATGGAGTCGTCGCCCGCGCCGCCATCGACAGTGTCGTCGCCGCGCCCGCCGTGAAGCATGTCGTTGCCATCCAAGCCGGACAGCGAATCGTCGCCTGACTTGCCGGTAAGATCGTCAACGCTGGCGGTGCCCGCGAGGATATCGCCCTTGGGTCCGTGCACATTTGTGGTGTTGTTCGGCACAGTCGCCTCCATCTGTTCCTTAGATCAGAGGCCGGTATTTATGCGTGACTCGAATAATGCTTGCTGAATATTGCAGGTAAACGGATTTTAATTCAGAATATGGGTTAGCGTTACCAGTCTTTAGCCATAGGCGTGAGCCGCAGCGCCTAACGGAAGCGTGCTTCCCATTCGGCGGCCACCTCGGCGCGCGGCCCGCTGGCGGCCAGGAAGCGGTAGAGCGACAGCTGGCGGCCGATCCCGAAGCTCTTCACCTCGACCTGCTCGAAGAGGGCGCGCAGCAGGGTCTCGACCTCGAACGCGTCGTTGACGTGCTCGTGCGCCATCATCAGGCCGTAGTCGAGGCCGTGGCGCAGGCGGAACTCGAGCCCGGTGGTGCACATCCAGCCGAGATTCCAGAGGATGCCGCCTTCACTTGGGATCGCCGTGCGCAGGACGCCGCCGTGCGTCAGCAGGCGGGCGGCGCGCGCCAGCACCAGCGGCAGGTCGCAGACGTGCTCCAGCGCCGCCACGCTGGTGATCCGATCGTAGGCGGCGGCGGAAGGCACCTCCGCCATGTCTGCGAACACCCGGCGGATCCGGCTCTTCAACGGCGAGTCGCGGTAGAGGTCCTCGAACGGTTCGACGATGTCGTAGGCGGGATTGGCCGGCTCGAACTTAAGCTGGTTCAAGGTCCCGGCGCCGATCTCCAGCGTTGGTTTCGGCCCGCCGCGTGCGACGTCGGCGGCCACCTGGCGGTGAAGCCAGCGCTCCAGCCGCTGGGATGCCGAAGCCGCAGGCGTCGCTCCGGCGCGGTTCTCCAGGTATTGGCGCGTGTAGATGGCCTGAAGCTTCGGGGGAAGCGGCGGGCGGGTCTTGGGAAAGCGCGCGAGCACGGTCGCAAGGTCGCGCGCGCTCGTCATCTCCAGGAAACTCCTCCGGCTGGTCGCCACCCTTAGCAAGCGCCGCCGCCCGGGCGCCAGCCGCGGCAGCGACTTTGCCGCTTCCCTTGGGAGAGGCCGCCTTCTACCTACGGGCACGGGAATCGTGCGGAGACCTTCGGCTTGAGCGAGGCGGCTGACGCGAGGGCGGACGGGCGGGCGGGCAAGGTGTTCCGCATGGTGATGGCCGCCGGCCTGCTGCTGACACTGGCCGCCAACCTGCCGGGCCAGATGTCGCTGGACTCGGTGGTGGCGTTGACCGAGGCCAGGACCGGGGTGCGGCAGACCTGGGCGCCGCCCGTCGCCTCCTGGGTGCTGAAGCCGTTCGACGGGCTGCTGTCGGGGACGGGCCTCTACGTAGCGGCGTCCTCGGCCATCCTCTTCCTGAGCCTGATGTCGCTGAGCCGGCTGCGGCCGCGCGCCAGCTGGCTGGCGGTGATCCTGGGCGCGCTGACCATCCTGACGCCGCAGCTGCTGATCTACCAGGGCATCGTCTGGCGCGACGTGCTGTTCGCCAACCTGACGATCGCCGGCTTCGTGCTGCTGGCGCACAGCGCGCAGCGCTGGACCGAGCGGCCGCCCTGGCCGCTGCTGGCCGGCGCGCTGGCGAGCCTGACGCTGGCGGCGCTCGCCCGCCAGAACGGGTTGGTGCTGGTGGTGGCCGCCGCGGCCGTCGTCGCCTGGACCGCGCGCGGCGCGGACTGGCGTAAGGCGGCGGTGTGGGGTCTGGCTGGACTGGTCGCCGCGGGGGCCCTGGCGCTGGCCGTCAACCGCGTGGCGACGCCGCCGCAGACGATTCCCAAGCTGCGCCTGAACGCCGCTTCGCTGATCCTCGAGCACTTCGACGTGGTGGGCGCGAAGGTGCATCACCCCAGGCTTCCGCTGAAGGAGATCGGCAAGGTCGACCCGGCCGCGCGGGCGCTGATCGACGCCCAGGCCGCGAAGATGTACACGCCCGCGCGCGTCGACACCCTGGACTTCGACGAAACCTTCCGCCGGACGCTGTGGCACGTGCCGGACGCGGCCATGCACGCCCAGTGGCGGCGGATCATCGTCCACTTCCCCGCGGCCTACCTGCTGCAGCGCGCCGATGTATTCCGTTGGACCTTCCTGACGCCGAGGCTGGACCTCTGCCTGCCGGTGCAGGTCGGCGTGAGCGGGCCGGACGCCATGCTTAAGGACCTCGATATCCAGGCCGGCGTCGACACCAGGGGCCAGGCCCTGGCGGCCTACGCCCGGCGGTTCTACGGCACGCCGGTCTTTTCGCACCTGGCGTGGGCGTTGGCGGCGATCGGGGTGATCGTGCTGCTGTGGCGGCGGCGCGAGCCGGCGGACTGGGTGCTCATGGCGCTGATGGCTGGCAGCCTGGCGTTCACCGCGAGCTTCTTCCTGATCTCGGTCGCCTGCGACTACCGCTACCTTTATGTACTCGACCTCGCGGCCATCACGGGCGTGCTCTACACGGCGCTGGACCCGCCGCGCTGGCGCAAGACAACCGCCTAGCCGCGGCCGATCGCCTGCAGCCTCTCCCGCGCGCGCCGGCCCGCGGCCTGCAGGGACAACGTCTCGCGGATGTGCGCCTGGGCCTGGCGGCCCATGGCCCGCGCCTCGCCAGGGTTGTCCAGCAACTGTTCGATCAGGGTCGCGGCATGTTCGACAGACGGCTCGGCCCAGACCTGACCTTCGCCGCGCGGATAGGCGCCTGGCGCCACCGGGACGAGGTCATAGTCCACCAGCAGGCCGGTTCCCCCCGGCATGAAGTCGAGGTTGCCGGAATAGCCGGTCGCGATGGCCGGGCGACCGAACGCCATGGCCTCGGCCATGCCCCTGCCGAAGCCTTCGGAGCGATGCAGCGAGAGGAACACGTCGGCGTTGCGAACCAGGTTCTTGATCTCGTTATCCGTGAGATCTCCGGACAAGGTCATCGCTCGCGGCCCGAGGGCTGCGACCCTCGCCTCCAGTTCGGCCTCGGCCGCCTCCGCGCCGCGTCCGCCGCGTGACTTGATCACGCAGCAAATGTCGGCTTCGGGCCGCCGCCGGGCAACGATCTCGAAGGCCTGCAACACGGCCGCCGGGTTCTTGCGCGCGGCGAACGACAGGAAGTCGAAGAAGAACAGCACCACGAAGGCGTCCTCGGGAATGCCGAAATAGCGCCGCCCCAGGAAGCACGAGAGCTTGAGGTCCACCGCCAGCGGCATGCGGTGCACCGGGCGGGACACTGCGCCCTGCAGCGCTTGATGGACGAAGGCCGAGGGCGCCCAGATCTCGTCGAAGCGATCCAACACCTGCGCCCAATCCTTGGGATATTCAGCCAGCTCCCAGGCGGGGTAGGCCACGTTGTAGGCCGCGTCGAAGGCGGCGCTCCCGACCCTGGCTATCACGCGCGCGGCCTCGTCGCCGTTGACGCCGAAGATGTTCACCCCCGCGCCCAACGAACCCACGAGGTGTGGGCCGAAATCGCGCTCGAGGTCCGGGTCGATCGGGCCGTTGTCTTCGGCGACGTTCAGAAGTCGGGGCGTGACGCCCACCGCCTGCAGCGCCCGGAACGTGGAACGAGCGTGCTCGGCCATGCCGGTGGGCTGGAAGGGGTAGCCGACGATCGTGACGTCGCCCGCAATCAAAGGGGCGTTCACGGCGCCGCCAGCAGGTCGGCGTCGGCTGCGTTGGCGACCGCCTCCAGCCAGCCGTGGCCGAAACGCAGGTCGGGGGCCAACACCGCGCCCGTCGCCCAGTCGTTCCAGGCGTGGACGAATACCATGCGGCGATCGGCGGGGCGGTCCTGGACTTGGTCGCACGCGGCTTCCAGCCAGGCCTGGAAGCCGCCCGGGCTCGCGCCCTGCCAGACGGTGGGAGCGTCCTGGCTGATCGGCGTGGTGTCGTGGGCGCACACCACCAGCGGAATGGCGTCGGGCGCAGCGGAGATCCGCTCGGCTATAAGCGCTCGGGCGTCGTGCACCAGGCCGCGGAAGTCCGGGTTGATCACCGGCCCACGGGGACCTTCCGCAGCGCGGGGGGCCGCGGCGTCGCCGAGCCGCGCGTCAAAGCCGGGCTTGGCGGGACCGCCCCGCTGGATCAGGAAAAGGCCGGTCGGACCCGCCGCAGCGCGCCAGGCCTTTGGGTCTACATCGGCCCCCGCCAGAACGACAGGGCGGCCATCGATCTGCATTGCCTGCAGCAGCGCTGGCCCTAGCGCGGCCAGCGCCTTAGCCGCATCACTTGGGCCCGTCCAGGCAAGGCAGAACGGGAAGGCCGGCGCTTTCGGCCCGCAAACCGCCTTTACGGCCGCGGCATTGACGACCTCGTGGCAGAAGCCGCCCAGGCGATAGCGCTCGGCGAGAGCCATGTCGCGGCGCAAGCTTGTGGGGTCGGCAGGGTCGGTGAAGCCATCCGCCGGCAGGCGCGGCTGCAGGTGACCGCGGAAGTTGGGCAGGGCGTGGGCGACGGCCCGCCAGTCGGGCGCGCTGGCGCGGCGGATGGCGATCACGCGCACGGTTTCCGGTGGTCCCTTATGGCGCCTGGCGGGGCGGAGCGCCGCGTAGGCCGCGTTGTCGTAGGCCTCAGGGTCCGGATCCACGGCCCGGCGCAGATCGGCGAACAGGGCCTCGGCGGAAACCACCCGGCCGGCCGGCGCGCCCGCTGCGGGCCTCGCTGTGCGGTAGCGCGCCCAGTGTTCCAGTCCGCTCAGCGGCGAGATCGCCGCCTCGGGGTGGGCCGCGAAATAGCCGGCCTCGTCGAAGTCCGGCGACGGCCATAGCCCCCGGTGCGCACCGGTCGTCAGGTAGTGCAGCAGCGGGTTGGCGCGGGCCTCCGGGGAGCCGCCCTCCTGCTCGAGGTAGTAGGCCGGATCGAAGTGCGGCGTGGAGCCCGTCAGCTCGCGGCCGCGCGTCAGGAGATCGCTCAACACATCGGCCGCTCCGCGCGCCACCCGCGCCTGCCGTAGGAAGGCGCTATCGAGAAGCGGGTGTGGCCCGAAGCCTTTGGCGGCCCCGGTGGTGACATAGTGCAGCAAGGGCGCGACGCCGGCGGCTTGCGCCTCCGGATACTGCTCGATGTACCAGCCGCCGGCGAACAGGGGGTGTGGCTCCAGCCCCTCGCGCCAGCCGGTTCGCAGGTAGTGTATCAGGGGGTTCTCGCCCGAAGCCGCGACCTCCTCCGACTGACCGACGTAGTGGCGGACGTCGAACAGCGGATGCGGATTGGCGCCGACCGCTGCGCCCTGGAAGAGGAAATGTTCCAGGGCGGTGAGACGCCGGGCCGCCATGCCGGCGCCGTGACGGCTGCGATAGGCCGGCAAATCGATGAGCGGGTGGGGACTGAGGTTGTGGCCGTCGCCGACCACCAGATAGTGGGCGAGCGGCGGCCAGCGGCTGCCGATCAGGGCCGGCGCGCGCTCCAGGTACCAGCTCTGGTCGAAGAGGGCGCGCGGCTGGGCGGCAGCGTCGGGGCCCGCGCGGACATAGTCGGTCAGCGTGACGGTCAGGCCGGGCAGGGATCCGAGGCTCTCCTCGAGGCGCGGCTCCCACAGCCCCGACCCGGAGAGCAGCAGGATACGTCCTGGCGTCTTGGCGCGGGCGAGCTGGCGGGCGAATGCAGGCGGAATCCGGCGAGCTAGGCGGCCGGCGTAGCGGCGGAAGTTGGCAGCTTGGAATCGCGTCCAGCGCTCGGCGGCGAGCCGTACGCGCTCGGCCTGGGCGGCGCTGCGGCGCTCGATCAGGGCCGCGGGAGCGAGGGCCTTGGCCACCTGGGACTTCGCTCAGTCGTCGGCCAGGACGGCATCGAGCCGCGAGATCGCCGCGGCGGCTTCGCCCCGCAACGCCTGCAGCTCCAGCGCCGTGCGGCGCGCCTGGCGCTGCTCATGGGCGAAACGCTGGCGAAGCTCAGTCAGCTCGGCGCGGGTCGCGTCGAGGTCGCGGGTCAGCAGCGAGATCAATGGGCCCATGTCTTCGCTACGCCGGGCAAGCTCGGCGGCGGCGGTGGCGAGCGGCTCGGTCGGTGGCGCGGCGCCCGCGGCCGCGGACTCGAACCAGGCCAGCACTCGGGTGGTCAGCGCGCCAGCCCAGCCCAGCGTCCCCAGTCCCGCGTCGCTGGCGTTGTGGCGCAGCTCGGGCGTGAGGAAGGCGTCGATCTCGCGCGCGGCCTTTTCGGTCATTCGCGGCAGGGCTGCGCCGTGCGCCGCCACGATACGGGCGAGTTCGCCGCGCCAGTCGGCGAGGAGGCCATCGTAGCTGACGAAGGCGCGTGGCACGTCGCGGGTGTAGGCCTCGGCGGCCAGCATGTAGGCGCTCCACAGCAGCACCGACTTCTCGCCGGAGAAGCCGTTGCGCCGCGCCAGCGAGGCCGCGACCGCCAGCGGATGGCGTACCGGGATCACCGCGCGCGTCCCGATCCCCAGTTCGTCGAGCAACTGCCGCCAGAACGGCAGCAACACGGCGACGCGCGGGTCCTTCAGCAGCGGATAGGTGACGTCACCGTATTCGTCGCTGAACAGGCTCTCGGCGCGGTTCAGCCAAGCGCGCTCCTCCCGACCCTCGAGCGGCCTGTAGGGAAAGGCGAAAATGTCGTCCCAGGCCGAGCCTACGGCCCTAAGCCGCTGGTCGTTGAAGAGGGCGATGCGCCAGGGTTCGAAATAGCCGCGGGCGTTGTGCTCGTCGCCGGCCATGACGTTTTGCGGCAGCTGGGCGCCGGCCAGCGCCAGCACCTGCGTCACCGCCGAGGTGCCCGAGCGGTGCATGCCCAACACCAGATAGGCAGTGCGGCCGCGGCCGGCGCTCGCCCTCGCACGCGCGGGATTTGTCGTCATCGGCGGATCAGCATGGTTCTCCAACGGTCTAGGGGCGCCGGCGCGATGCGGCAAGCGCAGCGCGGCGGTTGATCGGCTGCGACTTCTATCGCACACAGCCCTTCGCCACCCGGAGGACCTCAGCCCAAGATGACCTCGCCGATCGACTTCGAAGAGGTGCACGGGGTAGTCGCCACGGCGCTGGACGGGGCCTTCTACCGCACGGTCTATCCTGATGTAGCCGACGGTGAGCTCGATCCGGTCCGGCACTACGTCGCGAGCGGCTGGCGCGAGGGCCGCGACCCGGCGCCCTGGTTCTCGACGCGAGCCTATGTCGAGACCTATCCGGAGGTGGCGGAGGCCGGCTGGAATCCACTCCACCACTACCTGATCCAGGGTCGTCGCGAGGGGCGCGAGATCGCTCGCTCGCCGGAGGCAGACGCCTACCTTCTGGCCCGCGTCCGCAATGGCGAGGCGCCGCAGTGGAGTTTCGCGGCGCTGACCGACGTCGCGCCGACCGCGGATCTGCTCGCGGAGGAAGCCGCCGAAGCACACCGCCACAAGACGATTGTCGCCCGCGAGTTCGATGCCGAGTTCTACCTGACCGCCAATCCAGACGTCGCGCGATCCGGGCTGGACCCGCTCGCGCACTTCATGGCCAACGGCTGGACCGAGGGGCGCGACCCCAACTCCGACTTCTCTATCAAGGACTATCTGGAAGCCAACCCCGACGTCGCGGCGGCCGGCATCAACCCGTTCTACCACTGGCTGGCGACCGGGCGGGGCGAGGGACGCAAACTGCGCGTCGACCTTGGGTTCCGCTATGAGGTGCTGAAACGCCTGGCGCCGCTCGAGGCCAGGGTGACGGCTGTGGCGCGCGCCGCGGGCCGACTGAAGCTTGGCGCTGCAGGCGCCCTTGCCAAGGGGCTCAACGCCGCCCGGACCGGGCTTTCCGACCTCCACGTCACGTTCAGCCACGACGATTACACCGCCAACACCGGCGGGGTGCAGCTTTGCCTACAGCGCGAGGGCGCCCGCATCGAGGGGCTCGGGCGCGACCACCTACACCTCTATCCCGCCAAGCCCTGGCCGGTGGTGCGCACCCATCGGGATCCCGCGGCGCTCGGCGTGCTGCTGAACGGGCGCCGGCTTGGCGTCTATGAGACGAAGACCATTGCGGCCGTGCTCGCCAAGACGGCGGGCGCGGTGAAGGCCGGCAACCGCAGCTTCGCGATCCACAGCCTGCTCGGCCACAACGCCGCCGAGACGGCGGAACTCGTCGGCGCCGCCGGCCTCAGCGAGGGCTACTTCTGGCTGCACGACTTCGCGAGCCTCTGCGCCGGCTTCCACCTGCTGCGCAACGACATCGAAGACTGCGCGGCGCCGCCGCCCGACAGCATGGCCTGTGGGATCTGCACCTACGGCCCCTGGCGCGCGCGCCACCTCGCCGAGCACGCAAAGCTGTTCGAACGGCTGGCGCTGACCGTCGTCAGCCCCTCGCAGCCGACGCTCGACCTCTGGAAGGCCAGCGCCGACTATGCGGCGCGCGCCGAGGTCGTGCTGCCGCACGCCAGGCTCGTTGCGCGTGGTCCGGCGCCCGAGACGCCCGCCGACCGGCCGCTGCGGATCGCCTACGCGGGCATGCCCAGCGCGCACAAGGGCTGGGAAATCTTCCGGGGACTGGCGGAGCGGTTCGGCGCCGATCCGCGCTACCACTTCATCCACCTCGGCGGCAGAACGCCGGGCGTTGCGGCGATGGAGTTCCACCGGGTCTCGGTGACCGAGGCGCGGCCGCGGGCCATGCAGGAGGCGATCGAGCGGTGCGAGGCCGACGTGGTGGTGATCTGGCCGCTGTGCCGCGAGACCTTCTCGTTCACCGCGTACGAGGCCGCCGCGGCCGGCGCTGCGGTGGTCACCGGGCCCGACAGCGGCAACGTTGCGGCCTTCGTCGAGGAAACCGGACACGGCGTCGTGCTGGCCGACGAGGCGGCGCTGACGTCGTCGCTTGAAAGCGACGGCATCGCCCACCTGTCCCGGGCCAAGCGACACCCGCAGCTCTACGACCTAGCGTTCAGCGGGCTGACCGTCGACCTGCTCGGCGGGTCGGAGGCCCCATGAAGGTCCTCTGCTTTTCCAGCTTCACATTCTCCTATCTGAACCGCGCCCGAGTGCTGTTCCAGACCCTGCGCCGGTTCCATCCAGACTGGGAGCTGGTGGCGCTGATCACGGACCGGGCGCCGCCGGGCTTCCTCTTCGAGCCGGAGCGAGAGCCCTTCGACCGTGTCGTGTGGGCCCACGAGCTCGGCATCGCGGGTTTCGAGGGATGGCTCTTCAAGCACGACGTGGTCGAGGCCTGCACGGCGGTTAAGGGGCCGTTCCTGCTTCAGGCCTGCGAAGGCTCCGGCGCGGACGCGGTGATCTATCTCGACCCGGACACGGCGCTGTTCGCCAGCCTGGAGCCGCTCACCGCGTTGCTCGGGGACTACGACATCCTGCTCACGCCGCACCTGACCGATCCGAACGAGACTGAAGAGGCGATCCGCGACAACGATCTTTCGGCATCGCGCACCGGCATCTTCAACCTGGGCTTCGTGGCGGTGCGCGCCGGCGGCGAGGGTCTGCGGTTCGCCCGCTGGTGGAGCGATCGCCTTCTCGACTGGTGCTACGACGAGATGGACCAGGGTATCTTCGTGGATCAGCGCTGGTGCGACCACGTCCCGGCCCTGTTCGACAGGGTCAAGGTGGTCCGCGACCCTGGCTACAACGTGGCCAGCTGGAATCTCAGCAGGCGAAAGGTCTCCGTCGGCAAGGACGGCGCGATCCGCGTCAATGGCCATATCCTGCGCTTCTGGCACTTCACCAAGCTGGGCCCGCTCGGCGACGCCATGACGCGCAAGTACGGCGGACTGAACTTCCCGGTCTATGAAATCTGGCGCTGGTACCGCGGCGAGGTGGCCAGGGCGACCGAGCCGGCGATTCCGCCCGGTTGGTGGGCCTATGGCGTCTATTCGGATGGCGAGCCGATCGCAAAGCAGCACCGCGAGATCTACCGCGCCCGGCCTGACCTTCAGGCGCATTTCCCCGATCCGTTTCTGATCGGCGACGCCGATTATTTCACCTGGCTCGCGGGCGAAGGCCTGCTGGCGCCGGCGGCTTGACAGCACCGGGCGCGCGCCCGAGACAACCCGCAGTTCATCAATTGGAGGGGCCGCTCGACTGTCGCGGCCTACGACGTGGCCAGGACCGCCCCTCGATCGCGAAAGCCGCCGGCCGCAGGGCCGATGGAAATCCGCGCCAAGGCCGCCGCCGCGGCCGCCCGCATCCTCGCCTTGCGAGCCGACCTCGCCCACGCCCATGAGCTCATCCATCAGGCGCAGGTGCGCGAGGCGCTGACGCGAAGCGAACTGACGCTGGCGCTCCGGGAGGCGCTGAAGGTCCGCGCTGAGGCGCAGGCGGCGGCCCGTCAGGAGACGGCGGCCCGGTTGCTCGGGCAGGCGCGGCCGCGCGAACTGCCGTCCCGCCGCGGCGGCGATCGATGGCGCCAGCGCCTTCTGCTGCGGCTCGGCCCCTCGGGCGAGGCGCGGTTGCTGGCCGAGAGGGGCCTCTGGCGGAACGGCGACCTGCGCACCATCGCGGCCTATGTCCGTCGCGGCGCCGACCCTGCCGCCGCACCCGCCACCCTGTTCGACCAGGCCTGGTACCTCGCCGCCCAGCCCGCAGCGGCGAGCTCCGGCCGGGCGCCGCTCACCCACTATCTTCTGCACGGCGCCGCAGCGGACGCCTCGCCCCATCCGCTGTTCGCCTCGGCCTGGTACCGCGCCCGGAACGCCGGCGAACTGGACAGCCGCGGCCCGACTCCCCTGACGCATTTCCTGGCCCGCGGCTGGCGGCTGGGCCGCGACCCGCACCCGTTGTTCGACATCGCCTATTACCTCAGCCATAGGCCGGATCTGGCGACGGATGAGGACCCGGTCAGCCATTATGCGCGCGCGGGCTGGCGCGCGGGGTTGTCGCCTCACCCGTTGTTCGATGCGGCGTGGTATCGGCGCCAGATGGCCCGCTCGTTGGCCGACACCGCGCCGTTGGTCCACTATGTGACGGAGGGCTGGCGCGAAGGGCTCACACCGCACCCGCTCGTCGATCCGCATTGGTACCTGCAGGAGTATCCTGACGTCGGCGAGGCGGGGTTCGAGCCGCTGGCGCACTATCTCACCACCGGCGCGGCCGAGGGGCGCAACCCCGGGCCGTGGTT
Source organism: Phenylobacterium sp. (assembly GCA_045802455.1). Lineage (GTDB taxonomy): Bacteria > Pseudomonadota > Alphaproteobacteria > Caulobacterales > Caulobacteraceae > Phenylobacterium. The sequence goes on along the minus strand of JBJMQX010000021.1, from coordinate 5,336 downwards.
CGACACCGCACACCACGTGGCCGCGCGCGGCGCGGCGCTGGACCCGGCGATCAATCCGCTCGTCGACTATCTGCAGGGGGGCGCCTGGGCGGTGTCAGAAGCGCGGCCAGGGTTCCCCACGGCCGCCTATCTGGCGGCGACCCCTGAGCTGGTGGCGCAAGGCCTGACGCCCCTGGAGCACTGGGCCCGCAAGGCCGCCAAACCTTAGGCGGCGGCCTTCTCGATGGCGCCGAGCGCCTCCAGTTGGCCCCAGATCTCGCCGTAGTAGGCCGGGACGTAGTGGAACGGGCTCAGGCCCCACTCGTGGTCATCGTCCGCCACCCGCAGGTGCGCCGCCTCGATGCGGGCCATCGGCGGCATGAGCTCGGCGAACGCCTGTTCGTAGCGGGCCAGCAACGCGTTGTGGCGCGCGATATCGGCCGCGACGCCGGGCAGGATCTCGACGCCGGTGACCCTCCCCAGCCGCCCCGAGGCGGTGCGGCGCTGCTCAGCCCAGCGGGCGCTGTGCAGGATCAGCTTCGAATCGCGGAGCGGCGTCGCCCGTATCAGCACGGCGAGCTCCGCGGCCGCGTCCTGCCAAAGCCGGTCGCAGGCCGCCGACAGCCGTGGGATCGCCCTCGCGCCGCGCAAGGCGGGCCGTCGCAGATAGCCGCTCGTCTCCAACTCCCAGCTGTGGGTGGCGATGGTTCCGCCGACGGAGAGCAGGTCGAAGCGCTCGTCGATGAAGTCGAAGATTAGATGGGTGGGACGAAACGCGACCAGCGCGGCGATGGCGGTCTTGGTCAGGTCCGCGACGAGGGCGCGGTGCGGCTGCGGCTTAAGTCCCGCCGGCGGCCTGGCAGATGGCCGGAAGCCTGCGACCGGTGCGGCAAATAGGCTGGGAAGGCTGGTGCGCGATACGTAGAGCAGGTCGACGGCCGCCGCGCCATGGAACCGCCACACATCGCGGCTTATGCAACTGCCGACAATGGCGACCCGTGGCATTCAAACTCCTGAGTTGGCTTCGGACCGGCCTCGCGCGGCACGGCTTAGCACGCCTGCGCGCCGGGGCCGGAGTGGCGGCATTGACATAGCCAGGGGCGCCACGCATCTCTCCCCACGCTCCGAGCTTTTCGGGCCCCAGGCCGGCTTTTTCAGGTCGGTCTCCCCGCGTTCACCTTTTTAGCTCATCCTTTAACTATTCTGGCGAAACGGACGGCACGGCTCGGCGCGCATGAAGCTTTTCACATTCCTTTCGAACCAGCCCGACAACGTGCTCACCCGCGCGTTGTCCGACGCCAAGCACCCGTTCGCGGTGGCGGCGTCGTTCAGCTTCTTTTCAAATATCCTGTACCTCGCCCTGCCGCTGTACACCTACCAGGTCTATGGCCGGGTCCTGATCAGCCAGAACATCCCGACGCTGATCGTGCTCTCGGCGGTCACGCTCTTCGTGTTCGCCGTCTCCAGCGTCATCGACGACTACCGCGCGCGCATCCTGATCAACTATGGCGTCATGCTCGACCAACGCGTCTCGGGCAAGGTGTTCTCGGCGCTGTTCGACGCCTCGGTGCGTGGCGATTCCGGCGTCCGCGCCCAGGCCCTGCGCGACCTCGACCAGTTCCGCCAGACGCTGACGGGCGTTGCAGCGGCGGCCTTCTTCGACGTGCCCTGGATCCCGGTCTTCGTCATCGTACTGTTCATGATCGATCCGGCGGTCGGCGTCGTGACCCTGGCCGGCGGCGGATTGCTCCTGGGCCTCGCACTGCTGCAGGCGCGGATGATCCAGCCGGTGCTGCGGGACGCCAACGACGGCCAGCTGCGCAGCTACGCCTTCACAGACGCGGCCCTGCGCAATGGCGAGGTGGTGCGCGCTATGGGCATGCTGCCGACGCTTGGCGGCTCCTGGGCCGCCCACCGGCGGGTCGCGATCGAGCGTGGCGCCAATGCGGCCGAGCTCTCCAACACTTTCACCGATATCATCAAGGCGGTCCGGATGGGCATCCAGGTGCTGATCATCGCGATCGGCGCCTACCTGATCCTGAAGGGCAAGCTCCATCAGGGCATGCTGTTCGCCAACATGATCCTGAGCGCGCGCGCCCTGCAGCCGATCGAGAAGGTGGTCGGCGCCTGGGATCCCCTCATGAACATGGTCCGTTCGCACGGGCGGCTGATGTCGCTGCTGCAGGGAGCGGAACCGACCGCGAGCGCCACGGCCCTGCCGCGCCCCAGTGGGCGACTGGTCGCCGAGGCGGTGAACTTCGCACCGCCCGGGGCGCAGAAACTGCTGCTGGGCAACATCAATTTCGTCGTCGAGCCGGGCGAGGTCCTGGGCGTGATCGGCCCCTCCGGCGCCGGCAAATCGACCCTCGCACGACTGCTCGTCGGCATCTGGAAGCCGATCAACGGCGTCGTCCGTCTCGACGGGGCGGACGTCTTCTCCTGGAACAGAGCCGACTTCGGCCGGTATGTGGGCTATCTGCCGCAGGACACCGAGCTGTTCGCCGGGACGATACGCGACAACATCGCCCGCTTCCGCACCGACGTGACCGACGAGGAGATCGTGGCGGCCGCCAAGCTGGCCGGCGTACACGAGCTGATCCTGCGGTTGCCGTCCGGATACGAGAGCGAGGTGGGGGACAGCGGTCACACCCTGTCGGCCGGACAGCGACAGCGGGTCGGACTGGCGCGGACCATGCTGGGCAATCCCGCATTCATCGTCCTCGACGAGCCGAACGCCGCCCTGGACGCGGAAGGTGAGGACGCCCTGATGCGCGCCGTCGACGCCATGAAGGCGAACGGAGCCACCGTGGTGATCATCTCGCACAAGCCGAGCATCTTCCGGGCGGCCGACAAGATGCTCGTCCTGCGCGAGGGCCGGGTAGAGCTGTTCGGGCCGCGCGACCAGGTCATGGCGCGCCTGATGAAACCGACCGAGATCCGTGCGGTGGAGGCCGGACGATGAAACTCGACCTTACCCCCGTCCGCTCCTCCTATGTCGCGCCGACCTTCGGCGGCGACGAACTGATGCCGATCGATCCGGCGCTGCAGCGCCGGATGCGCCACCCGATGATCGTCGGCGCCGTGGTGATCGCGGTTCTGGTGGTGGGCCTCGGGCTCTGGGCCTCCTTCACCGAGCTCGCCACGGGCATCACCGCCCAGGCCGAGGTTCGGGTCGAATCCAATCGCAAGACCCTGCGCCACCGTGAGGGCGGGACCATCAAGCAGATCCTGGTGCGGGAAGGCCAGCACGTGCGCGCCGGCCAGCCGCTGATCACCTTCAACGACGTCGAGGCGCGCGCCGCCTTCGACGTCCTGCAGAACCAGTACGACAGCCTCGCTGCTCAGGTCGCCCGGTTCACGGCCGAGGCGACGAATCGGCCGACCATGGAGTTCCCCGCCGATCTGACATCCCGGATGTCCGATCCGCGCGTGGCGGGACTGATTCGCGACCAGCAGTTCCTGTTCACCACCCATACGCAGCTCTACCAGAGCCAGCAGTCGGTGCTGACCCAACGCCTCGACCAGCTCAAGACCCAGATTTTGGGCCAGCAGGCGCAGGTGGCCTCTGTCGACGAGCAGACCAGGCTCACTCAGGACGAGCTCAGCGGGTACCAGCAGCTCTACGAGAAGGGCTACGCGCCCAAGCCGGTGGTGCTGGCGCGCCAGCGGACTCTAGCCGATCTCGCTGGCCGCAAGGGCTCCTTGGTGGCCGACATTGCCCGCTTGCGCCAGCAGATCGGCGAAACCCAGATGCAGATGGCCGCGACCCGCGACCAGCAGCAGAGCCAGGCCGCGGAAGGCCTGCGCGATTCGCAATCGCACATCGCCGACACCCTGCCGCGGCTGACCGCCGCCAAGGAAACCCTGGACGCCACCGTCGTGACGTCTCCCGTGGACGGATATGTCTTTAATCTCAGTCAGTTCACGATCGGAGGCGTCACCGCGCCTGGCGAGCTTCTGATGGACGTGGTGCCGTCGAACGAGCCGATCATCGTGACTGCGATGATCCCGCCGCAGGACATCGACAAGGTGCGCGTGGGCATGGACGCGACGGTCCGCTTCACGGGCCTCAACCAGCGCTGGAACAGCCCGCTTTCCGCCAAGGTGGTCGTCGTCTCGGCCGATAAGATCGTCAACGAGAAGAGCGGGGCCGCTTTCTACCGGGCGGACCTGAGGGTGGATCCGAAGGAGCTCACGAAGCTGCGGCGGAACGTCCAGATCACGCCCGGCATGCCGGCGGCGGTGATGATCGTGAACGGCCACCGCTCCGTCATGGGCACCCTGGTTTCGCCCATCGCCGACACCCTCCGCGACGCCCTCCACGACCAATAGATGCGTCTCGGTAACAGGGGGCTAGGTTATGGATTCCGCGACCTTTTTGCTGTTGCCTAAAGCGTGGGGTTCCGATACGTCTCCCCTCGGGCTCGTTTAACCTTCGCCGCAGCCATGCTATGGCGCTTGGGAAAATGGACCGTCGGGACAGCTCCATCGGGGATGGGGGTCAGGCGTGCCGAGGGTCCGTGTGACACAGACTGGAGAGACTAATGGCGACTTTTTTCTTTGAGACGATCACCGCGGCTCAGGCTCTGACCTACAGCGCGGCGACCGACACCATCGTGTTCTCGAACCCGACCTCGTCGGGCGCGAAGATGACGGTGCTCTACAACGCGGCGACCGCGACCTCGACCGCCACGGTGACCCTGATCGACAACGCTGACGGCAAGTCGGTGACCTTCGGCACGGGCATCTACGGCGAAGGCGAGGGCGGAAACGGCACCTTCATTTTCCCTGACGCCTCGAACCTCGTGGTCGGTGACGCTGTCCTGAACGACACCGGGGCCATCGCCACGGCCGGCGCGGACGGCATGTTCGGCGGGGGCGGCGACGACACCCTGAACGCTGGCAGCGGAAACGACCTGCTGCAGGGCAACCAGGGCAACGACACCCTCAACGGCGGCGCGTCCGGCAACGACACGATGTTCGGCGGCCAGGGCAATGACAGCATCGAGGCCGGGGACGGCGCGAACTTCGTCAACGGCAACCTGGGCAACGACACCATCGTCGCGACCGGCTCGACCAGCGCCAACATCCTCCTGGGCGGTCAGGGCAACGACGTCATTACCGGCGGCACGGGTGGCGACATCCTCAGCGGCGACAGCGGTAACGACACCGTCAGCGGCAATGGTGGCAACGACAGCATCGCCGGCGTGACCGGAAACGACATCCTGACCGGCGGCGCTGGCAATGACACCATCGACGGCGGGACCGGCGACGATACCATCGTCGGCGCGGCGGGCAGCAACATCCTGACGGGCGGCGACGGCAACGACTGCGTCAAGAGCTAGATCGGAACTTCG
>JBJMQX010000020.1:0-10504 GCA_045802455.1 Phenylobacterium sp. | reverse complement strand
GATCCGGGGGACCCAAGCGGCGTCTCCAAGTTCACCAGCTCAGCTTGGGTCCCCCGGATCGCTGCGCGACCGTGGGATGACGAGCGTTTGATGGTGGCGGCGGTGGCCCCATGACCCGCCTCGTCTCCGGCGACGCCGCGCCTGCCGAAACCCCCGACCGCGCCCTGCGCCCCCAGACGCTCGCCGAGTTCGTCGGCCAGCAGCAGGCCAAGGCCAACCTCAGCGTGTTCATCGACGGCGCCCGGGCCCGCGGCGAGTCGCTCGACCACGTGCTGCTGTTCGGCCCGCCGGGCCTGGGCAAGACCACCCTGGCCCAGATCATCGCCCGCGAGCTCGGTGTGAACTTCCGCGCCACCTCCGGGCCGGTGCTGGCCAAGGCCGGCGACCTCGCCGCCATCCTCACCAACCTCGAGCCCAACGACGTCCTCTTCATCGACGAGATCCATCGGCTGGCCGCCAACGTCGAGGAGATCCTCTATCCGGCCATGGAGGACCACGTCCTAGACCTGGTGATCGGCGAGGGGCCCTCGGCGCGCTCGATCCGCATCGACCTCGCGCCCTTCACACTGGTGGCGGCCACAACCCGCGCCGGCCTGCTGGCGACGCCGCTCCGCGACCGCTTCGGCATCCCGCTCAGGCTGGAGTTCTACACCCACGACGAGCTCAGGACCGTGCTCACCCAGGCGGCCGGCAAAATGGGCCTGTCGCTCGCGCCCGAAGGCGCCGCCGAGATCGCCGCGCGCGCCCGAGGCACCCCGCGCGTGGCCGGCCGGCTGCTGCGCCGGGTCCGCGACTTCGCCACCGCCGACGGCGCCGACGTCATCGACCGGCAGGTTGCGGCCTCGGCCCTGGCCCGCCTCGACGTCGACGAGATGGGCCTCGACGCGCTGGACCGCCGCTACCTGCGGGCCCTGATCGAGAACTACGCCGGCGGCCCGGCGGGCGTGGAGACCCTGGCCTACGCCATCGCCGAGGCCCGCGACGCCGTCGAGGACGTCATCGAGCCCTTCCTGCTGCAGCAGGGCTTCATCCAGCGCACGCCGCGCGGCCGCATGGCCTGCGCCAAGGCCTATGCGCACCTGGGGCTGACCGCCCCGAAAAGCGCCGGCCAGGCCCAGCCCGGCGACCTCTTCGATGAGTGAGCCGCTGCCCTCCGCCGGCGAGGTGGTCGGCCGCGAGCACCGGCTGCCGGTGCGCATCTACTACGAGGACACCGACTTCACCGGCGTCGTCTACCACGCCAACTACCTGCGCTATTTGGAGCGCGGGCGGAGCGACTTCTTCCGCGTCGTCGGGATCAGCCACTCGGCGCTGCTGGACCGCGAGGACCCCGCCGCCTTCACGATCACGAAGATCACCGTCGAGTTCCGCCGCGCGGCCCGCGTCGACGACGCGCTCCTGGTGCGCACCACCTACGACGCCATCAAGGGCCCGCGGCTCTTCGTCAGCCAACGGATCACCCGCGGCGAGGAGCTGATCGCCGAGGCCAAGGTCGAGGCCGCCTGCATCGATCTCCGCGGTCGCGCCCGCAAGCCGCCGCCCGGCATGGCCGAGGCCCTGCGCCCGCTCCTGGACCCCGACTTAGCGCAACGGGCGCCTTAAGTTCGCCACCGGCCTTCGCCACGAAACCCCAAGCGATTCGCAAACTTCCGGAAGCTCGAAGACCCGCATGAACGCCGCCGCCGTTTCGCCTGAGAGCTTCAACTTCATCGCCCTCTTCATCCGCGCCGACTGGGTCGTGAAGCTGGTCATGGTGGGCCTGGCGCTGGCCTCGCTGTGGTCCTGGACGGTGATCATCGACAAGAGCTTCCGGCTGAGCCGCCTGAACCGCGAGGCCGACCGGTTCGAGGACCAGGTCTCCTCCGGCAAGAGCCTGGAGGAGATCGCCGCCGCGGCCGGCGAGCGGCCCCGCCACGCCCTGCCCCGCATGCTGCAGGGCGCGCTTCGCGAATGGCGCGACGCCCGCGCCAAGGGCCTGGCCACCGACACCCAGGCGGCCTTCCTGATCCAGCGCATCGACCGCGTGCTCGACGCCGCCATCGCCCGCGAAAGCGCCCGCGTCGAGGACGGCCTGGGCTCGCTGGCCATCGTCGCGACCGCGTCACCTTTCATTGGGCTGTTCGGGACGGTGTGGGGTATCATGCACGCCTTCCAGTCGATCGCGATCCAGAAGAACACTTCGCTGGCCGTGGTCGCCCCTTCGATCGCCGAGGCCCTGTTCGCCACCGCCATCGGCCTGATGGCCGCGATTCCCGCCTACATCGCCTTCAATAAGTTCTCGACCGACGCCGCCAAGTTCGCGGGCCGCCTCGAGGGCTTCGCCGACGACCTCGCCACCGCCATCCAGCGGCGGCTGTCGGAGCGGGTCTGACCGATGGCGCTCTCGACCAACGACGCCTTCGCCGCCAGCGGCCGGGGACGCCGGCGGCGCAGCGGCCGCGGCCGCCGCGGCGCGCTCTCCGAGATCAACGTCACCCCGCTGGTCGACGTCATGCTGGTGCTGCTGATCGTGTTCATGATCTCCGCGCCCCTGCTCACCGTCGGCGTGCCGGTCGAACTGCCGAAGACCGAGGCCGGGTCGCTGCAGGATCAGTCCGAGCCGCTGACCGTCTCGATCCGCCAGGACGGCTCGATCTTCGTCAAGGAGACCCCGGTCCCGTTCGCCAACCTGGCCCCCAGGCTGCACGAGATGGCCGGCCCGGACACGACCAAACCGGTCTATGTGCGCGCCGATGCGAAGGCGACCTACGCCGTCGTGGCCCAGGTGATGGCCTCGCTCTCGACCTCCGGCTTCACCTCGATCAACCTGATCACCGACACCGGCGGCCCCTCGTCGGGCGCCAAGCCCGCCGACCAGGCCGAGACGCCCTATCAGGCGCCCTACCAGAACCCGGAGCCGAGGCAGCCGTGACCCGCCGGGAGCTTTCGCCGGCGATGGCCGGCTCCCTTTTGCTGCACCTGACGGCCGCGGTCGCGCTGATGATCTCGTGGAACTTCACCCGCGAGCTGAAGGTGGGCGCCGCGGTGCCGGTGACCATCGTCGCCAACGCCCCGGAGACCAACCTGCGCCCGGCCGAGCAGGCCCCCGTGGAACAGTCCGCCGCGACCGAGACGCCGACGCCCTCCGCGCCGATCCAGTCGGCCGCTCCGCCGGAGCCGCCGAAGCCTGCGCCGCCGCCCAAGCCGACGCCGATCCCGAAGGCGGTCGAGCCGAAGCCGGCGCCCACGCCGGCCAAGCCTGCGCCGCCGAAGCCGGAGAAGAGCTTGGATCTCGACGCGCTGTCGGCCAGCATCTCCAAGATGGCCAAGCCGGCGCCGGCCAAGCCCTCGTCCGCCGCCAAGGGCCCCGTCCGGCCCGAGACCGCCCTGCAGGCGCGTCCGGCGCTGGGCACGGGCCTGGCCTCCGCCGCCGCCATCACCGGTCTCGCCGAGGACCTGCAGCGCCGCTGGAACCCAAACTGCGACGTCGAAGGCGGCCGCGACGTCCTGGTGCGCGTCTACTTCACCATCGGCGCCGGCGGCCAAGTGGTCGGCGACGTCAAGTCGGAGATCCGCAGCGGCAAGCCCGCCGTCGCCCAGGCCGCCGCCGGCCGGGCCGTGAGCGCAGTCTACGCCGCCGCCCCGTTCCGCAACCTGCCGCGGGAGTTCTACGGCGAGCGGATCTCGGTCAACTTCAATGCCCGCGAGGCCTGTTCCTGAGATGACATCGACCTGGAAGCTCTCGAAGCGAACTCTCCTGACGGCGTTGGCGGCGCTGCCGGCCGCGGCGCTCGCGCCCGCCGCCGCGCGCGCCGAGATCGAGGTCAACGTCAACCGCGGCGACGTCCAGCCGTTGCCCATCGCCATCCCCGCGTTCGGGGGAACCCAGGGCGCCGAGATCGCCCAGGTGATCGGCGCGAACCTGCAGCGCTCGGGCCTCTTCCGCCCGCTCGATCCGGCGAGCTTCGTGGAGCACGACCTCAACGTCGCGGTCCAGCCCGCCTTCGCATCCTGGAAGCAGATCAACGCCCAGGCCCTGGTCAACGGCCAAGCCAGCGTCGTGGGCGGCCGGCTACAGGTGGACTTCCGCCTCTGGGACGTGTTCGCCGAGCAGCAGCTCCTGGGACTGCAGTTCACCGCCAGCCCCGAGAACTGGCGGCGGATCGCCCACAAGATCTCCGACGCCGTCTATGAGCGGCTGACCGGCGAGAAAGGCTATTTCGACACCCGCGTGGTGTTCGTGGCCGAGAGCGGCGGGCGCGGTGGCAGAACCAAGCGGCTGGCGATCATGGACCAGGACGGGGCCAACCCCAGCTACCTGACCGACGGCACGACCACGATCATGACGCCCAGGTTCTCCTCGACCAGCCAGGAGATCACCTACATGAGCCTGCGCCCCGACGGCTCGACGATCTACCTCTTGAACCTCGAGACCACCCGCCGTGAAAGCCTGGGTGATTTCAAGGGCATGGTGTTCGCCCCACGCTTCTCGCCCGATGGCAGCCGGGTGGCCTTTTCCGTAGAGCGCGCCGGCAACTCCGACATCTTCGTCATGGACCTGCGCAACCGCTCGACGGCGCGGCTGACGGCCGACCCCTCGATCGACACCTCGCCGTCGTTCTCGCCGGACGGAGCGCAGATCGTGTTCAACTCCGACCGCTCCGGCTCCCCGCAGCTCTACGTCATGGGCGCCGATGGCTCGAACCCTCACCGCATCACCTTCGGCCAGGGGCGCTACACCACGCCGGTGTGGAGCCCGACGGGCGAGTTCATCGCCTTCACCAAGCAGAACGGCGGCGAATTCCGCATCGGCGTGATGAAGCCGGACGGCACGGACGAGCGGCTGCTGACCGGCGGCTTCCACGACGAGGGCCCGACCTGGGCCCCCAATGGCCGTGTGCTGATGTTCGCCCGGGAGGGCGCGAGTTCGAAGCTGTGGAGCGTGGACGTCACCGGACGCGTTCTCCAGCCTGTGCCTTACCCGGGCGCCGCGTCCGATCCCGCATGGTCGCCGCTGTTGAACTAGGTCCGCCTAATCCAGGGTTGCGCGTTCCCGCGGCCCACTAGAGTCTTGCCCCCGCGCCGATGAGGCGCCCCTCGAAGGAGACGCTCACTTGACCACCCCCCGCAACTCCGCGAGCCCCCTGCGCCTGATCCTGGTCACCGCCGGCGTGCTGACCCTGGCCGCCTGCGCGAGCAAGCCGAAGCCCGCCTTCCCCGTGCAGCAGCCTCCGCCGCCCCCGGCCGCCGCGCCCAGCCGCCCGGCTCCCGCACCGGCCCCTGCGCCGGTCAGCCAGGCGCCGCTGCCGGGCTCCGAGCGCGACTTCGTCGTCAACGTCGGCGACCGCGTCTACTTCGACTTCGACAAGTACAACGTCCGCGCCGACGCCGCCCCGCTCCTCGAGGCCCAGGCGGGCTGGCTGAAGCGCTATCCGGCCGTGCAGGTGCGCATCGAGGGCAACTGCGACGAAAAGGGCACCCGCGAATACAACCTCGCGCTCGGCGCCCGGCGGGCCAACGCGGTCCGCGAGTTCCTGGTCAGCCACGGCGTCGAGGCCGCCCGGATCTCCACCGTGTCCTACGGCAAGGAGAAGCCGATCGATCCGGGCTCCGGCGAGGAGGCCGACCAGCATAACCGCAACGGCCACACCGCCCTGGTGTCGGGCGCCCGGATGCAATGAGGGGCCGAAGAGGAGTGAACGCCCGGCTGCGTTTGCTGAGCTGCGTGGCGGCGGCCGTGCTGGTCGCCGCCCCCGCGCTCGCACAGACGCCGATGGACGACCCGCTGGACGCGCGTGACGCCAAGCGGGTCGACCGCATGGAGAAGGTCGTCCGCGAACTGAGGGACATCGTCTTCAAGGCGCAGAAGACCGGCGGGCCCGTGGTCGTGCAGCCGGCTGACACCGACTCCCGGCTGTCGGACCTCGCCAACCGGCTCAGCGACCTGGAGCAGACGCTGACCAAGCTGAACGGCTCGCTGGAGACCACAGCCCACCAGCTCGACGAAAGCCGGCGGGAGAACACCGCGCTGCGGGCCCAGGTGAAGTCGCTCTCCGATCGGCTCACCGCCGACGAGCAGAAGGTCGCTGACGCCGTAGCCGCCCCCCCACCGGCTGCGGCTGCGCCCGAGCCGCCGCCCGCGCCAGCCGACACCAAGGCCGCCGCCGGCGAGGCCTTCGCCAAGGCGCGCCAGCTGATGCTGTCGGGCGACTACGACGCCGCGCAGGGGGCGTTCAGCGACTATGTCTCCGCCTATCCGGACACGCCCCGGACACCCGAAGCGCGGTACTGGTTGGGCAAGACGCTGCTCGTCCGCGGCGACAACGTCAAAGCCGCTTCAGCCTTCATCGGCGCGATCCGCGGCTGGCCGCAGACCGCCTGGGCGCCGGACGCGGTCGTCGAGCTGTCCCGCGCGCTGGTCGCCCTGAAGAAGGCTCCCGATGCCTGCCAGACCCTCGCCGAGCTCGGGCGCAAGTACCCGAAGGCCCCCGCGCCGGTGAAGGCCCGCGCCGCGAGCGTCCGCGAACAGGCGAAGTGCAGCTAGCGCGGACCCGCGCCGCACCGCCACCCGACCTCGTCGCGAGGATCGGCCAAGTCCTCGACCGGCGCGTCCTCGCCGCCCACGAGCGGCCGATCGCCGTCGCGCTGTCCGGCGGCGGCGACTCGCTCGCCCTGCTGCTCGCCGTCGACGCCTGGGCCAAGGCCGCCAGGCGCCGCGTCATCGTACTCACCGTCGATCATCGGCTGCGCACGGAGAGCGCCGGCTGGACCGACGCCTGCGCCGCCACCGCCGCCCGCCTCGGCGTCGAATTCCGGGCGCTGGCCTGGGAGGGCGAGAAGCCGCCGGCGGGCCTTCCCGCCGCCGCCCGCGCCGCGCGGCACCGGTTGCTGGCCGACGCGGCGCGCGAAGCCGGCGCGCGGGTGATCCTGATGGGCCACACAGCGGACGACGTGATGGAGGCCGCCGTGATGCGCGAGGCCGGCTCCTCCGCGCCGGCGCCGCGCGAATGGTCGCCCTCGCCCGTCTGGCCGGCCGGCCGGAGCCTGTTCCTGCTCAGGCCGATGCTGGCGCTCCGGCGGGCGGACATCCGGAAGTGGCTTGTGGCGCAGGGCGAGGCCTGGATCGACGATCCCGCCAACGCCGACCTCGCCTACGCCCGGCCGCGGGCCCGACGCCAGTTGCAGTCCGGCGCACGGGTCCCGCTGTGCGCCGAGGTGGCCCTGCCTGTGGGCCTCGCGGCGGTTTGCCGGGCCGAGGCCGACGGAAGCCTCGCCATCGCGCGCGCTGTCTTGCGCGAAGCCGCCTCGGACGAAGCCCGCCGCTTCGTCTCCGTCGCGTGCCTCTGCGTGGGCGGGGGCGGCCGGCCTCCGGTGCGGGCGCGAGTCGAACGGCTTACCGCGCAGCTCTTGGGCGAGGGCATTTCCACGCGCAGCCTGGCGGGCGCCAGGATCATGGCGAGCGCCTCTGAGGTGCGCTTCACAAGGGAGCCGGGTGAGGCGGCGCGGGGTGGCCTTGCGTCACTCCGCCTCGCCGCTGGAGAGACGGAAGTTTGGGACGGGCGTTTTGAGGTCACGGCGGACCGCCCGGTCGAGATTCGCCCCGATCGCAGCGGCAGGCCTCTGGCGGTCGCCGACGACGGCGGGGCGGCAGCCGTGCAGCTGACCTCGCTCACTCACGCCCGCCTCTTGGCCGCCTGCGGCGCGATCGTGCGGGAGCCCGCCTAGCGCTAATTGTTGGCGCCGCCCGCGGTCCTGGCGGCGGCGCGGTCGCGCTCGGCGTTACGCGCGCCGGCCAGGATACCCGGCAGGGCGTAGTTGCCCTCGTTGCACGCATATTCGTAGATCACCCCGCTCAGCGGCGCGAACTCGTACTCGCCGCCCCACGGCTTCTCCCATGAAGAGGGCGAGCTGACCGTGAACGAATAGCGCAGGCGATCCTTGGCCACGCGCGTGAAGCGCTCGGTGATCGTCAGGTCCTTCCAGGCCCCCATGAAGGCTTGCTTCTGCGGGATGTGGTTGGTCTCCACCACCAGGGTGTCGCCGTCCCACCAGCCGATGGAATCCCCGAACCAGGGCCGCACGTCGTTGTCGGGGTGCTTGGAATTGAGCCGCACGATCCGCGTGTCGTGGACCATCTCCACCTGGATCGCCACGGCGTCGGGGGTCTGCACGATGTTGTAGTCGTTGTTGTAGAAGCCGTTGGGCAGCATCGGCGGGCCGACGTTGCCGCCGAACATGATGCACCGCTCGCTGAGCGGGCGGTTCTCCACGTTGTCGAACGAGCCCAGCGGGTCGCGGCTGCCCTCGCCGCCGCCCGAGTAGTAGCCGGCGGTGCTCGCCGCGGCGGACTTGCGCGGCGGGATCTGGCCATCCTTTGTCGTGATCAAGGACGTGCGGGGCTGGCCGCCCACCCGCATGACCGCGTGCCCCGGATCGAGCCAGCCGCGGTTGTAGCCGCCCACGTCGCCGCCCGCGCGCAGGAACGATTGCTTGAGCTCCAGGCCGTTGGGCGCGTTCACCGGCGCGTTCGGGTCGGTGCGCTTGTTGCCGACCTGGACCTGGTGGGCCTCGTCGTCCTCGAGCGCCTTGGCCTCGGCGGGCGTCATCGCCAGCCGCTCGCCGTACTTGGCCTCCCGCGCCAGCGGGGTCAGCGTGGCGTTGGACCAGTAGCCGCCGATGTCCGGCTGGCCAAAGGCGGTGTGCGGCGCCTTGTAGCCTGCCGGCGCGCTCATCACGGCCATGGGGATCAGCGACAATCCCGCGGCCAGCGCCATCACCGCCCGGCGCGCGCCGGGTCCAGGAGCGCCCGATGCCGGGCGAGCAATGGTCATCACGTCCCCTCCGCTCCCGCGGACCCGTTGGCCGCGCAAGAACGATCAGAGCGGATCGGATTTCATTCCGCAAGCCACGGCACGGCGGCGCGACGCGCGCAGGACGCGAAGCCTAGCGCTTGGCGCTCGCCAGGACGTGCTCCACGCCGCGCACGATCGGGTCGGCGAACTTCAGGCCCAAGAGGCTCGCGTGCGTCGCCCCCGGCACGTGCTCGATGTAGCCGCTCTTGGAAGCGACCGCCGGGATCATCTGGACGGCCTTCAGCGCGGTGCCGGTCTCCTCGCCGCCCGCGGTGACCACCGCCACCGGCATCCGGGCCGGCAGGTCCCGCGCCTTGGCCTGGTCGGAGGTCGCCGGCCACGCGTCCACCTCGGCCGAGGCCCATCGCGCGTGGCTGGCCGAGCCCCAGATGCGCCGCTTCTCCGCCGAGGCGTGCCGATCCAGCCGGATGCGGTCTCCCGCCACCACCGCCAGCGGCCGGTGCAGGCCGAGGCGGGCGGTGTGGGTCGCGAGCTTCAGCATCCGCCCGAAGGCGCGGACTGCATGCGCGCCCACCCGCGAAGCCATCACCTCGGGCGTCACGGCGTCGACGAGCACCAGGCCCAGCACCCGCTTCGGATGGGTGAGCGCGAACAGCCGCACCATCAGCCCGCCCATGGAGTGTCCCACCAGCACCACCGGCCGGGTCTCGCCCACCGCATCCAGCAAGGCGGCCAGGTCAGCGACGATGGCCCGGCCGTCGCGGGGCGTGGGGCCGGGATCAGAATGGCCGAGGCCGGCGCGGTCATAGGCCAGGCTCGCCAGCCCCTTGGCCGCCAGCCGGTCCTGCACCACCTGCCAGTCCGCGGCGCACCCGAAGGCGCCGTGCTCCAGCACGACCATGGGCCGACCGCTCGCCGGCCCGGCGCGGACCGCGCGCAACCGCCGCCCGCCGATTTCCACCAGATCACCGCGCGGCCCTGCAGGGCCGGCGCTGGCGGTCGCTCTGGCAGGGGCTGGGCTCATCGGGACTCCGGGGCGAGCCCAAGCATATGGCCAGACGCATGTGGCGCGTCGAGGTCAGTCCCGAGGCGGCGCTGTAATATTCCCGGCACAGCCGCACAAATGGGCGGAGCGGCCTCAAAGACCCTTCAGGATCCCCTCGACCATCTTCTTCGCGTCCCCGAACAGCATCATGGTGTTGTCGCGGAAGAAGAGCTCGTTCTCGACGCCGGCGTAGCCCGAGCCCATGCCGCGCTTCACGAACAGCACCGTGCGCGCCTTCTCCACATCCAGGATCGGCATGCCGTAGATGGCGCTGGTGGGGTCGGTCTTGGCGGCCGGGTTGGTGACGTCGTTGGCGCCGATCACGAAGGCCACGTCGGCGGTCGGGAACTCGGCGTTGATGTCCTCCAGCTCGAACACCTCGTCGTAGGGCACGTTGGCCTCGGCCAGCAGCACGTTCATGTGGCCGGGCATGCGGCCGGCGACCGGGTGGATCGCGTACTTCACCTCGACGCCTTCCTCCTTCAGCTTGTCGCCCATTTCACGCAGCGCGTGCTGCGCCTGGGCCACCGCCATGCCGTAGCCCGGGACGATGATGACCTTGCCGGCGTTTTTCATGATGTAGGCCGCGTCGTCGGCCGAGCCCTGCTTGACGGGTCGCGTCTCCGCCGCCCCGCCAGCGCCAGCCGCCACGGCGTCGCCGCCGAAG
>JBJMQX010000019.1:0-26970 GCA_045802455.1 Phenylobacterium sp. | reverse complement strand
GCTTTCACCTCTTTAGGGCCATATTGGAGTGAGTGGCGGTAGGATCCGCCGCCGGTCGAGTGCGTGATGCAGAGTCAGAATCCCTTTCTGGTCGTGATGGCCAAGCTGACCACCGCCGCGATGGGCCTGGCCCAGGCCGCCGGCGACGAGGCGAAGGCGGCGTTCCGCTCGCAGGCCGCCCGCATCGTGGCCGAGTTCGACCTGATCCGCCGCGAGGACTTCGACGTGCTGAAGGCCGAGGTCGCGCAACTGCGAGCCGAGGTGGAGGCGCTTCGGGCCGGAAAAACCCCGAAAGCGGCTCCTAAGAGCCCAAAGGCGCCCTGAAAAATGCATCTGCACACAGGAATGTGGGCCGCCTACGCAAACAACCGGATGACGGCGGACCCACAAATCACAGTAGTTTCAAACTCGCAGGCGATTCGGGGGCGGCCACCTGCTCCCCGCCCGCTGCGAAAGGGGTCCCATGGACACCATCCCGTCTGACGACAGCGTGCAGCTCGGTTCGGATCCCCTCGACGTCGTCGAGCACGTGCTGGCCGCCGAAAACCTGCCCTTCGACCGCACCGAGGACGGCGACCTGGCCTTCTCGCTGGGCGGCGACTGGAAGGACTACGAACTGTGGTTCGCCTGGCGCCCTGAGGGCGACTGTCTGCAGCTGTGCCTCTCGATGGACCTCGCCGTGGCGCCGGAACAGCGCGGCCCCGCCCACGAGCTGATCACCCAGATCAACCCCCGCGTCTGGCTGGGCCATTTCGAGCTCTGGGAGGATGGCGAGATCATCTTCCGGCACGGCATGGCGCTGATGACCAACGAGCAACCCAGCCTGGCCCAGGCCGCCGCGATGATCGATGTCGCGGTCGAGGCCGCCGATCGCTTCTTCCCGGCCTTCGATTTCCTGGTGAAGGGCTCGAAGTCGCCGGCCGAGGCGATCGCCGCCTGCATGTTCGAGACGATGGGCGAAGCGTAGGGGCGACGCACGGGCTGCGCCCGTTCCGGGATGACACCGCATGGGGTGGCCTCTACGGTCGCCCCATGATCACCCCGATCCTGATGCTGGGCGCCGGCCGGATGGGCGGCGCGATCCTGGAGGGCTGGCGGCGCGCCAAGGCCTTTCCGCCCGCCGAGCTGATGATCGCGGACCCGCAGCCGTCGGAGGCGGCGCTCGCCGCTGAGCAAGCGGGGACGAAGCTCAACCCGGCGGAAGCCGAACTCGCCGTCGCCAAGACCGTGCTGTTCTGCGTCAAGCCGCAGGTATGGGCGGAGGCCGCGGCCCAGTATGCGCCCTGGCTGGCCACCGACGCGGTGATCGTCTCGATCGTCGCCGGCGTGAAGTCCGAGAACCTCGCCCGCGAGTTCGACAAACGGCTCGTGGCCCGGGTCATGCCGACCACCGCGGCGGCCATCGGACAGGGCACCGCCAGCCTCTATGCCGAGGATCCCGCCGCCCTCGCCCGGGCGCATGCGCTCTTCGAGCCGCTGGGCACGGTGGTCGACCTCACCGACGAGGGGCAGATGCATGCTGCGACGGCGGTTTCCGGCTCGGGTCCGGCCTATCTCTACGCCTTCGTGGAAGCCCTCGAAGCGGCGGGCGCCGCGGCGGGCCTCTCCCATGCCGAGGCGGCCAAGCTCGCCCGCTCCACCGTGATCGGCGCGGCCGTGCTGATGGCGCGGCCCGGATCGGACCCCACGGAGTTGCGCCGGCAGGTGACCTCGCCCGGCGGCACGACCGAGGCCGCCATCAACGTGCTGCTCGGCGAAAACGGGCTGCCGTCGCTGATGCGCGAAGCTGTCGCCAAGGCGCTGCGCCGCTCGAAGGAGTTGGGGGCCTAGCCGCGGCCGGCCTTACGCCCGCGCACCAGGAAGGTGGCGCGCTGCTTGGAGTGGGGAATCTCGCGGGTGCGCACCTGCAGGCCCAGATTGCGCAGGCCATCGGCCGCCGCCTTCGCGGTAGCGGCGCCCTTTCCCGGCGGCTCGAAACGGCCCCCGACGCGGAAGTCGCGGATCGAGAGGACGACGTCGCCGCCGGGCTTGAGCACGCCCGCGACCTCGGCCAACGCATCCTCCTTGGCGGGCCAGAGGTGGAACGAATTGACCGCGTAGACCAGGTCGAACTGCTCGTCGTCGAAGGGCAGGGCGCGAGCATCCCCCAGGCGAAGGTCCAGGGCGGCGTCGCCGCGCTTGCGGGCCAGCCGCCGACGCGCCGTCTCGACCATCAGCTCGGAGTGATCGACGCCGGCCACCAGGCTCAGCCGGCGCGTGCTCGCAAGCATCTCCAGGGCGTGGCCGGGGCCAAACCCGATCTCCAACACCGCGCCGCCCGGCGGCGGCTGCAGAGCCTCCACCGTCGCCCGGTTCTGCGGCCCATTCAGCCGCTCCATCATCCAGCTCATCACGACGCCCATGGGCCCGCGCGGCAGGTGCGCTTGATGCATCGGAAGGCTCCCCGATCTGTCATGCTCGTAGTGGCCGCCGAACGCCGTTCCGGATGCGCGGCGCGAGATGAATTCGCGGTCATCTTTCCGCTCGCTCCCGTCGCGAACGAGAGGGACCCTACGCCGGCAGCCGGACCACGGCGCGCAGGCCGCCCAAGGGGGAGCGCGATAGCGTGATGTCGCCGCCGTGGCCGCGGGCCACGTCCCGCGCGATGGCGAGGCCCAGTCCGACGCCCTTGGCGTTCTGGTTGCGGGCCTCGTCGAGGCGGCCGAACGCCTTGAACGCCTCCTCGTACTGCGCCTCCGGGATCCCGGGGCCGTCGTCGTCCACCGCGATCTCGATCCCGCCGGCGTTGCGCACGCGGGCGCTCACCTCGATCCGCTCCCCGTGCGCGGCGGCGTTCATGATCAGGTTGGAGAGCGCCCGCTTCAGGGCGTTCGGGCGAACCCTGGCGGTCAGCTGCGGGTCGGCGGCGATCTCGACCTTGGCGCCGGCGTGGACAGCGCCTTCGCTGACCTGCTCTATCAGCTCGCGCAGGCGCACGGTCTCGACGCCTTCGCCGCCCTCGCCACGGGCGAAGGCGAGGTATTCGTCGATCATGTGCTCCATCTCGGCAAGGTCGCGCTTCATGGCGTCGTTGCGCTTGGACGGCTCGGCGAGCGCCAGGGCGAGCTTCAGCCGGGTGAGCGGGGTGCGCAGGTCGTGGCTGACGGAGGCCAGCAGCGTGGTGCGCTGGTCGATGTGCCGCTGGATGCGGGCGCGCATGTCGAGGAAGGCCGCGGCCGCGCGGCGCACCTCCTTGGCGCCGTGCGGCTTGAAGGCCGCGACCTCGCCGCCGCGCCCGAAGGCCTCGGCCGCGTTGGCCAGCCGCTCGATGGCGCGCACCTGATTGCGGATGAAGAGGATGGCGATGGCCGTTAGCAGCACGGTGGCGACGGTCATCCAGAGCACGAAGATGTGGCCCTGGGTGGCGAACGCCCGGTCCCGCGGCGCCAGGACCCGCATCACCCCGCCGGGCACCGCCACGCGCACGTCGACGTAGGCCGGGTAGCGCGTGGTGTCGAACCAGAACGGCTCGTCCAGTCGGTCGGAGAGCGCCCGCTGCAGCGACCGGTCGATGGGCGCGAACAGCGAGTAGCGGCGGGTGGCGGGCAGCTTGCGGCCGGGCTGCAGGGCGACCGAGAGGCCCATGGAGTCCTCGGCGCGTTTTGAGAGCTTGCCGAAAGCGGCGGGGCTGGGATCCTCCTGGTAGCTTTCCACGGCCCAGGCGATGTCGCCGGCCAAGCCCTCGGAGAGGCGCGCGGTCACCGTCTGCCAGTGGGCGTCGAAGAACACGTAGGTGACGGCGATCTGCATGATCGCAACCGGCAGGACGATGATCAGCAGGGAGCGGCCGAAGAGCGTCTTCGGCAACTGCCGCTTGAACCAGCGGCCGATCACGCGCGCGCTCCTGGCCATCTCAGTCGGGCGCCAGGCGGTAGCCGATCCCGCGCACGGTCTGCAGGTAGCGCGGCTGTTTGGGATCGGCCTCGATCTTGCGGCGCAGCCGGGTCACCTGCACGTCGACAGCGCGGCCGGAGGGATCGACTGTGCCGCTGGCGAGCTCCAGGCGCTCCACCGGCTCGTGCGGGGTGCGGGCAAGCTGGCGCAACAGTGCGATCTCGGCTTCGGTCAGCCGCACCGGTTCGCCGTCGCAGGTAAGCTCGCCGCGGTCCGGATCGAAGGCGCAGCGGCCCAGCGAGAGGGGTCCCTCGGCGGCGGGCCGGTCCTGGGCCCGGCGCAGGATCGCCTCGATGCGCAGCAAGAGCTCCTCGGGCTCGAAGGGCTTGGGAAGGTAGTCGTCGGCGCCCAGCTTCAGGCCCTCGATACGGCTCGCGGGCTCGCTCATGGCGGTCAGCATCAGCACCGGGGTCCTGCCGGCCGGCCCCTTCTGCTCACGCAGCCAGCGGGTCAGCGAAAACCCGTCCTCGCCCGGCATCATCACGTCGAGCACGGCCAAGTCGAAATCGAGGCTCTGCATGAGCTTGCGGGCCCCCGCGCCGCCGGCCGCGGCGGTCACCCGGAAGCCGGCGCGGGCGAGATATTCCTTGAGCAGCTCGCGGATGCGGTCGTCGTCGTCGACCACCAGCAGATGGCGTCCGCGGACGGGCGATCCCAGGCCGCCGCTCACCGTCCCAGGCCCCCCGGATCGCGCCGGGCGGCGAACCCATTTTGTTTGACGGACCCGCCGTCCGTGGGGTCTAGGAGAGCCTTGCGAAAGGAGGTCGCCCCCTCATGTCTCTCGTTCCCTTCGACGACCGCGACGGATGGATCTGGCTGGACGGCCAGTTCGTGCCCTGGCGCGAGGCGAAGGTGCACGTACTGACGCATGGCCTGCACTACGCCTCGGCCGTGTTCGAGGGCGAGCGCATGTATGGCGGGCAGATCTGGGAGCTGACGGCGCACACCGAGCGTCTCTTCAAGTCCGCGGAGATCCTGGACTTCGAAATCCCGTTCACGGTGGCCCAGATCGACCAGGCCTGCAAGGACACCTGCGCCAAGAACGGCCTCACCGACTGCTACCTGCGCCCGATCGCCTGGCGCGGCTCGGAGATGATCGGGGTCTCGGCCCAGAACACCACGATCCACGTGGCGATCGCCGTCTGGGACTGGCCCAGCTACTTCAAGCCCGACGAGAAGGCCAAGGGCATCCGGATGTGTTGGGCCAAGTACAAGCGTCCCTCGCCGGAAACCGAGCCGGTGCACGCCAAGGCCACGGGCCTCTACATGATCTGCACCATCTCCAAGCACGCCGCCGAGCAGGCCGGCTTCACCGACGCCATGATGCTGGATTGGCGCGGCTACGTCGCCGAGTCGACCGGCTCGAACGTGTTCTTTGTCCACGACGGCGTGCTGCACACCCCGACCCCGGACTGCTTCCTGAACGGCATCACCCGCCAGTCCGTGATCAAGCTCGCCCGCGAAAAGGGTTTCGAGGTCATCGAGCGCCACATCCGGCCGGAGGAGCTGGCCGGCTTCTCGGAATGCTTCGTGGTCGGCACCGCCGCAGAGGTGACGCCGGTGGCGGAGATCGGCGAGTATAGGTTCAAGCCGGGCAACATCTCGCTCAGCCTGATGGACGATTACGCCAGGATGGTCCGCCGCGAGCTGGTCAGCGCCTAGGTCACCAGAGGCCTGGCGCGAACCGCCAGCGGACGCGGCGGGCATAGTCGTCGTAGCCCGCCAGCTCGTCGCGCAGCATGCGCTCCTCGCCCAGCGCGCGCCAGGCGACGCCAAGGACCATCGGCGGCACGACGGCCAGGCCCCACCATGAGCCGAGCATCAAGGGCGCGCCGACGAACTGGAGGACCGCGAAGGCGTACATCGGGTGGCGGACGATGGCGTAGGGGCCGGTGTCGATGACCGTCTGCCCTCGGTCGGCCTGGATCTTGATCACCGGGGCGGCGAAGCTGTTTGCGCGGTAGACCCAGGCTATGCCGAGGTAGCTGGCCACGATCAATGCGGCGCCGAGGACCTGCAGGCCCAGGGGCACATCGGACCAGCCGAACCGGCGCGCGTCGGCCGCCATCAGCAGGTGCCAGCCCATGTAGGCCACCATTACGGCCAGCAGGAACAGGCGGTCCCAGCCCTTCTGGCCGCGCTGCACGGGCGGCTTGAGGCGCTCGGCGAGCAAGCCGGGGTCGATGGCGAAGAGCCACAGGCTGACTGCCAGACCGACCGTCAGGAAAAGGCCGAGGTAGGCCCAAGCGCTGGGCCAATCGGTCGTGCCGGCGGCGCCGAACAGCAGCCCGCCCATCACCGCCATCAGGGCGGCGAACTCCGCCAGAAGCAGCGCGATCAGCCGGCCGCCACTCACGGCGGCGGCGTCAGAACCGGAACCCGTACGGCTGGGCGATCGGCACCCCGTCGGCCAGGCGGACTGCGCCGACGATGCAGCGGATCATCGCCCAGATCCAAGCCCCCAGGCAGATCATGCCGCCGAGCCACAGGAACGGGATGCCGATCAGGATGAAGCTGAAGGGGATGCTGACCAGCACCACGCCGCCGCCGATGATCGCCCAGATCAGCGAGATCCAGAAGGTGCGGATCAGGTAGGTGTAGTGACTGGCGTTCACCGGCCCCGCGCCGCCGCGCATCACATAGGCCATGATCAGCCCGATGAAGAGGGTGAGCCCGTGGAACAGGCCCAGGATGTAAAGGGCGTAGACCACGCCTGGCAGGGCCCGGTCTTCGGTGGCGGGGTAGCCCGCGCCATAAGTCATTGTCGTCGTCTCCTCGAAAGACGCCGCGATCATGCCGCAATACCGGCGGCGCGCCACATAAGCTTTCGTAAGGTTCTAGTCGCGGACGACTGTGAGCTCCACGCCGGCCCCCACGGCGTCGGGGGCGAGGGCCAGCGGCTTCTCGATCCGCACACGCGCGCGGGTGACTCGCGGGTCCGCCAGGCAGGCCGCGGCGAGGCGCTCGGCGAAGGTCTCGACCAGCTCGATGTGGCCGCCGCGGGCGATCGCCTGGGCGGCCTCCAGGATAGTCTCGTAGTTCAGGGTTTCGGAGAGCCGCCCCGCGCCGGCGCTGGGCACGTCCAACTCCACATCGACCACCAGCGGCTGCACGCGGCCGATCTCGTGGCGATAGACGCCGATCTCGGCCTGCACCTTCAGGCCGGTGACGAAGACCTTGGTCATGGCGGTGCGCGCGCGGTCCGCCATGCTCAATCGCGCCCCGAGAGGTGCTGGCCGGCGTCGACGGCGATCATCTGGCCGGTCACCGACGGTGCGTCGATCAGATAGCGCAGGGCGGCGGCGATCTCCGCCGGGGGGACGGCGCGTCCCAGCAGGGTCGCCTTCGCCTCGGCCTCGAAGGCGTCGGCGTCCTGGTGGATCGACGCCAGCGTCGGACCAGGCCCGATGCCGTTCACCCTGATGCGCGGCGCCAGCGCCTGGGCCAGCATCTGGGTCGCGTCCCAGAGCGCCGACTTCGACAGCGAATAGGAGAAGAAGTGCGGCTGCGGCTGCAGCACCCGCTGGTCGAGGATGTTGACGATCAGCCCGTCGCGGCCGGTTGGCAGCCGCCGCGCGAACGCCTGCGAGAGCACCAGCGGCGCGCGCAGGTTGGTCTCCATGTGCGCATCCCACGAGGCGCGGTTCATGTCTTCGAAGGCGTCCTCCTCGAAGACGCTGGCGCAGTTGACCAGCAGGGTGATGGGACCGAGCTCGGCTTCCGCCTCGCCCACCAGGGCGACGGTGGCGGCCTCCTTCCGAAGGTCGCAGGCGTGGATCGCGGCCTTGCGGCGCCGCGCGCGGACCTCGGCGGCGGCGGCCTCGGCGTCGTCGTCGACGCTGCGGACATGGATGGCGACGTCGTAGCCGGCGTCGGCGGCGGCGGCGACCAGGGCGCGGCCGATGCGCCGCGCGCCGCCGGTGATCAGCGCCGCCCCGCGTTCAGGCATCGGCGGCGCTTCCTTCCGGGCTCAGTCGAACCGGCCGAACTCGATCCGGTTGAGGATCGCGATCACGGCCAGGAAGATGACGATGACGAGAATGCCGAGCATGCGCGGCTCCGGTTGGGCGACTAGCTGCGCGCTTTAGCCGGGTCCTCGCCGTAGGTCCACAGCCCCTGATAGGCGGGCAGGAAGCGCAGCGCGAGCAGGCCCCAGACCGCCAGCGTCAGGACACCCGGAATGGGCAGTCGCGCCAGGAAGGTGTCGAAGAAGAAGATCACCACGATGGCCGGCGCCAGCAGGACGAGCCCGAGAGGGGCCGTGCGACGCCACGCCAGCGCCGCGCCGCCGACCACGTAGCTGGCGGCCAACAACGGGTCCATGAAGCCGGACTGGTGCAGGGCCGTGTCCAGGGCCTGGGCCGCGGCGGTGGGTTGATGGATGTATCCGCCGAGGTCGAAGATCGTGTTCGCTGCGATCGCCGCGCCGGTCGTGAAGAAGAAGAGGCCGAACAGCCAGCGCAGCCCGGTCCAGGCCCATTCGGTCCATCGCATCGGGGTCCCTCCGCCCTTGGATCGCCGGGAGACCACCATGGCGACCCGGGCAGGTCAACAAGGCCAAGCTTGTCAGCTGATGGCCCGGCGGCCCAAGCTTCGCGGCCAACCGGAGGACCGTCATGCCGCCCGCGCCCATCCCGACCGAGGCCTTCACCAAGATCGCCGTGGGCATCGACCGGCCGGAGGACGTGGTCGTCGGAAAGGACGGGCGGGTGTTCGCCTCCGACCATCAGTGCGCCGTGGCCGAAATCTTCCCGGACGGGTCGTTCAAGCGGATGGGGCCCAAGGGTGGCGCGCCGAACGGGATCAACATGGACCGCAAGGGCCGCATCCTGATCGCCAACTTCGGGATCTACGACCGCGAGGAGGGGCCGCTGCAACGGTTCGATCCTGCGACCGGCGCGCACGAGACCCTGCTGGCCGAGGTCGGCGGGCGCAGGCTCACGTCGGCGAACTATCCGGTGATGACGGCGGACGGGATGATCTGGTGCGCCAACTCCACCCATGCGGAGACCTGGCCGCAGGCGCTGGACGGCCGCGACGACGGCTTCCTATTCGTGCTGCGGCCGGACGGCTCAGCGGAGATCGTCGCGGACCGGCTGAAGTTCCCAAACGGACTGGCGCTCTCGGCGGACGAGAAGACACTCTACTGCGCCCAGACCACCGGCGCGGACGTGCTGGCCTTCCCGATCCTGCCGGGCGGCCGGCTGGGCAAGGGCGAGCGCTACGGGCCGGTGCTGGGCAAGCTGCAGGCCGCGGCCGGCCAGCCGCAGGTCGACGCGGGCGAGCTGGGCTACACCGACGGCGTGGGCATGGATGCGGAGGGGAACCTCTGGGTCTGCCTGCCGGCGGCCAACAAGGTGGTGGCGATCACGCCGTCCGGCGCGGTGGAGACGGTGTTCCACGACCCGTCCGGAGCCACGATCAACCACCCGACCAACGTCACCTGGGGCGGCGCCGACCTGAAGGACCTCTACGTGGGCTCGATCCGCGCGGGCTATGTGCTGAAGGCGCGTTCGCCGGTCGCAGGCGAGCCGCTGATCCACCAGCGCTAGTCGGGCCGGGACGGCTGACGCCACGTCATGCGCGGGATTTAGGGAATCTGGCTTCCCCCCTTAACGCCGATCACTAGAATGCGCCGCCGAAGCCGGGGAGGGCCGCCCCTCGGCGCCTGTCAGAACCGAACGATCCGGGAGGACGTCCATGCGCGAGTACCTCAAATTCTACATCGACGGCGAGTGGGACGATCCTGTCCAGCTCAAGACGCTCGACGTGGAGAACCCGGCCACGGAAGAGATCGCCGGGAAGATCGCGGTGGGCTCCGCCGCCGACGTCGACAAGGCGGTCAAGGCCGCCAAGAAGGCGTTCCCTTCCTGGTCGCAGACGACGCGCGAGGAGCGGATCGAGGTGCTGGGCCGCATACTGGCGGAATACCAGAAGCGCTTCGGCGACCTGGCCACGGCGGTCACCGAGGAGATGGGCGCTCCGGCTTCGCTGGCGCAGCGCGCCCAGGTGCCGATCGGCATGGGCCACCTCTCCACCGCCATCGAGATCCTGAAGACCTTCAAGTTCGAGGAAGACCGCGGCCCGACGATGATCGTCAAGGAGCCGATCGGCGTCTGCGGCTTCATCACGCCCTGGAACTGGCCGCTGAACCAGATCGTCTGCAAGGTGGCTCCGGCCATCGCCACCGGCTGCACCATGGTGCTGAAGCCGTCGGAGGTGGCCCCCTTCACCGGCCAGATCTTCGCTGAGATCATGCATGCCGCCGGCGTGCCGAAGGGCGTTTTCAACATGGTGCAGGGCGACGGCCCGACCGTGGGCGCGGCGATCTCCAGCCACCCCGACGTGGACATGGTGTCGTTCACCGGCTCGACGCGGGCTGGGATCGAGGTCGCCAAGGCGGCGGCCCCGACCGTCAAGCGCGTGGCGCAGGAGCTGGGTGGCAAGAGCCCGAACATCGTGCTGGACGACGACGCTTTCGCGAAGGGCGTGGGTCGGGGCGTGGCCACCATGATGACCAACTCGGGCCAGTCCTGTAACGCCCCCACCCGGATGCTCGTCCCCAAGAAGCGGATGGACGAGGCGATCGCGGTGGCCAAGGAAACCGCAGCCGGCGTCACCGTCGGCGATCCGAACGGCAACGCCCAGCTGGGCCCGGTGGTCTCCAAGATCCAGTTCGACAAGATCCAGACCCTGATCCAGAAGGGCATCGAGGAGGGCGCGACGCTGGTGATCGGCGGCCCTGGCCGGCCCGAGGGGCTGGACAAGGGCTACTACGTGAAGCCCACCGTCTTCGCTAACGTAACCAACGACATGTCCATCGCGCGCGAGGAGATCTTCGGGCCGGTGCTGTCGATCCTGGGCTACGAGAGCCTCGACCAGGCCATCGCCATCGGCAACGACACCGAGTACGGCCTGGCCGCCTACGTGCAGGCCGCGGACATCATCAAGGCGCGCGAGGTGGCCTCGAAGCTGCGGGCCGGCCAGGTGTCGATCAACGGCGGCGGCGGCGACCTGACGGCGCCGTTCGGCGGCTACAAGATGAGCGGCAACGGGCGCGAGTGGGGCGACTTCGCCTTCCACGAGTTCCTGGAGACCAAGGCCGTCCTCGGCTACGCGCCGAAGCAGGCCGCGGAATAGGCTTTGTCCCGGTGACAAGAGGAGGGCCGCCCGCTAGGGCGGCCCTTTTCGTTTCCGCCAAGACCGAGAGCGTGGGACATAAGTCTACATATATCGATTGACCATTGAATCGATATATGTAGACTTACCACATGGCCCGCCAGCGCGCCCCTTCTCCGCAAACGGTCCGGGTGCTCGAAGCGCTGGCGGCCCAGCCTCAGGCGTGGCGGTATGGCTACGACCTGCTGAAGGAGACCGGCCTCAAACCGGGCACGCTCTATCCGCTGCTGATCCGGCTCGATGGCCAGGGCCTGCTCGAGGCCGAGTGGCGTCCTTCCCTGCAAGCGGGCCGGCCGCCGCGCCACGCCTACCGTCTGACCGGCAAGGGCCTGTCCGTGGCCGCGGCAATCGACCGTCCGTCCCAGCAGGCGGCAAGGGCGCAACCGGCGTGAGCGATGCTTCCCGCAGGCTGGCCCGAAGGTGCCTCGATCACGCTGCCCGCGTCATGCCGCCGACGCACGGTCCCTGGATCCGCGCCATGCGCGCCGAGCTCGACCACATTCCGGAAGGCTTCGCCGCCGTCGCCTTCGCGCTCGACTGCATCCGGGCGAGCTATGCACAAAGGATCGAAGACATGGCCACGATGATCTTCCTGACACGCTGGACGCTCGCCGGCGCCGCCCTCGCATGGGCAGGCTTCAGCGCTCTGGCCGCGACGCTGGCGATCGCGATCAAGGGCCATCCGGGCCTCAAGGCCGCCGAACTGGGCGACGATCCCGGCACGGCTGAGACCCTGCGCTTCATCCAGGCCTATCCGGCCTGGGAACTGGCTCTCGTGGTGGTCGCCGTCGGCCTCCTGGCGGGCGGCGCGATCGAACTCGTCCGCCGCCGGTCCAATGCGCTGCCGCTCCTGGTCCTGGGAGTCGGCATCGCAACTCTGCTGGCGCTGCTCGACCTGCGCCTCGCAGATCCCGGCGCGGACCGGCCGCTCGCCTCGACGATCCATTTTGCGTTTCCATTGATCTGCCTGGTTCCCGTCTGGTGGCTGAGCCGGCGCGCCCCGGACCTGTTAGCCGCCAAATAGCCAAGCCTGCTGTTCTGCGCGGCCGAGATTGGGGCGGTGTCATCGCCGTCCCGAGAGCCTTGCTGCGCTTCCTTCGCGAGACCTGGAGATTCAAGAGTGCGCGACCACCAATCCACCCAGTCCGCCACTGGCGCCCCGAACGCGAGCCGGCGCGATCTCCTGTTCGGCGCCTCGGTCGCCGCCGCCATGGCGGGAGCGGGTACGGCCCGGGCCCAGAAACGCCGTATCGACCATGTCGGGGGCGCACGCGCCGAGAAAGTGGCCGAGAGGCTGCACGCGGCGCAGCCAACGCCGGCGCTCTCGCTGGCCGCCGCCCGGCCCGACGGGCTGATCTGGGCGATGGCGTTCGGGAAAGCCGACCTGGAGTTCGACGTCAACTGCACGCCAGCGCATCGTTTCAAGCTGGGCTCGGTCAGCAAGGTGTTGACCGCCACGACCGCGGCGAAACTTGCCGCGCGCGGGCAGGTCGACCTCGATGCGCCGATTTCAAAATGGCTCAAGGACCTGCCCGCGCAGCATCGCCAGACCACTCTGAAACAGCTGCTCACGCATCGCGGCGGCGTGCGCCATTACACGATCCACGACCTCGACCGCGCGACGCCGGGCGGGGCGCTGGATTTCCGCGCGTACCCGACCAACAAGGAAATCCTCGAGACCTTCATCAACGATCCCTTGATCGGACCGCCCGGCGCGCAGATCGCCTATTCGACCTTCGGCTACACCCTGGCGTCCCTGGTGCTCGAGGCGGCGGCGGGCCAACACTTCCCCAAGCTGGTGAAGGCCGAGGTCGGCGCGCCGTTCGGCCTGACCAGCTTGGCGGAGGACGATCCCCAGGCCCTGCGGCCCATGCGCGTGAGCGCGTACGGTCCCTCGAGTGACTACCGAGCCTCCAATCCCCTGGTCGCCGAAGGCTGGGCCAACGCGCGGCAGACCAACCCCGCCTACAAATGGGCGGGGGGCGGCTTCCTGATGACGCCCTCGGACATGGCGCGCTTCGGCGCGGCGCTCCTGGACTCTGCGCAATCCAGGATCACGCGCGAGGAGCGGGCGCTGCTCTTCACGCCAATCACCGCGGCGACGCGTCAGATGCCGCCGCTGGGCCTGGCCTGGCGGATCGACACTGACGCGAAGGGCCGCCGCCGCTGGCATCACGCGGGCGCGCAGGAGGGCGGCCGCGCCAGCCTGGTCATCTATCCGGACCTGCGGCTGTCGATCGCGTTCGCCACGAACGTGGCGACGATACCCACCAATGTCCTCGACCCGTCCGCCGCGCTCGCCGACGCCTTCAGCTAGGCGCGTGAGCGGGGGCTGATCTAGCCCGTTTCGGGGCCGCGTCTGGCCTGCGCCCAGGCGAGCAGGGCCATGCCGGTGAGCGTCGCGGCGAGCGATCCGGCGATGACGCCCAGCCGCACCTGGGCCGGGTTGGAGCCGAGCTCGCCCGTGGGGAAGGCCAGCTGGCCGATGAACAGGCTCATTGTGAAGCCTGCGCCGCACAGCATGGAGACGCCGGCGAGCTCGATCCATTTCATGCCGGTCGGCCGGCGCGCGATCTTCAGCCCGATCACCGCCGAGGCCGCGGTGAAGACGCCGAGCGGCTTGCCGATCGCCAGGCCCGCCGCGACGCCGAGGGCCACCGGCCCGAAGAGCTCGGAAAGGCCGATGCCGCGCACCGCGAAGCCCGCCGCGGTGAAGGCGAAGAACGGCAGGATGAAGAACGCCACATAGGGGTGCAGGCTCTCCATGAGGTCCTCGAGCACGCCTGGCCGGCCGGGCTTGCGCGGCGTCAGCGGAATGGTCGCGGCAGCCGCTGCGCCCCCCGCCGCCGGCGAGATCCCCGACTTCAGCGTGAAGGCTAGGACCAGCACCAGGCCGAGCGCGTAGAGCAGATAGGGCGACTGTCGCCAGCGACCGAGCAGGGCCATCAGCGTCAGCGCAACCACGGCGCCCGCCGCCGCGCCATAGTGCAGCCGCCCGGCAAAGGTCAGGCCCATCAGGGCGACGGCGGCCAGGTTGTCGGCGATCGCCAGCGTCAGGACAAACAGGCGCAGGGTTGAGGGCAACCGCCGACCCGCGAGCGCAAGGGCGGCGAGCGCGAAGGCCATGTCGGTGGCCACCGGCGTGGGCCAGCCCTGCGGCGCGCCGGCCGGGCCGAGGTTGAAGGCGAGATAGGCCAGCGCCGGGCCGATCACGCCGCCCAGCGCGGCCAGCGCCGGGAGGGCCAGCCTGCGCGGGTTGGCCAGCTCACCGCGGTAGATCTCGTATTTGATCTCCAGCCCCAGCACGAAGAAGAAGATCGCCATCAGCCCTTCGCGCGCCCACTCGAGCACCGTCAGGGTCTGCTGGAAGCCGCCCAACTGGACGGTGAAGGGCTCGCCGATGAACCCGAAGTAGGCGCCGGCCCAGCGCGAGTTGGCGAGCACGATGGCGGCGGCGGCGGCGAGCGCCAGGACCACGCCCGAGGCGCTCTCGGTCCTCAGAAAATCGAGCGTGATCCGCCGGGCCATGGCTTCGGTTAGCATGGCCGTCGCACAGTCGCTAAGCTATCCGATCAGAGGCCTCGAGAGAGAGCCCAGGAGGGACTTCCGATGCGACTGACCAAGCCCCGCTATGCGCCGCTGAGCGACGCCGAGCTTTCCGAGGAGCAGGCCGAGGCGCTGAAGGATTTCCGGCAAGGGCCTGTACTGAACATCTTCCGCACCCTGGTGCGCGCGCCCAAGGCGCTGACCCGCTTCAACGCCTGGGGCGGCTATGTGCTGTCGCGCCGCAACGACCTGCCGCCGCGCGAGCGGGAGATCGTGATCCTGCGCACCGGGTTCCTCTGCAAGTCAGGCTACGAGTGGACCCAGCACCACCGGATCGGCCTGCGCGAAGGGCTGACCGCCGAGGAGATCGAGCGGATCAAGCAGGGCGCCGGCGCAGGCTGGAGCGCGGCCGACGCCGCCCTGATCAAGGCCAGCGACGAACTGCACGCTGATCAGTTCGTCACCGACGCCACCTGGGCGGAACTGTCGAAGCACTTCACGCCGAAGCAGTGCATGGACGTGGTGTTCACGGCCGGCCAGTACACCCAGGTCTCGATGTTCCTGAACACCTTCGGCGTGCAGCTGGACGAGGGCCAGGCGCTCGACCCGGACCTGAAGGGGTTCTGAGCGTGGCGGGCCGGCTGGAGAGCAAGATCGCCGTCGTGGTGGGCGCCGGCCAGACGCCCGGCGAGACCATCGGCAACGGCCGGGCGATGGCCCTGCTGTTCGCCCGCGAAGGCGCCAGCGTGCTCTGCGTCGACCGGGTGGCCGAGCGGGCCGAGGAGACCGCGGCCATGGTCGTGGAGGAGGGCGGCGCCGCCTCGTCGATGGCCGCAGATATCGCCAAGTCCGGCGAGGCGGCCAGGATAGTGGAAGAGGCCAAGGCGCGCTTCGGGCGGCTGGACGTGCTGGTCAACAATGTCGGGATCGGCGGCGGCGACGCGCCCGCCCACCGGCTGGAGGAGGCCGCCTTCGATCGCATCCTGGCGGTGAACCTGAAGGGCATGTGGCTGACCATCAAGGCGGCCCTGCCGGTGATGCGCGAGCAGGGCGGGGGCGCCATCGTCAACATCTCGTCGCTGGCGGCCCGCGCCGGCGGCATCCAGCTCGCCTATGAGGTCTCCAAGGCTGGCGTGAACCGGCTGACCACCTCGGTCGCCCAGTCGAACGCCCGCTACGGCGTGCGCTGCAACGCCATCATGATGGGCTACATGGACACGCCCATGGCGGTGAGCGGCATCGCCCAGGCGTCCGGCCGTCCCACAACTGAGGTCCGCGCCGAGCGTGACGCGCGCGTGCCGCTGGGCGGAAAGATGGGCACCGGCTGGGACACCGCTTATGCCGCGCTGTTCCTGGCCTCGGACGAGGCGAGCTTCATCTCCGGCGCGATCCTGCCGGTGGACGGGGCGATGGGCGTGCGGATCGGTTGAGCTAGCCGCAGCAGCTACTCTCGAATTCCATTGAGGGCGGCGGCCGCGCCGCTATACCGACCGTGGTCGCAAGCGCGGCCGAGCCGGAGCCCTGAGGTGTCCACCTTCGAACTCGCCGCGGTGTTCCTGGGCCTGGTGGCGCTCGGCGGCTGGGTGAACGTGAAGACGCTCCACCTGCCGCATGCGGTGGCCATGCTGCTGGTCGGCCTGGCCGGCGCCGGAGCGGTCTTCGCCCTGCAGCTGGCGCGGCCCGACCTGGCGGCCGGCGTAACCGGCGCCGTGCAGCAGATAGACTTCGCGCGCACCGTACTCAGCTACATGCTGGCGTTCCTGCTGTTCGCCGGGGCCATGCAGGTCGACCTGACCGAACTGCGCAAGCGCCGGCTCTCGATCTGGACGCTGGCGACGCTGGGCGTTCTGGCGACGACGGCGGTGGTCGGCGGCGGCGTCTGGTTCGCCGCCCGGCTGCTGGGGATCGCGCTGCCGCTGCCCTGGGCCCTGGTGTTCGGCGCCCTGATCAGCCCGACCGACCCCATCGCGGTGATCGCCACTGTCAAGCGCGGTTACCTCTCGAAGACGCTGCAGGTGGTGCTCCAGGGCGAAGCGCTGTTCAACGACGGGGTCGGTATCGTGGTGTTCACGGCGCTGCTGGCCTACGCCACGGGGGCGTCGCCGGATGTCGGCCAAGCCGCTTTGAGCGTCGTCGTGCAGGCAGCGGGCGGGCTGGCGCTGGGCATCGTGGCGAGCCTGGTGGTCATCCGCGCCATGCGGGCTATCGACGACTTCGTGGTCGAGGTGAGCCTGACGCTCGCCCTGGCCATGGGCGTCTACGCGGGCGCCCAGGCGCTGCACCTCTCGGGCCCGATCGCCGTGGTGGGCGCCGGCCTGCTGATCGGCGACCGCCAGGCGCAGGGCGCGGCCAGCGAGACGACAGAGGCCCACCTGCGCAGCTTCTGGACCCTGGTGGACGAGATCCTCAACGCTCTGCTGTTCTTCATGCTGGGCCTGCAACTGGTGATCCTGCCGATGCAGGCCCGGCTGGCGGGACTCTGCGCGGCCGCCGTGGGCCTAGTGCTGGTGTCGCGCTTCGTGGTCGTGCTGCCCTGGGGCGCCTACCTGCACCGCAGGCTCGAACAGCGGCATGCGAGCCTGATACTGGCCTGGGGCGGCTTGCACGGGGCGCTCTCGCTGGCCCTGGCGCTGAGCGTGCCCGACGGCCCGCAGCGGACGGTGATCCTGGCGGTCACCTATGCAGTGGCGACCTTCTCGGTGGCGGTCCAGGGGCTGACATTCGCGCCGTTCACCGCCTGGCTCTGCCGGCCGCGCGCGGCCGGCTGATCCCGCGCCGCAGGACCCCGGATTGACGCCGAGGGACGGCGGCCTCACGCTCCGGTTGTCGGGAGGGAGACCCCGCCCATGCCGGTCGCGTTCGAGAGCGCCTTGAGCCGCGTCTTCGCCCGGTGCGAAGAGGCGATCTCCGACCACCTCGACAAGGTTAGGGCCAGGTCCCAGGCCCTGCAGTCGCAGGACACCAGCCGACTGGCGTTCACCATCACCGAAGCCATCGAGGAGGAGGTGCGCGCGGCGCTCGACGAATCGCTAGGCATCTACGACGCCGCGATCAACCGTCCGATCACGCCGAACGCGGGCTGGGAGAAGGCCCTGCTCAAACAGGTTGAATATGCGGTCGACGGCGCCGTCATCCAGGCTTTGAAGCTCGACTCCGAGAAGCACCCCTGGAAGCCGCTGCTCTCGGAGGAGGCGCCCAAGCTGCGGGAGCGGCTGTCCGCCATCGCCGAGGCGCACTTCGCGGAGCTGCGAAAGGCCCGCAAGACCCGGCGCAAGGCGGCGCCGACCGGCCTGCCGGAAACCCTGGTGCGCCTGGCGCTGTTCGTCGGCGGCGTGGTGGTGGGCGCGATCGCCATGAACGTGATCCGCCTCTGATCGGCTTGTCGGCGCGGGCCGAAACGTCCATCTGCGCTACGATGCCGGTCTCCCCCGCCTACCGCCCCGATCCGCGCTTCCCGCAGTTGGGCGCGGAGTTCGGCGACCCGGTGCGAGCCGAAGCCTTCCCCAAGACCATCCTGCGTTTCCGCAACGACCGCGCGGCGGCGACGGTCGGGCTGGAGACGCTGACCGACGAGGAATGGATCGCCCACTTCGGGCGCTTCGAGCCGCTGCCGGGGAACATCGACCCGCCGCTGGCGCAGCGTTATCACGGCCACCAGTTCCGGGTTTACAATCCCGAGCTGGGCGACGGCCGCGGCTTCACCTTCGCCCAGATGCGCGAGGCCGGCGCCGACCGCCTGCTCGACCTTGGCACCAAGGGCTCAGGCCGCACGCCCTGGTCGCGGTCGGGGGATGGCCGGCTGACCCTGAAGGGCGGCGTACGCGAGGTGCTGGCGACGGCGATGCTGGAGGCGTTGGGCGTCCCGACCTCGCGCTCCTTCTCGCTGATCGAGACCGGCGAGGACCTGGAACGCGGCGATGAGCCCAGCCCGACGCGTTCGGCCGTGCTGGTCCGGCTCTCCTGGGGGCACATCCGCTTCGGCAGCTTCCAGCGGCACGCCTTCTTCGAGCGCGCCGACCGGATTAGCGCGCTCACCGACCACGTCGTCGAGACCTACTATCCTGAGCTTATCGGCGCGAACGACCGGCCCGCCGCCATGCTGCAGGCTGTGGTGGGCCGTGCGGCGCGGCTGACCGCGCGCTGGATGGCGGCCGGCTTCGTCCACGGGGTGCTCAACACCGACAACATGAACATGACGGGCGAGAGCTTCGACTACGGCCCCTACCGGTTCCTGCCGCACAACGATCCGAACTTCACCGCGGCCTATTTCGACCACGCGGGGCTCTACAGCTTCGGCCGCCAGCCGGAGGCGGTGTTCTGGAACCTGCAGCAGCTTGCGGGCTGCCTGTCGCTGGTCAGCGAGACCGAGCCGCTGGTCGAGGCGCTGAACGGCTTCGGAGCCGCCTACCGGGTTGAGCTCACGGCGGCGATGCTGGCCAGGCTGGGCCTGGTCTCCCGCGCTGCGGACGAGGACGCCGCCCTGGTGCAGGCGATGTTCCGCGCCATAGCCGAAGGCGGCGAGCCGTTGCGCTGGGAGCCGGTCTTCTTCGACTGGTTCTGCGGCGACGCCAAGCGCGCGGACGCCTCTATTCGGCGCGACATCTACCGAAGCAAGGATTTCGCCGAGTTCCGCCAGCTGATCGCGGGGTTCACGCCCGAGCGGCCGGAGCGCCTCGCCCACGCCTACTTCGCTCGGCCGGAGCCGGAGGAGCTGCTCTACGACCAGATCGAGGCGCTGTGGACGCCGATCGCCGACGTCGACGATTGGTCTTCGTTCGAGGCGAAGCTGGCCGCGATCGAGGTCGCAAGGATGGCGTGGGGGCTTTCCAGCTAGGCGGGGCGTGGGCGGGCGGCCCATTGGGCGAGGACCACGCCGCCCAGGGCTACCACGGCCCCCGCCGCCTGCAACGGCCCCAGCGCCTCGCCGAACAGCAGCCAGCCCGCGTAGGCGGCCACCACCGGCTGCACCAGCACCACCACCGAGGCCAGCGACGGCGGCAGGCGGCCCATCGCCCAGGCTATGGAGCCCTGGCCGCCGATATGGACCAGGCCCAGTCCCAGGCAGGCCCCCGCGCCCGCCATGGTCGCCGGCAGCACGGGTTCGCCCAGCAGGAGGGCCGCGATGAGCAGCAGCGGCGCGCCCGCCAGGCCCGACCACAGCATCAGCCGGCTCGCCCCCTCGCGCTTGCGGGCCTCGGCCACGGCCAGGAAGTAGAGGGCGTACCAGAGCGCAGTGGTCAGCGAGAAGAAGGCCCCCAGCGGCGCGTTCAGCACCGGCGTGCCGGCGCCGCGGCCCGCGCCCATCATCCAGGCGCCGCCGACCGCGACAGCCATCGCGAGGAGGAACAGGCCGCGCGGCCGCTGCTTCAGGAACACCCACGCAAAGGCGGTGACAACTACCGGCGTCAGGTTGGAAAGCACCGTCGAGACCGCCACCGAGGTGTACTTGATCCCGTAGTGCCAGAAGCCCAGGTCGAGGGCGAAGAGCACCCCTGCCGCTAGCGCGATCCGCGAAGGCCGTCCCACGCCGCCGTTCGCGCGGGCCATCAGGGCGAGGAAGGGGAGCGCGCAGGCCAGTCGCCAGAACCCGGAGGCCGCGGGGCCGACGCCGGTCAGCCGCACCAGCACGGCCGAAAAGCCGATCACGCAGGCGCCGAACACCAGCATGGCCACCGCCTGCCAGCGCTGATGCGTCGTCTCGCCGGCGACCGCGACCTCAGCCAAATCCCAGCTCCGCCCTCAACGCCTCGGGCGTCATACCCTGTGCGCGCACTTCGCGCAGCGTTTCGGCGCGGTCGCGCTTGGCGAAGCGCCGGCCGCCCGGCCCGGTGAGAAGACGGTGGTGGCGGTAGGTGGGCGTCGGCAACGCCAGGAGCGCCTGCAGCAGCCGCTGGACGTGGGTCGCTTCGAAGAGGTCCTGCCCGCGGATCACTTGGGTGACCCCCTGCAGCGCGTCGTCGTGCACGACGGCCAAGTGATAGGCGACGCCCACGTCCTTGCGCGCCAACACGACGTCGCCACCGAGTTCAGGGCGCGCCGCGATGACCCCGTGCTCACCGGCGGGGCCCTCTCCCTCCTCTTGGAACGTGAGGTGGGCGAAGCCGCCCAGGGTCCGCTCGGCCGCAGCCAGCGACAGCCGCCAGGCATGGGGCTCGCCGGCTTCCAGGCGCCGCTGCTCCTCTGCGGGCGGCAGGGGCGCGCCGCGGAACGCTTCCATCGCGCCGTGCGGCGCGCTCTCGATCGCCTCGGCGACCTCGCGGCGGGTGCGGAAGCAGCGGTAGGTCAGGCCACGCTCGGAAAGCTCGCGCAGCGCCGCGCCATAGTCGGCCATGTGCTCGGACTGGCGGCGGACCGGAGTCTCCCAGCAAAGGCCCAGCCAGGCGAGGTCCTCGCCGATCGCCGTTTCGAACTCCGGGCGGCAGCGGGTGCGGTCGATGTCCTCGATGCGCAGGATGAAGCGGCCGCCGGCGCCTTGCGCGGCCTGGAACGCGGTCAGAGCCGAATAGGCGTGGCCCCGGTGCAGGTAGCCGGTGGGCGACGGGGCGAAGCGGGTGACGAATTCGGCCACCCGCGGTGGCTAGCGTCCGCGATGCGCCGGCGCCAGACCCATATGCTTGAAGATGGCCCGCAGGAACGGAACTTCGCCGCCGAGGGCGTCCTTGAGGTGCTCGAACTGCTTGAAGCCGGCCATTTCGGCGAGGCCGTGCGCGGAGCACCAGGCGGCGATGGTGGCGAGCTCGAGATCGATTTCGTCGGACGAGTCAGCCCCGCTGTCGATGAGGGTGTCGCGCACCTTGCAGTAGGCGCTGTCCTTGTCGCCGCTCATGTCCTCGGGAAGCGACTCGCGATCCCGGGCGGTGTCGTACATGACGCGGTAGAGGGCGGGGTTGTCGCGGGCGAAGCAGACATAGCCGACGCCGATCTCGTCGAGGGCTTCAGAGGGTGAGCGAGCATCGGCCTTCGCCTTCCCGATCACCTG
This sequence comes from Phenylobacterium sp., assembly GCA_045802455.1. Classification (GTDB taxonomy): domain Bacteria; phylum Pseudomonadota; class Alphaproteobacteria; order Caulobacterales; family Caulobacteraceae; genus Phenylobacterium. The sequence continues at coordinate 5,333 of JBJMQX010000019.1, read as the reverse complement.
GTCCAGCATCTCCCAGCCTTCCTGGGCCACTGCGTCCAGGAGCTCGCCCTTGTCTTTGAAATGGTGGTAGGGCGCGGCGGGCGAAACCCCGGCTTCCCGGGCCACCGCGCGGAGCGACAGGGCGCTTGGCCCCTCGGCCTCCAGGATCCGGCGGGCCGCGTCGATCAGGGCGCGGCGCAGGTCGCCGTGGTGATAGGGCCGGGCCTCGGCGGCTTGAGATTCTCTCATCAGCCTCACTGTAATTCTCAATCTTGGCGCCGTAAAGATATCTTGACGCCGTTCAGATACGTCCTATCTTAGCGTTGTTCAAATAACAAACGTCCCCGCTCCCCCGGGGTTCAAACTCAAGGTGTGTGTCATGTCCATCTCTCGCTTCGAAGGTTTCTTCGACCGGATCGCCCCGGCCCTTATCCTGACTCTGGGCCTGTCGATCTCCGCGGCGTTCGCCGCCGCCGTCGGCGTCTAGACGAGCTCCCCACTCTCTCCGCCGACTGGAGAAGGGCCCCTCGGGGCCCTTCTTCGTCTTGGGCCTCGCTCCGCCCGACAAGCTCGACCATGCAAATTTGCATAACGGTACAGCGTAAATTGCTATCTAGGCAATGTTCAGATAAGTGCTATCTAAACATCGTCCACATCGGACACGGCGACCGGGCCCCGGCGCCGGAACCCAAGAAAAGGAACAAAGCCATGTCGATCCAAATCAATCGCACCCTCGATGTCCTGGTGTCCTTCGTCGTCGTCGCCCTGGGCCTGGCTCTGGCCGGCGCAACCGCCGCTGTCGGCGCCTAGATCGATGCGATGCCGCTAAGCCTCGCCCACCTTCCTGCAAAGACAAAGGATCGTGCGGCGAGGCCCGGCTCCCTTAACAAAGGCCATCTCCGTCATGGAGATGTCTCCGAATCTTTCCTATAGTCGTCCCCGATAGCGGGACCGTCTGGGGCTCCTGACCCGGCCCGTCGCGCTCCACGCAGCGTCGCGAACGAGGGTTCAGTCTTCAGTTCAGAAGCGTTTGTCATAGGCGCCCGGCGCCAGACCGCGGACTTCCGTGCAGGGGGCCGCCATGCAGGTGCTTAGCCGCCCGCCTTCCGGTTGGCCCGCGCTCGTGCTGAACGCCGACTTCCGGCCGCTCAGCTACTATCCTCTCTCGCTCTGGCCCTGGCAGGACGTCATCAAGGCGGTCTTCCTCGATCGCGTGGACGTGGTCTCGACCTACGACCAGAAGGTCCACTCGCCGTCCTTCGAGATGCACCTGCCCAGCGTCGTCTCGCTGAAGCAGTACGTGACGCAGGACCGGCCGCCGGCCTTCACGCGGTTCAACCTCTTCCTGCGCGACGCCTTCTCCTGCCAGTACTGCCACGCCTCGGAGGAGCTGACCTTCGACCACGTGATCCCCCGCTCGCGGGGTGGGCGCACCACCTGGGAGAACATCGTCACCGCGTGCGCGCGCTGCAACCTCAGCAAAGGGGGGCGGACGCCGCGGGAAGCCCACATGCACCCCTTGCAGCCGCCGCATCGGCCCACGGCCTTCGAGCTGCAGCAGCGGGGCCGGAAGTTCCCGCCGCACCACCTGCACGAAAGCTGGCTCGACTACCTCTATTGGGACATCGAGCTGGAGGCCTGAGCGCTCCTATTCCAGCGTGTAGAGGTAGGCCGCGATGTTGCGCGCCTCCTGGCCGGCGACGCCGGTGGGCGGCATGGCGTTTCCGGGCTCGATCGACTGCGGGTCGGTGATCCAGCGCATCATGTTGTCCGGTGTGTTCTCCAGCCGGCCGGCGATGTAGACGCGGCTGGCGATGCCGTCGAGCGAGGGCCCGACCTTGCCGACCGCGGTTGGGACGCCGGGCACCTCGTGGCAGCCGCCGCAGGTGCGCCGCTCGATCGCCAGGCGCCCGGCGGCGGGGTCACCGCCGTGGGTGAGCGCGCGGACCCGGGCTTCGAGGCGCTGGCGGGCGTCGATCTGATTGGCGACCAAGCCTGCGCCGATCAAGCCGGCGACTACGACCGCGGCCAGGGCTGTCCACGCTCCCCTATGCATCGACGGTGCTCCGGAGCGGCGCGCTGCGCAGCTGCGGGGCCACGAGCGCGATGGCGACGACGGCATGCACGAGTCCGCCGGGGACCCACATCAGCACGCCGGCCAGCTGCTGGTCCTGCGCCGGCGACAGCCCGAAGGCCGCCAGGCCCAGGGCGGCGTAGGGGCCGTACCAGGGACTCTGCGAGAGCGCCATGAAGGCGCCGAGCGCGCCGGTGACCATCGAGGTCACGAACAGGCAGGCGGCCGAGACCCACGGGCTGCGCCGGGGGCTCAGCATTGCCGACCAGAAGAGCAGGGCGGTGGCGAAGAAGGCCAGGTGCTGGGCGGCGTGCCAGGCCTCGCTCTTCAGAGCGCGGTCGAACAGCGACGGCAGGTGCCAAATCCACAGGGCGGCGGCCTGCAGCACGGTGGCGATCCAGGGGTCGGTGAGGCCATGCCAGAGGCCGGCGCCGGCGCGGCTGCGGGGGATTTCGGCGAGCGCCTGACGGGCTAAGACGGGGAGGGCCCAGAGCATCACACCCAGCGGCCGCGACCACACCAGGAAGGGCGCAGCGGCCAGCATGATCAACTCGTGCTCGGCCATGTGGGCGGTGAACGAGCGGCCGCCGAGCTGGTGCAGCGGCGAGAGCGTGGCGCCGGCCAGCAGGGCGATGCCCAGCGCGAAGCGGCCGGCCTGGGTGGCGCGCTCGGGCCGGCCGTGATCGGACCGTGCGCGGAGCCTGGCGTAGCCGACGGCGTAGAGGCCGGCCGTGAGCAGCATGGGCGCGAGCATCCAGGGCTCGGGACCTTGCCAGCCGGGCTGCGGCGCGAGCGTGTGCGCCGCCGCGACCCCTGGCGCGAAGGCGAGGAGGAGAATGGACCAGCGCCTCATCGGAAGCACGCCGGCACCAGCACCCCGGCCAGAGTCTGGAAGCTGATGGTGAGCAGGAAGATCGCGGCCGAGGCCATGCCGACGAGGCGGGCGAAACCGCGGGTCACCTGCAGGTCGGCGCCTTCGGGCGGACGCGAAGCCCAGGAGATCAGGCCGCCCGCCAGCGCGATCAACGCGCACACCAGTCCGACGACCACGACATAGGCGCCGTTGGCGATCTTGCAGTCCCAGTTGTTGGCGTCTGAGCCGAGCTGGTGGTGCAGGAACCAGCCCAACGCCCCCAGGAAGAGGCCGGCCCACGGCGCCAACTGCGATTGGGTGAGCCGGGTCATGGCGTCAGCCTCGGCGCCCAGTAGACCAGCAGGTAGATCGGCAGCCACGTGGCGATCACGAACAGCCAGTAGATGCCATCGTCGTCCACGTCGGCGAACCGCTCGGTGTCCACCGGATGGGTGAAGAGCCAGATCGTCAGCACGCCGGTGTCGATGAAGTCAGTGACCAGGTGCACGGTGTGCAGCAGCAGGAGCGCCCAGACGACCGACCCGTAGGCGTCCACGTCCCAATGGGCGTTGAGGTGCGGGAACTCGAAACCGCGGATGACGAGGGCGGCGGCGTTCATCAGGGCCACGACGACGCCCCACCGCTGGGTCTGCGACTTATCGCGCCGCTTGGCCGCCCGCATCAGGATGAGCGTCGGCGGGATGCTGGCGAGCAGCACCATGGTCTGCAGAGTGCCCCAGAGCAGATCCGGCGCCTTGCCGTCCAGCGGCCACTGGTGCGCGCTGTTCATAAGGTAGAGGTAAGTGGCGTAGGCGAGCGCGAAGCCGGCGCTCTCGATGCTCATGAAGCCGACGCCGGCCCAGAACCACAGGCTGTGGGAGCCCATGCCCGCGGTGGGGACCTGGGACAGGTCGCCGGGGACGCGCCGGCTCATGCCTCGGCTCCCGGCGGCAGGACGTCAGGACCGGGAACGATCTTCGAATGCGCCGGCTTCGGCCAGAACCAGCCCATGATGCACAGGGTGGGCGGGATCGAGGCCCAGACCAGGAACCACTCGTCGAAGATCGAGCCGACGAAGAGCACGCTGATCGTTATGCCGGTCAGCAGCGGCCACAAGCTCGGTTCCGGCGAGCCTTCGCGGACCTCGGGCTTGGCGTCGCTGACGCTGGTGAGCAGGACCTCGCGCGGCTCGTCGACGAGCCCGGTCATCACCGGTAGCTCGCCAAGCCACAGGGGCTCGCGGCCCTCGACCACCGGCGTCAGGCCGAAGTTGTAGCTGGGCGGCGGCGAGGTGGTCGCCCACTCCAGGCCACCAGCGTCCCACGGGTTGGCGCCTGCAGCCCGGCCCCGCATCGCGCTGACGATCAGGTTGCCGAGATAGACCGCGATGCCGCTCGCCAACACATAAGCGCCGATCGTCGACGCCAGGTTCAGCGCGCCCCAGCCCATGTCGGCCGGATAGGTGTAGACCCGCCTGGGCATGCCCTGCAGGCCCAGGATGTGCATCGGGAAGAAGGCCAGATGGAAGCCAAGGAAGATCAGCCAGAAGCTGACCTTGCCGGCCGCCTCGCTCGCCATTCGGCCGGTGATCTTCGGGAACCAGTAGTGGATGGCCCCCAGCAGCGGGAACACCGCCCCGCCGATCAGCACGTAGTGGAAGTGGGCGACCACGAAGTAGGTGTCGTGCACCTGCTGGTCGAGCGGCACGGAGGCGAGCATCACCCCGCTGAGGCCGCCCAGCACGAAGGTGACGATGAAGCCGATCACGAACAGCATCGGCGTCGCCAGGCGCGGCCGGCTGTCCCACATAGTTGCGATCCAGCAGAAGATCTGTACGCCGGCCGGCAGCGCGATGGTCATGCTGGCGGCGGTGTAGAAGCTGTCGCCCAGGTGCGGCAGGCCGGTCGCGAACATGTGGTGCACCCACAGGCCGAAGGCGAGGAAGCCCGTGGTCAGCAGCGACAGCACCATCACCGGATAGCCGAACACGCTGCGCCGGCAGAAGGTGGCGGTGATCTCAGAGACCATCCCCAGGCCGGGCAGGAAGATGATGTAGACCTCCGGGTGGCCGAAGAACCAGAAGAGGTGCTGGTAGAGCAGGTTCGAGCCCCCCTCCGCGGCGTTGTAGAAGTGGGTGCCCACCAGCCGGTCGGAGATCAGGAAGCTCGAGGCCAGCATCACCGCCGGCATCGCCAGGATCACCATCATCGAGGTGACCAGCATCGACCACATGAAGAGCGGCACGCGGGCGAGCGTCATGCCGGGCGCGCGCATCTTGAAGACGGTCGTAATCAGCGAGACCGCCACGGCGAGCGACGCCACTTCGGTGAAGGTGATCATCTGGGCCCAGATGTCGGCCCGCTTGCCCGGCGAATACTCCGGCCCCGACAACGGCACATAGGCGGTCCAGCCGACGTCGGGGCCGAT
>JBJMQX010000018.1:0-25985 GCA_045802455.1 Phenylobacterium sp. | reverse complement strand
GCCCTCGGGCAGGGCCTTCAGCTTGTCGACCATCTGGCTGACGGTCTGGCTCTCGATGGGAAGCCCGGTGGCCGGCGAATAGGGCACGCCGACCCGCGCCCAGAGCAGGCGCATGTAGTCGTGGATCTCGGTCACCGTGCCGACGGTCGAGCGCGGGTTGCGGCTGGTGGTCTTCTGCTCGATGGAGATCGCCGGCGAGAGGCCCTCGATGAGGTCCACGTCGGGCTTGCTCATCAGCTCGAGGAACTGGCGGGCGTAGGACGACAGGCTTTCAACGTAACGGCGCTGGCCCTCGGCGTAGATGGTGTCGAACGCCAGCGAGCTCTTGCCCGAGCCGGAGAGGCCGGTCAGCACCACGAGCTCGCCGCGCGGGATGTCCACGCTGACGTCCTTCAGGTTGTGCTCGCGCGCCCCTCGCACGCGGATGAAGTTCTGCTGCTGTTCGGCCATTCTGTCCCGGAAACCGCCCGCGCCGCCGGGAGGTCCCGACGGGCGGCCTAATGTAGGTCCGCGGACTCAGGGATAACACGGGAACGGAAGCGGAACAAACCCGCTGCGACGAGACCCGCTGGTGCAACTGCTGACACCACGCTGTCAGCAGCGGTAGAGGCGCTAGGCCCGGTCGATGCGCGCCGCGTAGCAGCCCATGCCGGCGTAGTGGGCGTGCAGGTAGGCCGCTTGCGGGTTGTCGAGCAGTCGGTCGATGGCCGGGATGATCTCGTCCCCCTTGGCCACGGCGGCGTCGAGCATCATGCCGGCGTCATCGAAGGCGCGCAGCGAGATCACCCGCGTGGCGAACACCGGCGGCAGCTCCCCCAGCGCCAGGGCGGCCTGCGGGCCGTTCTCGCGGACGTAGATCGCGTGGCGCGAGCGGAACGGCGTATCGGCCGGCTGGTGCTCGTAGTTGAGCAACAGGACCGTCTCACCCGGCTCGGCGTCCTCCAGGCTTATCCGGCAGGGGAAGCCTGGCTTGGCGTCGACCGTGCGGCGGATCACGCCATGCTCGGCCAACGCCGCGTCGGAGAGGCCGAACAGCGGGCGGAACGGCTCGGCGGGTAGAGCTGAGATCTGGAAGGGCATGGGATCTCCGCAGAAGGGCAGGGAAGGGGACTCATCCTCGCGAGCTAGATCGCGCCGGGCGCACGTCCCTTCAATGAGGCGAAATCAACACATGTCCGAAAGCCGCGAGCTGGGGCGGCCGCTATCCGCGCTAGCGGATGCTCGCGGAGCCTTCCCACTGACGCAGCCAAGCCTCTTCTTCGGCATAGGCGCGCTCGATGCACGACCGGGTGGCGCAGCGGGCCCGGCGCTGGTCGGCCTCCGCCACCACCCTGTGGGTGTCGCCCAGGGTGTCACGGGTTTCGGCGTTGGCGATCAAGGCTTCCAGCCGCCGCTCGCGCTGCGGGTAGTCGGCCCTCGCCCAATGGACGACCTCGACTGGTGGCGGTGGCGTGGCGGCCGCCGTCTGGGCCGCCGCTGGAACAGCGACCGCCTCCGGGGCGGCGGCCGGCGCTGCCGGTTCAGGCGGGGATGGGGCCGTGGCGGACTGCACAGGCGCAGGCGGGGCCGGGGCCGCCGGCTTCGCAGACTTTGCGGCGAACGGGTTCTGAATGGCGTCGCAGCCAGCGAGCGTGAGCGCCGCGGCGGCGGCAAGGGCGAACAGTACGCGCATGATGGCTTCCCCAATCCTGTCGCAGAACGATGTGCGCTCCCGCGGGACAGTCAAGCCGTTGGATCAGGCCGGCCGATCACGCGGTCTGGGGGATGATCTCCGCCAGCCGCAGTGTTTCCGGCGGCGCCGGCGCCTTAGCCGCCTCTTCCAACAGCCACTCGCGGAAGGCCTTCAGGCTGCGTTTCGGCTCGTGCAGCGGCGTCACCAGGTGGAAGCGGATCGGGGTCGGCGCGAAGCCGAACGGCGCGACCAGCCGGCCGGCGGCGATGTCGTCGGCCACGTAGATCCACGGCGAGAGTCCCACGCCTAGCCCGGCCTTGGCCGCTTCCAGGGTGTAGAAGATGTGCTCGTACTCGCGGTTCTCGCGCGCCGGCGCGACCGGCACCTGGGCGTGCTCGGCCCATTCGTCCCAGGCCTGCGGATGGCTGCGGGTGTGCAGGCGCGGCAGCGCGGCAAGGTCGACGAGGCCGACGCCGGACGCCACCAAGTTCGGGGCCATCACCGGCCCGTGGAAGTTGTCCAGGAACGGCGCGGCGACCAGGCCCTCGGCGTCGATGCTCTCGGCGAGCCGGATCGCGGCGTCAAACGGCTCGCGGGTGAAGTCCACGGGCCCATAGGCCTCGGTGACCCGGATGGAGAGCTGCGGATGGCGAGTGTGGAAGCCGGACAGACGCGGGATCAGCCACTTCATCGCCAGCGTGCCCACGCAGGAGACGTGCAGCTCCCGCTCGCCCTCGGCGCGGACCGCACGGAAAGTCTCCTCCAGCTCATCAAAGGTTCGGCCGAGCGCGCGGGCCATGCCGGCGCCGGCATCGGTCAGCTTCAGCGCATTGCGCGGCCCCTGCGTGAGCTTGACCCCGCAAACCGCCTCCAGACTGCGGACCTGGCGGCTGACCGCGCCGTGGGTGACGCAGAGCTCGTCGGCGGCAAGGCTCATCTTGCCCAGGCGGGCAAACGCCTCGAAGGCGCGCAGGGCGGTCAGCGGGAGTTGGCTGCGCTTGGCCATGTGACCTCAGCTCACAAGCATCCGCCTGGATATAGCGATGTTCCATGACGCGCCCAAACGACATCTGGGCGCCACGTTCGTGAGCTCAAGTCACAGATTGTCGCCGGTTCGCCCGCGGCGCTCGAGGCGTGGAATGAAGTGCCGGTCGGCGACATGGTCCTTCAGGGCGGCCCACCAGAAGGACCACGCCTGGCGCAGCCAGCCACGCAGGGGCAGGGTTGCGGGGGCAAGGCGCGCGGGCTGAGCCAGGCGGGCGGCGAACATGCGGAGAGACCTCCTTTCGACGCAACGCAGGATGGCTCGGACGGAGGCGGGGCGATAACCACGGTTGGTCGCAGGATCCGTGAGCCGCGCTCACGCTGCGTCAGAAGGGCGTCTGGACGCGTACGCCGCGGCCGCCGAGGTCGACGCCGGGCTTGTGGCGGGCCCACTCCGGTCTGGGCTGCACCTCGGCCAAATCCGACAGCGGCTGTTCGGGAGCAGCCTTGTCCGCGGCCTTCTGGGCGGCGGCGGGCGTGGCGAAGATGGCGCCGGCGAGCGCCTTCGCCTCCCGCTGCTCGGCGGGAGAGGGCGCGACCGCCGCAGCGCCCGAGCTGATCCGCGCCTTGTTGTCCGCTGCCTGGGTGCCGGGCTGGTCGACGGGCGCCCGCCACGGCTCGGCCGGCGACGCCGCGGGCGCCGCCGGCTGGGCCAATGCCGGCGCACCGAGGCCGCCCGCGAGGGCGAGAAGCGCCAGCCGAAGAGCCACGTGGCGTCGCATGGGGTGCAAAATGGCTCACGGCCGTCCCGGTTGCCAGGAACTTACGCTCAAGCTGTCGTGACCCCCCGCGCCAGCAGCACCACGGCTTCGCTGCCGGCCAGCCGGTCGGGCGTAATCGCCTGATAGGCCGGCGACGCGACCCAGGCCCGCGCCGCCGCGGCGTCCGGAAACGCGATCAACACCAGCTTGTCGCGGCGCCACTCGCCTTCCAGCACCTCCGGCGCCTCGTCCGCCGCCAGCAACCGGCCGCCGTACGGCTTCAGCGTCGGCAGGAACGCCGCCGCATAGCGGTCGTAGCGGGCCCGGTCGCGCATCGTGAGCTGGGCCAGGACATAGGCCGTCATGCCGCGGTCCTTCGCGCCTCGCCGCCCACCACCCGGAACACGGCGTTGGCGCGCGCACAGGGCTGGCCGTCGGCGCTGACGAAGGCCTGGGCGAAGCAGAGCGTACGGCCGGGCTTCACGAAGACGGTGTCGAACTCCAGCCACTGGCCTTCCAGCGCCGTGCCCAGGAAGTCGACGTTGAGGCTGACGGTGATCAAGCCGCCCAGGTGGCCGCTCGCCCTCGCGCACGACAAGCCCATGGCGTTGTCGGCCAGCGCCCCGATCAGGCCGCCGTGCACAAAGCCGCGGCTGTTGGTGTGAGCCGGGCCGGCGCGCAGGCCGAGGACAACCGCGCGCTCCGTCTTGCGGCTGTAGAGCGGCTCCCAGGGATCGGTGAGCGGGCTCTTGCGGTCATGCGGCGCGAAGCCCAGCGGGGCTGCCGTGTTGAGGCTGTCCATGATCGCCACCTCACGCCGCATTCGCCAGGGCCGCGAGGCTGGTCAGCGTGCCGACGCAGGCGCGCGCCGCCTCTTGGCCCTTCACGCGGAAGTGCTCATGGAAGAACCGCTGGTGGACCTCGTGGTCGTGGAAGTGGTGCGGGGTCAGCACGACCGAGAACACCGGCGTCTCGGTGGCGAGCTGCACCTGCATCAGCGCCTGGACGACGGTCTGGGCGACGAAGTCGTGGCGATAGACGCCGCCGTCGACCACCAGGGCTGCGCCGACGATGGCGGCGTAGCGGCCGGAGCGGGCCAGCGTCTGGGCGTGCAGCGGGATCTCGAACGCTCCCGGCGTCTCGAAGCGTTCGACGGCGTCGGCCGGCACGCCCAAACTCGCCAACTCGTCTATGAAGCCGGCATGTGCCTGGCTGACGATCTCGCGATGCCACAGCGACTGGACGAAGGCGATGCGCGCGGCGCGGAACGCGCCGTTGGCGGTGGGGAACTCGCTCACCTGGGTGGGCTGGGATTTGGCAGCTTGGGTCATGGGTCTCTCCCTGACGGGGTTGAAGAACCACGACTCAGGGAGGCGCCGCGGGCGCTCGCCGGGAGGGATTCCCGACAGGCATCCACAGCGGTTCTCATAACCGGACTCTAACCGTCGGCCCCGGGATCTCACCGGTGTCTGCTAGTCCCCTGCTTCGCTCCCGGAGGAGCGATGCAGGGCGCCCGCGGGCTCGTCCCGCCCTTGCTCTTGAGGAGCTTCGGACCAGGCATTACCGCCGGTGGGGACTTCCACCCCGCCCTGAGAACGTAGATCGCCGAACGGACCGGCGACTCTCCTACGCTAGGCTCGTGACGCAGCGTCAAACAAGCGTTTGAATCAGCGGAGAGGGCCCATCGCCACGATGTTGGCCATGTTCGGGGCCTGGGCGCCGCGCTGGGCGTGGTCGAGCAGGAGGCGGGCGTCGCGGCGCAGCAGCGCGGCTTCCGAGGCGCGCAGGCACACCCGGTGGGTGATCCGCGAGCCCTGGATCGGCTCCACGTGGCAGACCTTCGGGTCCGCCTCGCGGGCAGGCGCCGACGGGGCCGGAGCCGTCGCCGCGACGACGGCGGCGAGGATCACGCTCAGCATGGCGGGGCCTCGCAGCCGCTACTTCTTCTCCGCGGGCGCGGCGGCGGGAGCGGCCGCGGGCGCGGCGCCCGTGTCGGACACGACGCTCAGCGCGACCTTCCAGGAGCCGTCCGGCTGCGGCTTGTACTGGATGACCCAGTTGCCGGTTTCAGTGACCAGCTTCTTGGTCTTCGTGTCCGTGACCGTGGCCGCGTACTTGGCGCGGTAGATCGCCATGTCGCCGGCCTTCGCCACGTCGACGCTCTCGTCGCTGACCGCGAGCTTGAAAGCCGGATCGGCGATCTGCTGCTTGGTCATCGCCTCGTCCTCGGCGGCGCTGTTCACGTTCGGCGCGCCATGGAACATGGCGACCGTCTGCGGCGCGTCGTGGGTGACCGCCTTGGCCGCGTCGTGGGCGTTGAGCGCGGCCACCAGCCCGGCGGCGTCGGCCTTCACCGCCTCGGCGATCTTGCCGGTGTCGACGGCCGGCTTGGCGGCCTCGGGCTTGGCACAGCCGCTGAGCGTGGCGGCCAGCAGGATCGGCAGCGCCAGCGGCGCGAGTCTGGTCTTGGTCATGAGCACCCCTTGTTGCGATCGGTTGATCGGCGTCGCCCCCGAGCGACGTCGGCACAAGACGCTCAAAGCCAAGCTTGGTCCAGCACGCTCGGCGGCGTTGGCGCCGCGGCTACGCGCGCTGGTTGAGGGTGATGGCGGTGGCGGCCGTGGCGCTGGCGGTCGTTCCACCGGCGCCGTAGGTCCCCGCCTGCCGCCGCTGCTCGGCGACTTCTTCGGCGATGGCGCGGACCAGGCCCTCGGTGACGAACTTGGCGGCGGCCACGGCGCGGTCCTGGCGGGCCAAGACGGCGTCGAAAGCCTCGGTGGCGCGGACCAGCCGGGCGCGGAGCGTAGGCGCAAGGCCGGCCAGCAGGGCCGGCGCGCCGCGGATCCGCGCCGACTCGTGGCGGTAGGCGTTGGCGAGCCGGCCGACCTCGTCCACGTGGACGGCGGCGTCCTGCGGGCGGCGCGCCTCGAAAGCCTTGGCCTGCTCGGCGACCAGCGCGGTCAGCCGCTCGGTGACCGCGATCAGCTGTTCGGTGCGCTCGGCCGGGGTCTCGCTCATGGCTGCAGCCCCTGAATCTTCAGCATCTCGCGCTGGACGCTGGCGGCGAGGCCCACGCCGCCGGTCTTGACCATCTTGTTGGCCATGGCGTCGGCCATGAACGACTTGAACATCTTCTCGCCGTCGCCGCCGCCGAACGGGGCGGTGGTTTCCGTGCCCTCGAACATCTGCTGCAGCATGATCGACAGGAACGAGGCCTCGAACTTCTCCGCCGTCTGCTTGATCTGACCGCGCTTGGCGAGCTCACCGGCGTTGGCGGCCGGGTCGATCGGCTGGAGCAGGGTCGGCGGAACGACGGCGGCGGCGAGGTCGGCCATCACAGCACCTCGATCTCGGCCTGCAGGGCGCCGGCCGCCTTGATGGTCTGCAGGATCGAGATCATGTCGCGCGGCGTGACGCCGAGCGCGTTCAGCCCCGCCACCAGGTTGGAGAGCGAGGCGCCCGACTTCAGGGTCACGAACTGCTTTCCGGTCTCCTCGTTCACCGAGACGTCGGACTGCGGCACCACCGCCGTCGTGCCGCCGCGCGAGAAGGGGGTCGGCTGGCTCACCTGCGAGCTCTCCTTGACCGTTATGGTCAGGTTGCCCTGCTGGATGGCGACGGTGGAGACCCGCACGCTATCGCCCATGACGATCACGCCGGCGACCTCGTCGATCACCACCTTGGCCGGCGCGTCCGGCTCGACCGACAGGTTCTCCACCTGGCTGACGAAGGCCATCATGTTCTGGCCGGCGGGCGGGTGGATGGTGACGATGGTCGGGTTGTCGGCCGCGGCCGTCCCTGGGTATGCGGCGTTGATCACCTGGGCGATGCGCCCGGCGGTGGTGAAGTCGGGGTTGCGCAGGGTGAGCCGCAGCGATCCCATGCTGGCGAGCTGGAAGCCGATCTCCTTTTCGATGATCGCCCCGCCGGCGATCCGCCCGGCGGTCGGCACGCCCTTGGAGACCGTGGTGCCCGAGGCGCCCGAGGCGCTGACCGAGCCGGTCTGCACGGTGCCCTGGGCGACGGCGTAGGCTTGGCCGTCGGCGCCCATCAGCGGGGTGACCAGCAGGGTGCCGCCCAGGAGGCTCTTGGCGTCGCCCAGCGCCGAGACGCTGGCGTCGATCTGGGCGCCGGTGGCGGAGAACGGCGGCAGCTTGGCGGTGACCATCACCGCGGCCACGTTCTTGGTGTTCAGGGTCGCGTCGCGGGTGTTGACGCCCAGCCGCTCCAGCATCGCCTCGAGGCTCTGCTTGGTGAAGGGCGCGTTGCGCAGGGCGTCGCCGGTGCCGGCCAGGCCCACGACGATGCCGTAGCCCACCAGCATGTTCTCGCGGACGCCCTCGAACTCGACGATGTCCTTGATCCGCGACTTGGCGTCGGCCTGGCCGGCCGCGAGACTGGCGGCGATCAGCAGGAGCGGGACGAGGCGGAACGGATGGCGCATTGAGGACCTGACGCTGCTTCGCGTGATCCCTTGCCAGGGGCGTGCCAGCCGCGCCTGGGCGAATTCCCTAGGAGAATCAGCGGAGAGGGCGGATGACGCGCCCTGGCGTCGCCCGCCTCCCGGCAGAAATTGCCCGGCATTAACCATGCTGCAAGCTTGCTGGCCGGAGACTGCGGCGAAGGTTCGATTTTGGGGTTCAAGGCGCGTGAGCATGAAGGTCACCGGCCCGGGCGGAATCGGCCCAACGGCAGGCGCCCGGCCCATGCGCGACGTGGGCGGCGATGGCTTCCGGCTCGCCATGCCCGAAGCCGCAGCCGGTCCCAGCCAGACCACCTCGGTTTCCGGGACCCGCAGCGTCATGGGCCTCGACGCCCTGGTCGCGCTGCAGGACGTCGGCGGGCCGCTGGAACGCCGGCGCCGCGCCGTCGGCCGGGCCAGCCGCATGCTGGACGCGTTGGATGACATCAAGGCGGGCCTGCTGGTCGGAGAGCTCTCCGTGGGCGACCTCGACCGGCTGCGCCGCGCCGTGCGCGACGAGCGCGCCGCCACCGAGGACCCGACGCTGGAAGCGGTGCTCGACGAGATCGAGCTGCGCGCCGCCGTCGAGGTGGCCAAGCTGGAGCAGGCGGGCCATGCGGCCTAATCGCACGCGGTTCTCCAAGTTAATTGAAACCACTGGTTTTGTTGCTATAAGCCCACCCGCGTGTCTCGCATGTAAGGGGGCGTCGAGGTGTCCATGAAGGCAGCCGCGGTACTGGTTGACAGGGCTGAGTATCGTCCATCCGAGGACGAGGAATTCATGAACGAGCGCCAGCTCGAGTACTTCCGGCAGAAGCTCCTCGACTGGAAAGAGGACATCCTGAAGGAATCCCGGGAAACGCTCACCCACCTGCAGAGCGAAACCGAAAACCATCCTGACCTGGCCGACCGGGCCTCGTCGGAGACCGACCGGGCGCTGGAACTGCGCACCCGCGACCGCCAGCGCAAGCTGATCTCCAAGATCGACGAGGCGCTGCGCCGCATCGAAGACGGCAGCTACGGCTATTGCGAAGAGACCGGCGAGCCGATCGGCGTCGCCCGCCTGGACGCCCGCCCGATCGCCACCCTCAGCCTGGAAGCCCAGGAGCGCCACGAGCGCCGCGAACGCGTCCACCGCGACGACTGACCCCTTTTTATCGAGGCGGGGAAGGCCCTGAGCTTGGCGTTACGGCCAAGGCTCCTATATTATGCTCAAATTGAGCATTTCTCCCTTTGGCGGGTCAGCGCATTGAGGGAGGAGGTCGAGCCGGAGCCAGGGCCCAGGTGACGCATCCGTTCCACGCGATCCACAGCCACGGCTTCGTGCGGGTCGCGGCCTGCACCCCGGCCGTGGCGGTTGGCGACCCGGGCTTCAACGCGGCCCAGACCCTGGCGCTGGCCAGGGAAGGCGCCGCGGCCGGTTGCGACCTGATGCTGTTCCCGGAGCTCGGGCTTTCGGCCTACGCCATCGACGACCTCTTCCTGCAGGACGCGCTGCTGGCGCGGACCGAGGCGGAGATTGCGGGCCTGGTGGAGGCCAGCCGTGAGCTGGCGCCGGTGCTGATCGTCGGCGCGCCGGTGCGCCACAACGGGGCGCTCTACAACGCCGCGGTGGTGATTTCGCGCGGCAAGATCCTCGGCGTCACGCCGAAAAGTTTCCTGCCGAACTATCGGGAATATTACGAGAATCGCTGGTTCCAACCGGGCGCCGGCGTGACCGGCCTGGAGGTCCGCCTGGCGGGCCAGACCGCACCCTTCGGGACCGACCTGGTGTTCGAGGCCACCGACCTCGCCGACTTCAGCTTCGCCGCGGAGATCTGCGAGGACTTCTGGGCGCCGACCCCACCCTCGACGCAAGCCGCGTTGGCCGGCGCGCTGATCCTCTGCAACCTTTCGGCGTCGAACATCGTGATCGGCAAGGCGCTGGACCGCGAGCTGCTCTGCGCGTCGCAGTCGATGCGCGCCCAGGCGGCCTATCTCTATTCCGCGGCGGGACCCGGCGAGAGCACCACGGACCTGGCCTGGGACGGGCAGGCGACGATCCACGAGCTGGGCGTCCTCTTGGCCAAGACCGAGCGGTTCCCGGCCAAGGCGCAGATGGCGATGGCGGACGTGGACGTGGAGCGGCTGCGGCTGGAGCGCATGCGCACGCCCACCTTCGCCAACGCCGCCGTGGCGGCCGGGCGGCCGGAGCGGACCTACCGCCGGGTGCGGTTCGAGCACCGGCCTGCGTTCGAGGACGTGGGCTTCCTGCGCGCGCTGGACCGCTTCCCGTTCGTGCCCGACGACCCGGCGCGGCTGGACCAGGACTGCTACGAGGCGTTCAACATCCAGGTCCAGGGGCTGGCCCAGCGGCTGCGCGCGACCGGCAGCGAGCACCTGATCATCGGCGTCTCCGGCGGCCTGGATTCGACGCACGCCCTGCTGGTCGCGTGCAAGGCGTTCGATGCGCTGGGGAAGCCCCGCAGCGAGATCCTCGGCTTCACAATGCCGGGGTTCGCCACCAGCGAAGGCACCAAGTCCAACGCCTGGGCCCTGATGAACGCGCTGGGCGTGACGGGGCAGGAGATCGACATCAAGCCCGCCGCCACGCGGATGCTGGAGGACCTGGGCCACCCGTTCGCCAAGGGCGAGCCGGTCTATGACGTGACGTTCGAGAACGTCCAGGCGGGCCTGCGCACCGACTACCTGTTCCGGCTGGCCAACCGCCACCGGGGCTTCGTGCTGGGCACCGGCGACCTCTCGGAGCTGGCGCTGGGCTGGTGCACCTATGGCGTCGGCGACCAGATGAGCCACTACAACGTCAACGGCTCGCTGGCGAAGACGCTGATCCAGCACCTGATCCGCTGGGTCGTGAAGACCGGCCAGCTGGAGGAGGGCGCCTCGGCGACCCTGCTGGCCATCCTGGACACCGAGATCTCGCCGGAGCTGGTGCCGGCCGACGCCTCAGGGGCGATCCAGTCCACCCAGGCCAAGGTCGGGCCCTACGAGCTGCAGGACTTCAGCCTCTACTACATCACCCGCTTTGGCTTGCGTCCGTCGAAGGTGGCGTTCCTGGCCTGGCACGCCTGGCGCGACGCCGCGGCCGGGGCCTGGCCCCCGAACTTCCCGGAGGGCGCGCGCAACGCCTATGACCTCGCCGCCATCAAGCACTGGCTGGGCGTCTTCCTGTTCCGCTTCTTCGAGATCAGCCAGTTCAAGCGCTCGGCCATGCCCAACGGCCCGAAGGTGATCTCCGGCGGCAACCTGTCACCGCGCGGCGACTGGCGCGCGCCCTCGGACGGCAAGGCGACGGTGTGGCTGGACGAGCTGAAGGCGAACGTGCCGGAGTGGTAGGTTGATGGCTCACTCAACCCACTGAATTCGAATAACGGATCGTCATGGCCCGGCTTGTCCGGGCCACCCATGATCTCCGCCTCGACGGATGAGCGCGGGCGGCGGCGCTGCGGGCTCTCAGGCAGCGTGGTGATCTTGGGTCGCCCGGACAAGCCGGGCGATGACGAGCAAGAGAGATGATTTGGTCGTGCGGCCTAGGTCAGGCTGGCCAGCATCGGGGAGGCGCCGGCGGTGGGGCCGGCGTGGAGGGCCGGGACGATGTCCTCGACGCGGTCGACGACGGTCCAGGCGCCCATGAATTCCGGGGGCGTCAGCTTGGCGTCGACGGTGTGCTGGAAGAGGGCGAACAGCGGGCCCCAGAAGTTGTCAGGGTTGTAGAACACCACCGGCAGGGCGTGCAGGTCGAGCCGGCGCCAGGAGAGCAGCTCGACGACCTCTTCCAGCGTGCCGATGCCGCCCGGCAGGATCACGAATCCGTCGGATTGCTCGAAGAACATCTGCTTGCGTTGGTGCATCGAGGTGACGACCACGTGCTCGACGGTCTCCAGCGCCCGCTCCTTGCCGATCAGGAAGTCGGGGATGATGCCCAGGACTTCGCCGCCGGCCGCGTGCGCCGCCCGCGCGGTCGCGCCCATCAGGCCGACGCCGCCGCCGCCATAGACCAGCCGCAGGCCGGCTTCGGCGAGCGCGCGCCCCAGGTCGGCAGCGGCGCGCAGATAGGCCGGGTCGGCGGCGTCCGAGGAGCCGCAGAACACGCAGACGGATCGCAGGGCTGGGGGCTCGCCGCCCATAGATCGATACTCCAGGAGGGACACGCGCAGGCCTTGCGGGCATGCGGCGAAAGCCCGATTAGCTAGGCCCTAGGTCAAGGAGTTTCAACCAACTGGTCCGCTTCGCAAAGCCTCCGATCGCCGCAGTGGGCGCCGTGGCGCTGAGCGTCCTTGCCGCGGGCTGCGGCGGCAAGCCGGCGGCGGTGACGTCCGGCAAGGCCGGCGGCTCAGAGGGCCCCGCCTATGTGGCGCCGCCCGAGCCCGACACGGTCAGGCGCGACGCCGGCGGCGTCGTGCTGTCCGGCCTTGCGCCGCCTGGCGCGCGCATCCGCCTGGCCCGGCCGAACGGCGAGGCCGCCTTCGCGACCGCCAACCCGCAGGGCCGCTGGACGATCCCCCTGGGGCCATCCGGCGATCCGCGCATCTTCGGCCTGTCGGTGACCAGCCGCGGACGCGTCGCGCAGGCGCAGGGCTATTTGCTGGTGACGCCGAACGGCCAGGCGGCGCTGCTGCGGGCCGGGGCGAGCGCCATCCGCATCGACGCCGTGCCGGGGCCGGGCCTGCGCTCCATCGACTTCGACGTCGGTGGCGGGCTGGAGATCGCGGTGGCCGCGCCCCCGCGGGCGACGGTGATCGTGCGCCTGGACGGGCGCCAGGCCGCGCAGGGCCGCGCCGACGAGGACGGGCGCTATGTGGCGAGCCTGCCGCCCGCGGGCCAGCCCGCCATCCGGCCGGGCCCGCACCAGGTGCAGATCATGGGCGACGGTTTTGCCGACAGCGCGAGCTTCGCGGTGTCGCCGCCCGCGCCCCTTGCGCAGGGGCCACTGCATAGCCAGTTCACCCCTGCCGGCCTGCGGGTCGACTGGATGACGCCCGGCGGCGGCGTGCAGTCCACGATCCTCATCCACTAGGAGCCCGAGCCTGGCCTTCGCCCACCCCGGAATGATCGGCCGCTTCGGCGGCGCGCCCGCCGCGGCCGGCGTGAAGTTCAGCTTCTGGCGCTCGATGGGCGACCTCGCCCGGCTGGTGATGCGCTCCGGCGCGCCCTGGCTGCGCACTCGCATCGCGCTGGCGCTAGGCCTGGTGTTCATCGGCAAGTTCGCCGGCGTGTGGGCGCCGGTGATGCTGGGCGACGCCATCAGCGGCCTGACGGTGGCCGGCGTTGGCCAGGCGCTCACCCAGACCTTCCTGGTGGGCGTGCTGGGGTACGCCGGTCTCAACCTCGTCGCGACCTGGACCCCCTACGTCCGCGACGCGATCTTCACCCGCGTCTCCCAGGCCACCCAGGCCAAGGCGGCGGTGGAGACCTTCCAGCACGCGCTCTCGCTATCGCTCGACTTCCACCAGACCAAGCAGATGGGCGCGCTCTCGCGGATCATCGACCGCGGCTCGCGCTCCACGGACTTCCTGATCCGCAGCGTGGTGTTCAACATCGGCCCGACCGCCGTCGAGCTGGTCATGGCGATGGTGGTCCTGTGGAGCCGGCTGGGCCTCCGGTTCTCGGCAGTCACGCTCGCCACCATCGTGGTCTACACGGTGGTCACCTTCCGGATCACCGACTGGCGGCTCAGCCACCGGCGCGAGTGGGCCGAGGCCGATTCCAAGGTCGCGGGCCTCTCGGTGGACGCCCTGATCAACTACGAGACGGTGAAGACCTTCGGCTCGGAGCTCCGCGTCGTGGGCGACTACAGCCGGGCCATGGACCGCTACGTCGACGTGGCCGTCCGCGCCAACAATTCGCTGAACCTGCTGAACGCCGCCCAGTCGCTGATCCTGACCATCGGGCTGGCGGTGATGACGGTGATGGCCGGGGCGGCGGTGACGCAGGGCAGCTTGCGGATCGGCGACATCACCATGGCGATCTTCCTGCTGCGCGGGCTCTACCAGCCGCTGGGCATGCTGGGCTTCAACTACCGCGAGATCCGCCAGGCGTTCATCGACATGGAGCAGATGGTCGAGCTGCGCGGGGTCGCGCCGGACATCACCGATGCCGAAGAGGCGCAGGACCTGCCGCCGGCCAGCGGCCGGGGCGCGGCGCTGGCCTTCGAGCACGTCAGCTTCCAGCACGACGCGCGCTCGCAGGGGTTGGCCGACGTCAGCTTCGCGGCGCCGCCGGGCACGACGACGGCGCTCGTGGGCCCCTCCGGCGCCGGCAAGACCACCGCCGTGCGCCTGGCCATGCGGCTGATCGATCCGCAGGCCGGCCGGGTGACGCTGGACGGCCTCGACCTGCGGCAGGTCAGGCAGTCGGCGCTGCGCGGCGCCGTCGCGCTCGTGCCGCAGGACGTGGCGCTCTTCAACGACAGCCTCTACGCCAACATCGCCTTCGCCCGGCCCGGCGCTTCCAACGAGGAAGTCCGCGCCGCGGCCGAGGCCGCCGAGCTGGGCCCGTTCATCGACAGCCTGCCGAACGGCATGTCGACGATGGTCGGCGAGCGGGGGCTGAAGCTCTCCGGGGGCGAGCGCCAGCGGGTCGGCATCGCGCGCGCCCTGCTGGCCAATCCGCGGCTGCTGGTGCTGGACGAGGCGACCAGCGCGCTCGACGGCCCCACCGAGGCGGCGATCCAGGAGACCCTGCGCAAGGTGCGCGCCGGGCGGACGACGCTGGTGGTCGCCCACCGGCTTTCGACCATCTCCGACGCCGACCAGATCGTCGTGCTCCGCCGCGGCAAGATCGTCGAGCGCGGGACCCACGCCGAGCTCCTGGAGCGGCGAGGGGAGTACGCGGCGCTGTGGAAACGCCAGACGCGGGAGGCCTAGGGGCAGGGCCTCGCCCCGCGCCCATCCGCGGCCCTATTCGGCCGCTCTGGGGATGTCGTAGGGCTTCACGGGCCTGGGCTGCGGCTGCCCGCGCAACTGGCGCCACAGCCAGCCGAACCGCCGCGAAGCCACCTTCGGCGCGGCCAGCAGGACCGGCGTCAGGACGAGGGTCAAGAGGGTCGCGAACGAAAGCCCCCAGACCACCGAGGCCGAGAGCTGCACCCACCACTCGGAGCCGGGGGCCTTCAGCTCCACGTGGCCGTTGTGGAAGTTCGGGTGCACCTGGAACATCAGCGGCAGCAGGCCGACGATGGTCACGACGGTGGTCAGCATCACCGGCCGGAACCGCTGCGCCGCTGCGCGGACCGACGCCTCGTCGGCCTCGAAGCCCTGCCGGCGCAGATGGTAGAAGGTGTCCACCAGCACGATGTTGTGGCCGACGACCACGCCGAACAGGGCGACCACGCCTGTGCCCAGCATGATCACGCTGATGTAGTCGAAGGTGTGGGCGAGGTTCACCTGCACGCCCAGCAGCACGCCCGCCGTCGACAGGATCACCGCCGAGAGCGTCACGACGACGCCGTAGAAGCTGTTGAACTGCCACAGCAGGATCACGAACATCATGCACAGCGTGGCGACGATCGCGGTGACGAAGAAGATCGCCGCGTCCGCGCCCTGTTCGTCGGCGCCGGCGAACTTCACGTGGACCTCGGGGTCGAGGCCCGCCTTGGCGATCCACGGCTTCAGCTGCGCGATCTTCTGGTTGGCCGCGATGCCCTTGATGGTGTTGGCCTGGAGCAGCACCATCCGCTGCGCCTCGCGGCGCTGGATCTGGGTGACCTGCTGGGCCGGCACGCGCCTGACGAAATAGCTGGCCGGCACCGGGCCTGACGGCGTGGTGATCTTCAGCTGGTCGAAGGCGGCCACGTTCCGCGCGCTGCCCGGGAAACGGACGCGGATGTCGAGCTCGTCCTGGGCGTCGTCGGGACGGAAGCGGCCGACCAGCACCCCGTCGGTGAGGAACTGGATCGCCTGGCCCACCGAGAGCACGTCGACGCCATAGCGGCCCGCGGCGCCCCGGTCGACGGTCAGGTTGTACTCGATGCCGGGCGAGGTGCGGTTGTCCTCCAGCTCGATGAGCTGTGGATCGAGCGCCAGCTTGGCCTTCACCAGGTTGGCCGACCGGTCGAGCGCCGCCGGGTCATGGCTCGTCATCTGCACCTGGATGGCCTTGCCGATCGGCGGTCCCGCCTCGGGCTCGCGCACCTCCACCTGCAGGCCGGGGATGTTGGTCACCCGCTTGCGGATCTCGCCGGCGATGTCGGCGCCCCTGAGGCCGAGCGCCTTGCGCTGTTCGTACTTCTGGAACTGCACCTGGATGCGGCCAACGGAGTCGTTGGGCGGCGCATTGGGTCCACCGAAGGTCGAGACACCGCCGGAGCGGACATAGAAGCTGTCGATCCCCTTCAGGCCGGCCAGCCGGCTCTCCACCATCCGCACCAGGCCGTCCTGGGCCTCCGGCGAGAGGTTGCCGCGGGCCTTCACATAGACGGTCACCGACTCCGGGTCCTGGATGAAGAAGAACTCCGTCCGGTGCTTGGTCGCACCGAACCAGCCGACGATCAGGAAGACGATCGCCACACCGGCGACGACCGTCCGCCCGGGGTGACGGCCCAGGTAGGAGAGGGTGCGGGCGTACCAGCCCATGAAGCCCTTCATCTCGCGCGGGTCGCCGTGCTCGGACTTCTCGATTTCCGCCAGCATCTCGGCATCCACGGCGGTGGCGCGGCCGAAGATCGAGCCGACTGCCGGCGTGAAGATCAGCGCCACGAAGATCGACGCGCCCAGCACGAAGAACAGGGTGAGCGGCAGGAAGCTCATGAACTTCCCGGGTATCGAGTTCCAGAACATGAACGGCAGGAAGGCGCAGAGCGTCGTCAGCGTGCCGTTGGTGACCGGCCAGAACATGCGCTTGCCGGCCGCGGCGAACGCCTGCTCCTTGGGCATGCCCTCGGCCATCTTGCGGTCGGCGTACTCCACCACCACGATGCCGCCGTCGACCAGGATGCCGACCGCCAGCACCATGCCGAACATCACCATCTGGTTCAGCGTCACCCCGATGCCGTGGATCAGCATGAAGGCGATGAGGAAGCAGACCGGGATCGCCAGGCCGACGATGATCCCCTGGCGGATGCCGAGGCTGGCCACGACGATCATCATCACCAGCAGGCTGGCGGTCAGGATGCCGCTTTCCAGCACGATCAGGGTGCGGCCGATGAACTGCGAATTGTCGTAGGTGAAGTCGACCTTCACGGTCGACGGCCAATGTTTGGCCTCCTCGGCGACCACGCTTCGGATCGTCTTCACGGTGTCCAGGATGTTGGCGCCGTTGCGCTTGGTGACGTCCAGAGCCACCGCCGGCTCGCCATTGAACCGGGTGATGAACGAGGGGTCCTTGAAGGTGCGGCGCACCTCGCCGATGTCGCCGATTGTCACCAGCCGATCGCCGTTCTTCTTGATCGGCAGCGCCAGGATGTCGGCCGGCTTCTGCACCACGCCGGGCACCTTCATCGCGAACAGGCCGGGGCCGGATCGCAGGTTGCCCGCCGGGACCAGCTGGTTGTTGCGTGCGATCACCGTGCCGAGGTCGGTCGCGGTGACGTTGTAGGCCTCCATCCGCAGCGGATCGATGTCGACCTCCAGCACCTCTTCGCGCGCGCCGCTCTCGAAGGCCTCCTGGACGTTCGGCGAGCTTTCCAGGCGCTCCTTCAGGTCTTTGGAGATGCGCGCCAGCTCGCGTTCCGGGGCGCTGCCGTGCAGCACGACACCGATGATCGGATTGTCCGCGAAGCTCTGCTCCTGGATGATCGGCGGCTCGGCGTCAGGCGGGAAGCGGCCCCGCGCCAAGTCGACCTTCGACCGGACGTCGTCCAGCGCCTTCTGCTTGGAGAAGTTGGGCTCGAACTCCAGCGTCACGACGGCCGCGTTCTGCCGCGCCGCGGCATTCATGTGCTTGATGCCCTGGATCGTCTGCAGCTGCACTTCCAGCGGCTTGACCAGCAGGCGCTCGGCGTCCTCCGGGCTCACGCCGGGGAAAGGCACCACCACGGAGATGTAGGGCAGGTCGATGTCCGGCTGGGCCTCGCGCGGCATCTGGAAGTACGCCATGAGGCCGAAGATGCAGGCAGCAATGGTGACGCCCAGCACCACCTTGCGGCGCTTGATGGCTCCATCGATCAGCGGCCCGATCATCCCAACTCTCCCGTCACTCCCGCATTCCCATCGGAAATGCAGGCGGTATTCCTGCTCTTGTCGCCTTCGCCGGCGCGAAGACGATCGCGCGCGTCAGCGCGCCGTGGCGACCCGAACCTTCTGGCCATCGGCGACATAGGACTGGCCGACGACGATCAAGCTCACCGGCCCGGACAAGCCCGTGACCCACAGCCCGTCCGCAGTCTCCTCCACCACCTTGATCGGGGCGAAGGCCACGCGGCCGTCACCGGCGACGAAGCGCACGCCCTGCCGCCCGGCCGAGTCCAGCACCAGGCTGGAAACCGGCACCAGGTGCGCCGGTCCGGACCCCGCGCCGACGTGAACCTCGGCGGAAAGACCGGAGCGTACGTCCATCCGCGGGTTGGGGATGGTCACCTCCAGGTGGTAGGTGCGGGTCTGCGGGTCGGCGTCGCGCGCGACGTAGCGGATGCGGCCGCTGAGGGTCTGGCCCGAGACCAGCCGGGCGGTGGCGGGCGCGCCGACCTTCAGCTTTGCGGCCTCGGTCTCAGGCACGTCGCCCACCACCAGCAGCGGGTCGAGCTCGATCATCGTGCCGCACGGCTGGCCAGGGCCCAGGTAGGCGCCGACCTCAGCGTCGCGGCGGTCGAACACTCCGGCGAAGGGCGCCTTGATGTTCACCTGCTCGAGTGCGATCTCGGCCTGGCGCTGGGCGGCGTGGGCCGCGTCCAGGCTGGCCTGCGCCTGCATCATCTGGGTGTTCGAGCGGAACCCCTTCTTGACCAGTTCCTCGTTCTGCTGGTGCGCCAGCTCCGCGGATTTCAGCGCCGCGCGGGCCTGGTCCAGCGTCGCCTGGCGCGCGTCCACGGCCAGCCGGCACAGCACCTGCCCCTGCTTTACGGCCGTGCCCTGCAGCACCGGAGCGGCGGCGACCACGCCGGCCGTCTCCGATCGGACCACCACGGTACGGGTCGCCTGGGTGCGGCCGCGGGCGACCACGTCGTATTGCCGCTGGACCTCGGGGATCAGCTTGGCCTGAACGCTGGGAGGGCCGGCGTTGGGGACCGGCTTGGCGTCGGCGGCGCCGGGCTGGTGCCCGCCGAACAGGGTGCGGGCGATGAAGTACAGGGCCACGACCGCGACCACCACGACCACGAACATGTACTGGGGCTTCATACGCATCCCGGCCGCCTCGCTCCCCCGCCGTTTCGCCCGCGCGAATCACTCAAAGCCGCACGGTCTCCATCCTAGTGTCCCGCCCGCTTCTGATGCCGCCGTTACGCGAGAGCAAATGAAATCGCGGACAGGTCGGCGGCCGGCGGGCTATCCTCTCGCAACCCAATGATGCAACGCAGTTACGCGCGCGACCGCGTGACCCCGTGTCGCACAGCTTACTTCGTAAGGGATAACGCCGCGTGAAATACCTGCACACCATGGTCCGCGTCGCCGACCTGGACGCCAGCCTTGAATTCTATTGCGACAAGCTGGGTCTGGCGGAGGTCTCCAGGACCGAAAACGCCGGGGGGCGGTTCACCTTGGTCTTCCTTTGCGCGCCGGGCGACGAGGCGGCCGCCAAGGCCAACAGGGCGCCGACGGTGGAGCTCACCTACAACTGGGATCCGGAGGTCTACGAAGGTGGCCGAAACTTCGGCCACCTGGCCTACGCGGTGGACGACATCTACGCCGTCTGCCAGCGGCTGAAGGAGAAGGGCGTCACGATCAATCGCCCGCCGCGGGACGGGCGCATGGCGTTCGTCCGTTCGCCGGACAACATCTCCATCGAGCTCCTCCAGGCCGGCAAGGCGCTGGAGCCGGCCGAGCCCTGGGCGTCCATGCCCAATGTCGGGAGTTGGTGAGGCGGCCTAACCGCCCGTTCACGGATTTGATCTAGGGCTGAGCTTCAAGTGGGCCGGCGGATGCGATCCGGCGGCTCCGACCTCGCCGAACGCGGGGCATGGAGCGCAGAATGAGCCAGCCTGCCGGCGGGGGACCGTGGCCGAAGACCGCCGCCAAGGCGAAGACGTCCGCGAAGACTCTGGAGGTGGGCGAGCCCGCCCCGTTCTTCGCCGCCGCGACGGATGGCGTCGAACGCTATAGCCTCGATGTCGCCGCCGGCCGCTGGATCGTGCTGATGATCTTCGGCACGCTCGCAGAGCCCGCGGCCTACGACGCCCTGCACCTGGCGATGACCCGCGGCGCGATCTTCAACGGAACCGACGCGGCCTTCTTCGGGGTCAGCGCCGACCCCGCCGACAAGGCCGAGCGCGGCCTGGTGAACGCCGAGCCCGGCGTCCGCTTCCTTTGGGATTTCGATTGCGCCGTGGCCCGGCTATACGGGGTCGCCGATGACGTCCACCTGAAGCCCAGCATCTTCCTGATCGACCCGGCCTTCCGCATCGCCATGGCGGCGCCTTTGGAGGCGACCGGCGCGGTGCTGGATCGCCTGGAAGCCGAGCTCCGCGCCGCGCCGGCCGAAGCCCACGGGCAGGTCGCGCCTGTGCTTACCTTGCCGCGCATCCTGGAGCCCGAGCTCTGCCGGCGACTGATCGCCTACTATCGCGCCGGCGACGCTTCGCCCTCCGGCTTCGCCCACGACGTCGGCGGCCGCACCGTCCAGCATCTCGACCCGCGGCTTAAGCGCCGTTTCGACGTGACGGTCACCGACGAGGGCCTGGTCGACGCCTTGCGCGAAAGGCTGGAGGCGCGGCTCTTCCCGATGCTGAAGCGGGGGCTGGGCTGGCAGGCGCAGCACATCGAGCGTTTCCTGATCTGCCGCTACGGCGCGGAGGACCAGGGCTTCTTCTCACCGCACCGCGACGACGTCACCGCCGGCACCGCGCACCGGAAGTTCGCGGTCTCGCTGAACCTGAACGACGACTTCGCAGGCGGCGACCTGAAGTTCCCGGAATTTGGGCCACGCGCCTATCGTCCGCCCGCCGGCGGGGCGACGGTGTTCTGCTGCAGCCTGCTGCACGAGGCGACGCCGGTCACCCGCGGCGAACGCTATGTCTTCGTGCCCTTCCTCTACGACGACGAGGGCGCGCGAATCCGCGAGGCGAACCTTGCAAAGGTGGCGGTGAGGTAAGGGATGGCTCCCGGAGCAGGACTCGAACCTGCGACAAGTCGGTTAACAGCCGACTGCTCTACCAACTGAGCTATCCGGGACCAGGCCGTCGAGGGCCGGGCGTATACGCTGACCGCCGGAGCCATGCAAGCCGGGCGGGGCCGGCAAAGAAAAAGAGCCCGGCGCGAACGCCGGGCTTCGGAAAGTTGGTGATGGTGGGGTGTCTTCAACGAAGACGATGTGAGGGTGGACTCGCATAGTTAAGGCGCCGTTAACGGCGTTCGCGCCCTGTAAGGCCCTCGTAACGAGACGCTTCGCCGCGCCCGGTTTGCCGGCGCGCGCCGATAGGCTAGCGATGGGTCCGAGGCCTTGGGCCAGAGGATTCGAATCGCGGAAAGGACGCGGTCCATGCGCATCCACTTCACGGGAGTAGCCGGCGCCGGGATGAGCGCCGCGGCCCTGATGATGCGCGAGGCCGGGCATACGGTCTCCGGGTCGGACGAGGACGTCTTCCCGCCGATGTCGACCTACGTTGAGAGCCTGGGCTTCCCATTCCACCGGCGGTTCGCGGCCGAGAACCTGCCGGCTGACCTCGAGATGCTGGTGCAGGGGACCAGCGCCAAGCTGGGCGGCGAGGCCAATCCGGAGGTCGCCGAGGCGCGCCGGCGCGGGCTTGCGGTGACCAGCTTCCCGCAGATGGTGGGGCAGGCGACGGCCGGCCGGGAGGTCACCGTGGTGGCGGGCTCGTTCGGCAAGTCGACCTGCACCGCGCTGATGGCCCACGTGCTGCGGCAATGCGGGGTCGACGCCGGATGGATGGTGGGGGCGATATCGCCCTCGCTGCCGGACACCGGCCACTGGGGCGCAGCCCCGCAGATGGTGCTGGAGGGCGACGAGTACGTCGTCAGCCAGACGGACCATCGCTCGAAGTTCCTGCTCTATCACCCGCGCGACGTGCTGCTGACGTCGCTGGTCCACGACCACGTCAACGTGTTTCCGACCTTCGCGGACTACGAGGCGCCGTTCGCCGAGCTGTTGCGGCTCTTGCCGCGCGACGGCCTGCTCGTCGCCCGCGAGCACCCCGCGATCCGCGCCGTGGCCGGTGGGGCGGCGAGCCGCATCGTCTGGTACGACACCGCGCCCCCCGCTGTTTCGGGTGACGGCTGGTGGGCGGACGACGTGGTCCTGGGCGACACCACCCGCTTCACGCTGGTGCGGCCGGACGGCGGCCGCCTGGCGCTGGCCACCACGCTGTTGGGTGAGCACAACATCGAGAACATCGTCGGCGTCAGCGCCTATCTCCTGGAGCGCGGCCTGGTCGGCGAGGCGGCCCTGGCCGCCGCGGTCGCCAGCTTCGCCGGCATCAGGCGGCGGCTGGACCGGCTCACCAAGGTCTCGTCCGTGCCGGTGATCGAGGGGTTCGGCTCGTCCTACGAGAAGGCGCGCTCGGCCATCGAGGCGCTGCTGCTGCACTATCCGCACCGGCCGTTGACGGTGGTCTTCGAGCCGCACACCTTCTCGTGGCGCAGCCGCGACGCGCTGCCCTGGTACGACACAGTCTTCGAAGGCGTGGCGCGGGTGCTGATGATCCCGCCGCCCACGCACGGCGCGGCGACCCACCATCAGTCGAGCTACGAAGAGATCCTGGCGCGGACGGCGGGCGCCGGCGTGCCCGTCGAGCCCGTCCGCTCCAACGAGGAGACGATCGCCGCGCTCTCCGCGCTGCGCGGCGACGAGGTGGTGCTGCTGCTCTCGTCCGGCCCGCTGCTGGGCCTGCCGGACAGTCTGCCGGCGGTCTTTGATGCCCGCTATGCCGGCGCGGTCGCGGCCGCCTGAGGGGGCGCTCGGGCAACCTTCGCCGTTGGTGAGCCGTTTCGCCCGCCGGGGCAGAAGCGGCGAGGGTGCATGCGGCTGCGCATCGGCTTGGCGATCCTGGCGGCGGCCGGCGCCGCGTCCGCCGCCGAGCCTGACCCCGCCAAGCTCGCCCAGGCCCGCTCGCTGGTCGCCGAAGCCGTCGCGCTGGACCGCGCCGAAGCCGCCGGACGCGTGCCCCGGGCCTATGCGCAGGCGCTGCGCGAGAACCTCGTCGATGGTCTCGACAAGCTGAAGCAGGAGCCTGGCCTCGCGGGCGTGGTTCAGGCGGCGCTCGCCGACCTGCGCCGCCGCGACACGGCCGCGCTGGCCGCGCTCAGGGACCGCCTCGTCGCCCAGGAAAGGTCGCATGGGCGGGCTGATTGAGATCGTCCTGGGGATCATGACCGCCGTCGGCGGCTTCGTGGACGTCAGCGAGCTCACCTTCGCAGCGCAGGCCGGTTCGCGCTTCGGCTATTCGCTGCTGTGGGTGTTCGCGCTTGCCACGGTCGGCATCATCGTGTTCGGCGAGATGAGCGGGCGGGTCGCCGCGGTCGCGCGCCAGCCGGTGTTCGCCGCCATGCGCCAGAGGCTGGGCCTGGGCGTCGGCCTCTTCACCCTGATCGCCTCGACGATGGTCAGCCTGGTCACCTGCGCAGCGGAGCTCGGTGGCATGGCGCTCGTGCTCAAGCTCGCCTTCAGCGGCGAGTACCGGCTGTGGGCGGCGGTTAGCGTCGTCACGCTCGTGGTCACCGTCTGGGTGTTGCCGTTCAAATGGATCGAGCGGCTGTTCGGCATCCTCGGCCTGGCCATGCTCGTCTATGCCGCCGCGGCCGTCGCGCTGCATCCGCCCTGGGCGGAGGTCGCCCGGGGGCTCGCGCCACAGTTCCCGCTTTCGGCCGGACGCCAGGACAGCCTGGCCTACGGGTATTTCGTGGTGGCCATCGCGAGCGCGGTGATGTTCCCCTACGAGACCTATTTCTATTCCTCCGGCGGGATCGAGGAGCACTGGACCCGCAAGGACCTGATGGTGAACCGGCTGACCACGGGCGTGGGCTTCAGCCTCGGCTCGTTGCTGGCCATGGCCATCCTGATCGCTGCGGCGGTGATCTTCCGGCCGGTCCACGTGGGTCCGCAGGCGCCCGGCACGGTGGTGCTGGAGGTGGCCGCGCCGTTCGGCAAGACCGGCGTGGCGTTCGCGCTCTTCGGCATGCTGCTGGCGTTCGGCGGGGCGGCCGTGGAGACCTGCCTGGCGGCCGCCTACAGCGTGGCCCAGTTCTTCGGCTGGCCGTGGGGACGCTACCGCAAACCGGCGGAGACGCCGCGCTTCACCCTGGCCTGGCTGATCGCGTTCCTGATCGCGGCCGCGCTGGTGATGACCGGGATCGAGCCGCTGCAGCTCGTCGAGTGGTCGATCGTCTTCTCGATCGTCGTCCTGCCGCTGACTTACCTGCCGCTGCTGCTGATCGCCAACGACAAGAAGTTCATGGGAACCGAGGCGAACGGCTGGATCGCCAACGTGCTGGGCTGGAGCTTCTACGTGGCTCTGGCGGTGGCCGCACTCGCGGCGATCCCGCTCTTCGTGCTGACCTCCGGAGGCCAGAAATGAAGCAGGGCCAGTCGATAAAGCTGCTCTCGGAACTGCGCGACCTGGAGATCTTCGACAGCGAAGGCGAGCTCTGCGGCATCTGCGACGAGGTCGAGTTCGAGGGCGGCCCGGGCAAGCCGCTGCGCATCGTCGCCCTCATCGTCGGCCCCGGCGGCTATGAGGGGCGGCTGCCCCGGTGGGCGGCCTGGCTCGCCCGGCGGATCGCGGGCGGCGGCGCGGCGCGCGTGCCGTGGAGCGCGGTCGAGCACGTCACCTCGCGCATCAGCCTTAACCGCACCGCCCAGTCGCTCGGCCTCAACGCCGCGGAGCGGCGGCTCAAACCTGTCATCGCCAAGGTCCCGTTCGCATGATCCGCTCCGCCGACCTGCAGGGAAAGCCCGTGCGCACCGAGGACGGAGAACGCCTCGGCCGCGTCAGCGAAATCCATGTGGTGGACGGCCAGGTCACCGTGCTGGTCTGCGGCGGTCGCGGCCTGCTGCAGCGCTTCCGCGCCGCCCGCGGCGGCCGGCGCGTGCGGTGGGAGGACGTCCGCCGCCTGACCGACCGCGAAATCGTCGTGCGGAGTGGGTCCCGGGCCTAGCCGACGACGTAGACCTGCGCGGCCAGCGGGCCATCGGCGGTCATCACCTCGGTGGTCACGCGCCGATAGTCGGCGCCTTCGAAGCGGTCCAGGCGCGCCCAATGCTGGGGCAGGTCGGCGGAGGTGAAGACCTGCACGGCGACCTCGCCGCCATCCGCATCCAGCTTGAGCCCGGGGAAGCCGCCCGCCGTGCCCCAGCCTGCCTCGACACGCTCGCCGCGCACAACGCCTGCCCGCCACTCGCCCGCCAGGCCTGCGAGTTGGTGGTGGTTGGACTTGCCCGGCGCGAGTGACCCATAGACCGCGAGGCGGCAATCGGCGTTCACGGCCTTGCCGGCGTCGGCTGGACGTAGTCGTCCGCAATGCCGGCGTCCTCGCGTTCGGTGGCCGCCCGCTCGCCCTCGGTGGGGCGATCGCTCTGGCGATAGTCCACGTCGTCCCAGGTGAGCTTGGACATCGCCTCGCGCTTCGGTCCCAGGTAGCCGAACAGATAGGCGGCGACCTTGCGCATCTGGATCTCCTCGGAGCCTTCGGTGATCCGATAACGGCGGTGGTGGCGGTAGATGTGCTCGAAGGGCTTGTGCCGCGAATAGCCGATGCCGCCATGGGTCTGCATGGCCCGGTCGGCGGCTTCGCACACCAGCCGGTTGCCCCAGTAGTTGCACATCGAGACCTTGTCCGAGATCGTCCGCTCGATCTCCTTGTGGTCCATGCGGTCCATCTGCCAGGCGGTCTTGCGGATCAGCAGGCGCAGCGCCTCGGCCTGGGTCGACAGCTCGACGATTGGGAACTGGATGGCCTGGTTCTCGGCCAACGCCTTGCCGAACGGCTTGCGGGCCCGGGCGTACTTGATGCTCTCTTCTATGCAGAAGGTCGCCGCGCCCAGGCTGGAGGCGGCCTGGCGG
>JBJMQX010000017.1:0-18697 GCA_045802455.1 Phenylobacterium sp. | reverse complement strand
TGACCACCCGCGACTATCCGACGGTGGACGGCTTCCGCGCCTCGGAGGTCTACCTTGAGAACGTCAAGGTCGGCGCCGAGGCCCTGGTCGGCCCTGAGGGCCAGGCCATGCCGCTGATCGAGACCGTGGTGGACGAGGCGGTGGCGGCCACCTGCGCCGAGGCCTGCGGCGTGCTGCGCCGGCTGCACGAGGGCACGCTGGAGTACACCAAGCAGCGCAAGCAGTTCGGCCAGCCGATCTCGCAGTTCCAGGTGCTGCAGCACCGCATGGTCGATATGTTCATCCAGGTCGAGCAGTCGATCTCCATGACCTACATGGCCACCATCAAGCTCTCCGACCCGGCCGAGCGGTCGAAGGCGGTGGCCGCAGCCAAGGTGCAGATCGGCAAGGCCTGCAAGTTCGTCGGCCAGAACGCCATCCAGCTGCACGGCGGCATGGGCATGACCGACGAGATGGCGATCGGCCACTATTTCAAGCGGGCGACGATGATCGAGAGCGCGTTCGGCTCGACCGACCACTTCCTGGCCCGCTACGAGTTCCTGAGCCTGGGCCAGGCCGCATAGGCGCAACCCTCCGGGACCGGGGAGGCGACTTGGACGACCGCGCCGCCAACGACCTCGCCCAAGTCCTGCCGCCGCTGCTGGCCGCGCTCGAGGCGCTGGGCCTCGTCGCCCGCTACGTCAGCCCGACGGAACTGGCGGGCGTGCTGGCCGCGGTCGGCGAGCCGGAGGCGCCGCTGCGCGCCGCCTTTGAAGCGCTGTCGGACTGGCCCGATGAATTGGCCCGCTTGCGCGAAGGGCTGACGGCGGCCTGCCAGCACACGCTCGCCGCCTTCGAGGCGCTGCGGGCGGTCGAGGCGGACGGCGGCGACATGGGCCAGGCCTACCGCGCGCTGCGCGGCCTGCCGCGGGCGCAGGAGGCGCTCTATCCGTTCGCGGCAGGGCTGCGACCGGTCAGCCGCTACTTCCTGGAGCCCGGCGTTCGCGGCGACGCCGACCTGCTGGCCGGTCTGGCCGGGGCGGAACCGCGGGACGACATCGGCGTCATGCATGTCGCCAACGAGCCCGGCTCGCGCGGCGGCTTCTCGCTCTACGTGCCCGAGACCTACACGCCGGACCGCGCCTGGCCGCTGGCGGTCGCGCTGCATGGCGGCTCGGGCAACGGCCGGTCCTTCCTCTGGACCTGGCTGCGCGACGCCCGCAGCCATGGCGCCATCGTGGTTTCGCCGACCTCAGTCGGGGCCACCTGGGCGATCAGCGGCCCCGACCCGGATACGCCCAACCTGCTCAGGATCCTGGAGGCGGTCCGCGGCCGCTGGACGATCGATCCCGACCGGATGCTGCTGACCGGCATGAGCGACGGCGGCACCTTCAGCTACGTCAGCGGCCTGGAGCCGGCCTCGCCGTTCACCCACCTCGCGCCGGTCTCGGCGGCCTTCCATCCGATGCTCGCCCAGATGGCCGACCCTGACCGTATCCGCGGGCTGCCGATCCATGTGGCGCACGGGGCGCTGGACTGGATGTTCCCCGTCGAAATGGCGCGCGGCGCGAGCCAGGCGCTTGCGGCCGCCGGCGCGGCGGTCACCTATCGGGAGATCGAGGACCTCAGCCACACCTATCCGCGCGAGCTCAACCCCCATATCCTCGCCTGGCTCGCCGCCACCGGGGCGCAGGCATAGGCGAAGGCTGCGATGGGCAAGGAAGCCACGGTGACCGCAACCTTTGCCGAGGGCGCGGAGCAAGGCCGGCTGCAGTACGAGCCGCCGAAGCTGATCTTCCGGGGTGCGGAGCGTCGGGTCTTCGAGGGCGAGGCGCTGAAGGGCGTCCGCGCCGACGGCGCCGACCTGGTGCTGGCCGACGGGACGCGGTTCGCGCTGGGCGAGCGGCAGGCCAAGGGCTGGGCGGACGCCATCCTCAAGCCCAAGGGGCGCATGGAGAAGATCGGCGTGAAGCCCGGCATGCGGGCCGCGGTCATGGGCGTGGCCGACCCCACCCTGAGCGGCGAACTGGCCGAGGCCGGCGCCGTGCCGGCGAGTGAGCTCGCCGAGCTCGACCTCCTGTTCTACGCCGCCGACAGCGAGGCGGAGCTGGCCCGCGTGGCGGGCCTCCTGCCGCTGCTTTCCGAGCGCGGCGCGCTGTGGATCGTCTCGCGCAAGGGCAAGGCCGCGACGGTCAAGGACACCGACGTCATGGCCGCCGCCAAGGCCCACGGCCTGGTGGACAACAAGGTGGTGGCCTTTTCCGGCACCCACACCTCGTTGAGGTTCGTCCGCAGGCAGCCCGGCTGACCCGCGCCGCGGCCTGCGGCGATCCCAGTCGGTTCAGTTCCCGTACCGCCCCGCTTCAGTTCGTGAACTGGGCGGCCGCGGCGGGCTGGTGATTTTGGCCGCCCAACCAGACTGAACCCAAGGAAAGACCATGAAGAGTTACGTCACCCGGCGTGAGAACGCGCCCCGGCGCCGCGCCGCAGCAAGCTTCGCCGCGATCACCCCCGGAGATTGTCCCGATCGTCCCCTGCCGCAATGCAGCATTGGCCGCGATTGTGCGCGGCCCCGAACGGTCGGGGCAGCTAGTCACCGTTGGAGTTCTTCCATGACCATCGATTTCCCCTGCCCCGCGGCATCCGGCCGCCGCCTGGCCGCGCTGGCCAGCGCCTGCGCCGCGCTCGCGCTCTCCACGACGGCGCACGCCGCCGCCTGCGGCTTCCAGGTCTGCGACGACGCCGGCATTCTCCCGACCTTCGTCGGCACGTCTGGCCCTGACCTGGACGTCCGCGGCGCCAGCGCCTTCTATGACAGCAGCAACGTCCGCCTGATCGCCCAGATGGGCGCACCGATCGGGCAGACCGCCGGCGGCTTCTACGTCTGGGGCGTCGACACCGGCTCGCCGATCGACTTCTTCAAGATCGAGCACGACAACCCGATGTTCAAGGACGCTCTGGGCAACCTGTCGCCCGATCCGCGGGTCGGCCAGGGCGTCACGTTCGACACCTTCATCGTGCTGAACAGCAACGGCACGGGGTCGATCAACTACTTCGACGCCAGCCATGCGCCGCAAACGCTCGCCGCCGGCTCGATCAAGATCAACGGCGACACGCTCAGCGTGACGATCCCGCAGTCGCTGCTGTTCGCGACCAACGGCCGGGACGTCAGCCAGTTCGGCTTCAACATCTGGCCGCGCAACGGCGGGTTCCGGAACGACGACGTCACCGACTTCGCGCCGGACCACGAGAACTTCCACGCCGCCGCCATTCCCGAACCCAGCGCCTGGGCGCTGATGATCGCGGGCTTTGGCGGGATCGGCTCCATGTTGCGTCGCCGCCGCGTCCTGCGCGCGGCGTGACGGCGCGGGCGCCGCGCACCCACTCCCCCAACCTCCGGGTGCGCGGCGTCAGCCCGCCGTTACTTTTCAAGCATTCGAACCGTCTCCGGAGGCGTCCATCGGCGCCTCATCAATTGCCGCAATGGGCCGACGCGGCCTATGCGCAGGCCATGTCCCTGCGCGACTTCGGGCTGCTCACGCTGGTCTGCCTGATCTGGGCCTCGAACAACATCGTCTCGAAGTATGCGGTCAGCCACCTTGGCGCGCCGCCGCTGTTCTACGCCGCCGTGCGGTTCGGGGTCGTGGCGATCGCCACCCTGCCGTGGCTGTTGCCGATGCCGCGGCCCCGGTGGCGGGTGGTGCTGGTGGCGCTGCTGATGGGCGGCGGCAACTTCGCCCTGCTGTTCGTCGGCCTCAAGACCTCCACGCCGTCGGCGGCCGCGGTCGTGGGGCAGCTGGGCGTGCCGATCACCACCCTGCTCTCGGTCGTCATGCTGGGCGAGCATATCCGCTGGCGGCGCATCCTGGGCATTGGGCTCACCTTCCTGGGCGCGCTCGCGGTGATGTGGGACCCGCGCGGGTTCGCCATTTCGCCGGGCCTCCTCTATGTCGTGGCCGCGGCGGTGGCGGGGTCCCTGGGCGCGGTGATGATGAAGCAGGTCGAGGGCGTGAGGCCGCTGCAGTTCCAGGCCTGGGTGGGCTTCGCCTCCTTCTGGCCGCTCGCGCTCCTGTCGGCGCTGACCGAGCCGGGCCAGGTGCAGGCCGGCCTCGCCGCCGGCTGGCAATTCTGGGCCGCGGCGCTCTATTCAGGGCTTGTGGTCTCGGTCGGGGCGCACACCATCTACTACTTCCTGATCGGCCGGTACGAGGCGAACCTGATTTCCCCGCTCACCCTGATGACGCCGCTGGCCACCATCGCGCTGGGCGTGGCGATCTTCGCCGACCCGTTCGGGCCGCGGATGGCGCTGGGCACGGCCGTGGCCCTAGCCGGCGTGCTGATCATCGCGCTCCGCCGCAACCAGGTCATGCCGCTGCTGCTCGCCATCCGGAACCGCGCCCAATGACCGCGCCGCCGGACATCATCGAGGCGCCCAGCCCGAACTTCGACGCCCGCACCGCGCCGCCCGAGATCCTGGTGCTGCACTACACCGGCATGCGCCAGGGCCCCGAGGCGCTGGAGCGGCTGCGCGACCCGCAATCCAAGGTCTCCGCCCACTACATGGTCGAGGAGGACGGCCGCATCTTCCGGCTCGTCCCGGAGGAGCGCCGCGCCTGGCACGCCGGCGTCAGCTACTGGAAGGGCCAGCGCAACATCAACGGCGTCTCGATCGGCGTCGAGATCGTCAACCCGGGCCACGAGTTCGGCTACCGCCCGTTCCCGGACGCGCAGATCGCCGCGGTGATCGCGCTAATAGGCGACATCCGCACGCGGTGGACGATCTCCGACGACCGCATCGTCGGGCATGCCGACGTGGCGCCCGCGCGCAAGCAGGACCCCGGCGAGCTGTTCCCGTGGAAGCGGCTGGCGGAGGCCGGCCACGGCCTCTGGGTCCAGGTCCCGCCGGCGCCGGGCGCGCCGTTGAAGCGCGGCGACGATGGCGTGGGCGTGTTCGGCCTGCAGGCCGGCTTCACCCGCCTCGGCTACGACCTGCCGCCATCGGGCAAGTTCGACGAGGAGACCGAGCAGGTGGTCACCGCCTTCCAGCGCCATTGGCGGCAGGCGAAGGTGGATGGTGTTGCGGATGGCGCCACCCGGGCGCAGCTGATCGCGCTCCTCAGGCTCGCCGGCTGATGCATCCGTCGGCTGCCTTCAAGGTCACGGACGAGGCCGAGCTGCTGGCCCATCTCGCGGCCTTTCCCTTCGCGACGCTGGTCGCGGTCGTCGACGGCCGGCCGGTGGTCGCCCACGCGCCGGTCGTGTTGCGGCGGCGGCCCGGCGGCCTGGCGCTCGATTTCCACATCTCGCGGGGCAACGCGCTCGCCGCGGTGCTGTCGGATGGCTTCCGCGCCGTCGCGGTCAGCCTCGCTGCCGAGGCCTACGTCAGCCCCGACTGGTACGAGGGCGCCGACCAGGTGCCCACCTGGAACTACGTCACCGTGGAGGCGGAAGGCCTGGTGTCCGCGCTGGACGAGGGCGGTCTCGTGGCCCTGCTGGACGACCTCTCCGCGCAGGAGGAGGCGCGGCTCGCGCCGAAGCCGCCCTGGACGCGGGGCAAGATGACGCCGGGCCGGTTCGAGGCGATGACGCGGGCGATCGTCGGCGCGAGGATGGCCGTCGAGCGGCTGGAGGGGACCACCAAGCTCTCGCAGAACAAGTCCGAGGCCGACGTCGCCGGAGTGATCGCCGCGCTGGGCGACCACCCGATCGCGCGCAGGATGCGCGAGCTTTGAGCGAGGTCGCCGTACGCGCCGCGACGCCAGCGGACGCCGCGGCCATCCTGGATCTGCACGTCGCTGCGGCTTCGCAGGGCGGCGGCCTCGCTCGCGAGCCTGACGAGATGGACCTGGCGACCATTGAGGCCGCGCTCGCCAAGCCCTTCCTCAATGGCGTCGCCCTGACCGCCTGGATCGACGGGGCCCTGGCCGGCGAGATCCACGCCTCGCGCCTCGGGCCACGCCAGTTCGCGCACAACCTGATCGACCTCACGATCGCCGTGCATCCGGATTTCCAGGGCCGCGGCGTCGGCGCCGCCCTGTTCGCGGCCCTGTTCGCCGAGGCTGGCAAGCTCACGCCCGCCATCGAGCGCGTCGAGCTCTTCTGCCGGGAAGGCAACGCCGGCGCGATCCGTCTCTACGTGCGCCTGGGCTTCGTCGTCGAAGGCCGCTTCCCGCGCCGAGTGCGGCTGAAGGACGGCACGCTCGAGGACGACCTGGCGATGGGCAAGCGGCTCTAGGGGCGCCTTGACCCTGCGTCGCCGAACGACCACCTTCCGCGCGGACCAGACGGCCGGGCGGTCGCGGCCCTCGCAAGGGGGTCGAGGAAAGTCCGGGCTCCACTTCGACATGGCGGCGGGTAACGCCCGCCGGGGGCGACCCCAGGGATAGCGCCACAGAAAGCAAACCGCCCTCCGTAGCCTCGGCGAAGGAGGGTAAGGGTGAAAGGGTGGGGTAAGAGCCCACCGGGCGGCTGGTAACAGTCGCCGCATGGCAAGCCCCGCCAGGAGCAAGACCGAATAGGGACCGTGCGCCTTCAGCAATGGGGGCAGGGCTGTCGTAGGCCCGAGCGGTCCGGGTAGGTCGCGAGAACCGTCCCGCGAGGGGCGGTCCAGAGGAATGGCCGCCGCGTCCGGGTCTTCGGGCCCGGGCGGCACAGAACCCGGCTTACAGGCCGTCTGGTCCCCACTTTTCCGGCGAGTGCGCGCGCTGCCGCGCCGATCCGCCTCCCGCTCCGGTTTCTGGTGAGCGGCCGGGAAAACCTCATTCGTTAACAAGCGGGACCACAGTTGCCTGTATGTTCTGTGGATAAGTACTTCTCGTTAACCATGACTGATCGCCGCACGCTGGATTCTTTGACCAATAGTCATCTAGAGTCATTTACTCCCAATTCGTCCCATGATAGCCCATTCGTAATTCGCTAACCAAACCGGGTGGGTTGGGGCCGGTCTGGTGGGACGTGAAGGGACGGGGCGGGCTGTCCGCGTACGCGTGTCAGGGGTTGGGCGTGTTTCTCTCGACGTTCGAGAAACAACTGGACGCGAAACGGCGCCTCGTGGTGCCGATGGAATTCCGCACCCTCGTGGCCGGGCCGTTCGACGGCGTCTTCTGCTTCCCTTCCATCGAGGCCGACTGCATCGAGGGCGGCGGCAAGGCGCTGTTCGACCGCTATGTCGGCGTGATCGAGGAGCTGCCGTTCGGCGACCCGATCCGCAGCGCGTTGGAGACCTCGGTCCTGGGCGGCATGGCCAAGCTGGCCTTCGACCCCGCCGGCCGCATCACCCTGCCCGAGAACCTCTGCGACCTCTTCGGCCTCACCGACGACGTGGTGCTGGTGGGCCTCGGCGACCGCTTCCAGATCTGGGCCCGCGAGGCCTTCCAGGCGCACCGCGCCGCCCAGCGCGAGCTGGCCCGCGAGGGCCTGGCGTCGCTCCGCGCCCAGCAACGGGCCGCGAGGCTGACGGGGTCGGCCGGATGACGGAGCGGCCGCACACGCCCGTCCTGCTCGACGAGGTCGTGGACGCGCTCGCTCCCAAGCTTGGCCATACGATCGTCGACGGCACGTTCGGGGCGGGCGGCTACACGCGCGCCATCCTGGCGACCGGGGCCGGCGTCGTCGCCTTCGACCGCGATCCCACGGCCCGGCGGTTCGCCGAGGACCTGCCCGCCGACCGCTTCCGCCTGGTGGAGCGCCGGTTCTCGGAACTTGACGAGGAGGTCGGCCAGGCCGCCGTCGACGGCGTGGTTCTCGACATCGGCGTCTCCTCCATGCAGTTGGACGAGGCCGAGCGCGGCTTCTCCTTCCTGCGCGACGGGCCGCTGGACATGCGCATGGCGGCGTCCGGTCCCACCGCCGCGGACCTGGTCAACGAGACCGAGCAGGCCGAGCTCGCCCGCATCCTCTTCGTCTATGGTGAGGAGCGCGAGAGCCGCCGCATCGCGCGCGCCATCGTGCGCCGGCGCGAGGAGCAGCCGTTCACCCGCACGCTGGAGCTGGCGGAGTTCATCGAGAAGGCGTTGGGCGGCCGGCGCGGCGCCAAGGTCCACCCTGCCACCCGCTCGTTCCAGGCCCTGCGCATCGCGGTCAACGAGGAGCTTTCCGAGCTGGAAGCCGGGCTCGAAGCCGCCGAGCGCGCGCTGAAGGCCGGCGGCCGGCTCTGCGTCGTCACGTTCCATTCGCTGGAAGACAGAATCGTGAAGACCTTCCTGGCGGTGCGAGCGGGTAGGACGCCGGCGGGATCGCGCCACGCGCCGCCGGTGGAAGCCGCCGCCGCGCCCAGCTTTGAGCTGCTCTTCAACGGCGCGCGTGCGCCGGGCGAAGCGGAGCTGCGAGCCAACCCCCGGGCCCGGTCGGCGAAACTGAGGGCCGCGGTGCGCACGGCGGCCCCTGTCTGGAGAGCGGCGGCATGAGCTGGCTGAACCGCAGGGTCCGAGGCTTCCGGCTGGTCGACCTGATCGCGCTCGCCGTGCTCACGGCGCTGATCCTGGGCGTCTACCTGGCCAAGACCATCGCCGGGCGCGAGCGCACCGAGATCGCCCGCATCGACCGCCAGATCGGCGAGGAGAAGGCACGCATCCGGCT
This sequence comes from Phenylobacterium sp., assembly GCA_045802455.1. GTDB lineage: Bacteria > Pseudomonadota > Alphaproteobacteria > Caulobacterales > Caulobacteraceae > Phenylobacterium. Next base: position 10,141 of record JBJMQX010000017.1, on the reverse strand, counting down.
GCTGCAGGCCGAGGTCAGCCATCTGGAGCAACCGGCGCGCATCGAGGCGCTGTCGGAAGCCTATCTGGGCCTGGCGCCCGTGCCGATGAAGCGCCAGGCGAGCCTCGACCAGCTGGCCGAGGTGATGCACAAGCCACTCACCGGGCCGACCGCCGCAGTCCAGGTCACGCCCGACCCGATCCTGACCGCCGCGCCGCAAGCCCCCGAGCCGCTGCCCGCGCCCACCCAGGTGGCGGCCGCAGATCAGGCGGCGGTGACCCGATGAGCCTGGGTCAGCAGGCCTTCGGCGGCTCGCCGTTCTCCCGGTTCGTCTCGGGCTTCGTCTGGCGCCTCGAGCACGCCTTCGAGCGGGCGCGGGCGTCCGGCCGGGCCGAGGACGACACCCGCCTGCGCATCTTCGTGGTGCTGATCCTGTTCGCCAGCCTGTTCGCGGCGCTGGCGGTCTGGGCGACGCGGGCGACCCTGTTCTCCGACGCCGGCAAGGGCGACGGCTATTCGGCGCCGATCGGGGCGGCGCGCGCCGACCTCGTCGACCGCAACGGCGAGATGCTGGCCGCCGACCTCTTGCACTACGGCCTCTATATCGACCCGCGGGAGATCTGGGACACCGCCGAGACCCGCCGGGCGCTCACCGCCAACCTGCCGGAGCTGTCGCGCGAGCGGCTGGAGAAGGCGTTGCGCGGCGACCGGCGCACCTTCGTGTTCGGCGGCCTGACCCCCCAAGTGCGCGCCAAGATCCACGACATGGGCCTGCCGGGCGTCAGCTTCGAGCCGGAGCAGAAGCGGGTCTATCCGCTGGGCTACACCGCCGCCCACCTGATCGGGTTCGCCGACACCGGCGGCCAGGGCCTGGCCGGCGCCGAAGCCTCGCTGAACGACGACATCCGCGCCGCGGCCGGCAGCCACGGGACCGTGCCGCTCTCGATCGACCTGCGCATCCAGGCCGCGGTGGAGGACGAGCTCTACAAGGCCACCGCCCAGTTCCATCCCAAGGGTGCGGTGGGCGTGGTGGTCAACGTCCACACGGGCGAGATACTGGGCCTGGCCAACTATCCGACCTTCGACCCGAACAAGCCCGGCGCCGCCAGCCTGGACGCGCGCCTCAATCGCGCCGCCGGGGCGGTCTATGAGATGGGCTCGACCTTCAAGGGCTTCACCGTGGCCACCGGCCTCGACACGGGCGTGGCCACGCCGAGTTCGACCTTCGATGCGACCCACCCGTTCCAGCTCGGCTACCGCACGATCAAGGACTACCACGCGACCCACAAGGTCCTGACCCTGGTGGAGGTGTTCCAGCATTCCTCCAACATCGGCACCGCGCGCCTGGGCGAGCAGATCGGACCCGAGCGCCTGCACGCCTATTTCGACCGCTTCGGACTCACCCAGCGGCCGAAGATCGAGCTGATCGAGAGCGCGCGGCCGCTGACCCCGGCGATCTGGAACGAGGACGCGATCGCCTCGACCTCCTTCGGCCACGGGATCAACGTCAGCCCGATCGCCGTGGCGCGGGCCTATTCCGGCATCATGAACGGCGGCGAGCTGTTGCCGCTGACCATCCGCAAGCTGCCGGCCGGAACCGTCGTGCACGGGCCGCGTATCGTCTCGGAAAAGACCGCCGCCACCATGCTGCAGATCATGCGCGCCAACGTCACCGGCGGTTCGGGCAAGTCGGCCAACATCCCCGGGCTGAACGTCGGCGGCAAGACCGGCACGGGCGACAAATGGGACGCCGCCATCAAGCACTATTCCACCACCCGGCAGGTCTCATCCTTCGCGGCGGTCTTCCCGACCGACGGGCCGCTCAACGCGCCGCGCTACCTGGTGCTGATCCTGCTCGACGAGCCGCAGCGCGCGACCGGCGTCGACCCCACCGGCGGCATCGCCGCCGCGCCGGCGGCCGGCAAGGTGATCGAGCGGATTGCCCCCTTCCTGGGCGTCAGGACGCGCCCGGAGACCAACCCCTTCGCGCAGGACGCCACCGAAACCGGGGAAGAGCATTGAGCGCGCGCCTCTCCCAGCTGCTGAAGCGCGACCTCGCCACAGATCCGGTGATCGAGGGCGTCACCGCCGACAGCCGCAAGGTTCGCCCCGGCTTCCTGTTCGCGGCGTTGCCGGGGGCCAAGGTCGACGGGCGCGAGTTCGCCGCCAAGGCGGTGGAGCAGGGCGCCGCGGCCATCCTGGCCGGGCGCGACATCCCCGGCCTTTCGGCGCCGCTGGTCATCGCCGGCGACCCGCGCCGCGCCTATGCGCTGGCGGCGGCCGAGTTCTGGGGCGCCCAGCCTGCGACCTGCGTCGCCGTGACCGGCACGAACGGCAAGACCTCGGTGGCGGGCTTCTGCCGCCAGATGTTCGCGGCCGCAGGCTTCAAGGCCGCCAGCATGGGCACGCTGGGCGTCCGCATCTCGGCGCCGGGCGCGGCCGACGAGCAGGTAACCCCGCCTGGCCTCACGACGCCCGACGCCGCCGACGTCGCCGAGCTGATGGCCCGCGCCGCCCAGTCGGGCGTCACGCACCTGGCGCTGGAGGCCTCGTCGCACGGCATCGACCAGCGCCGGCTGGACGGGGTGACGCTCACCGCCGCGGGCTTCCTGAACCTGACCCAGGACCACCTCGACTACCACGGCACCATGGGTGTCTACCGGGCCGCCAAGCTGCGGCTCTTCGAGACCCTGCTGGCGCGCGGACGGACCGCGGTGCTGAACGCCGATTCCGACGCCTACGCCGCCTTCGCCGCCGCGGCGGTCTGCGCGGGCCAGAGCGTGATGAGCGTCGGCGCCGAGGGGCAGGCCCTGAAGCTCGCCGAGCGCACCCTGTTGCCGGACGGCCAGCGGCTGAAGGTGGTCCACCACGGCCACGCGTTTGACGTGCGCCTGCCGCTCGCCGGCGCCTTCCAGGCCTCCAATGCCCTGGTGGCGGCAGGCCTGTGCATCGCCGCCGGGCTTTCGCCGGAGCAGGCGATGGCCGGCCTGGAGACGCTGGAAGGCGCGCCCGGCCGGCTGCAGCGGGTCGGCCAGGGCCCGAACGGCGGCGAGGCCTATGTGGACTACGCCCACACGCCGGACGGGCTGGAGACGGTGCTGCTGGCGCTGCGGCCGCACGTGCGCGGCAAGCTGATCGTGGTGTTCGGGGCCGGCGGCGACCGCGATCGCGGCAAGCGCCCGCTGATGGGGCGGATCGCCGCCGATCTGGCCGACGTCGCCATCGTCACCGACGACAACCCGCGCACCGAGCCGCCCGCGGCCATCCGCGCCGAGGTGCTGGCCGGCGGACAGAGCCTCAAGGAGATCGGCGACCGGCGCGAGGCGATCCGCGCGGCCGTGGCGCTGCTGGGCGACGGCGACATCCTGGTGGTGGCCGGCAAGGGCCACGAGCAGGGCCAGACGGTCGGAACCACGGTGCATCCGTTCGACGACGTGAGCGAGACCCAGAGCGCGCTGGAGCTGGTGCATGGCTGAGCCGCTCTGGACGTCGGAAGAAATCGTCCGCGCGGCCGGTGGGCGGCTGCAGGGCGCGCCGTTCACCGCCACCGGCGTCTCGATCGATACCCGCACGATCCAGGCCGGCGACCTCTTCGCGGCCCTGGGCGGCGTCCGCGACGGCCACGAGTTCGTGCCGGCCGCGATGCAGAAAGGGGCGGTCGCGGCGCTCGCCTCGCGTCCGGTGGATGGCCCGGCGGTGCTGGTCGACGACACCCTTGCGGCGCTGGAGCGGCTGGGCGTCGCAGCGCGCGACCGGGCGCCGGCGGCTCGCCGCGGCGCGGTCACCGGCTCGGTTGGCAAGACCAGCGTCACCCAGGCGATCATGGCAGGCCTGACCCTGGCCGGTCGCGCGCATGGGTCGGTGCAGTCCTACAACAACCACATCGGCGTGCCGCTGACGCTCGCGCGCATGCCGGCGGCGACCGAACGCGCGGTCTTCGAGATCGGCATGAACCACGCAGACGAGATCCGCCCGCTGACCCGCATGGTCCGGCCGCACGCCGCCGTGGTCACCAACGTCGGGCCGGTGCACACCGAGAATTTCGCCGATGGCGAGGCCGGTGTCGCCAGGGCCAAGGCCGAGATCTTTGAGGGCCTCGAGCCCGGCGGGATCGCTGTGCTGAACGCCGAGGACAAGTGGTTTGCTCTGCTGAAGGACGCGGCGCTCGCGGCCGGAGCCGAGGTGCGCACGTTCGGCCGCGGCGAGGTCTGCGACGCCCGCTTGATAGACTTCCAGCTGGCCGGCGACCACGCGGTGATCCAGGCCCGCTTCCACGGCAAGGGGCTCGACTTTCCGATCCTGCAGACCGGGGTCCATTGGGGCCTGAATTCCATGGCCGTGCTGCTGATGCTGGAGGCGCTCGACGTCGATCTGGGGGACAGCCTGGCCGCGCTCGGCAGCTTCGAGCCGCTCGCCGGCCGCGGCGCCGAAACCACCGTCCACGCCAAAGTTGGCGCCTTCACCCTGATCGACGAGAGCTTCAACGCCAACCCGCTCTCCATGGCCGCGGCGATCGCCACGCTGGGCGCACGCCAGGCGCCGGGGCGGCGGATCGCCGCGCTCACCGACATGCTGGAGCTCGGCCCGGAAGCCGGCAGCTTCCATGCCGCCCTCGCGCAGCCGTTGGTCGCCGCCAAGGTGGATCTGGTGTTCTGCGCCGGTCCCCTGATGAAATCCCTCTGGGACGCTCTTCCAGCGACTCGCCGCGGCGGTTACGCGGAGACAGCGGCGGAGCTTTCGCCGCAGGTCGTCCGGGCCGCAGAGCCCGGCGACGTGGTGATGGTCAAGGGTTCGAAGGGCTCCAAGGCGAGCGTCGTGGCTGCGGCGCTGGCCGCCCTCGATTCCGGCGACCGCGCGGAGGGGGCCGGCTGATGTTCTACTGGCTGTACGAGCATTTCTCCGCCGGCGGCCATGGGCACATCACCGTGCTCAACCTGCTGCGCTACCTGACCTTCCGCACTATCATGGCCACGGCCACCGCCCAGTTCGTGGTGGTCGCCATGGGCTCGCGCTTCATCCGCTGGATGCAGGCAAGGCAAGGCAAGGGCCAGCCGATCCGCGCCGAGGGCATCGAGCGCCACGTCATCGAGAAGGCCGGCACGCCCACGATGGGCGGGGTGATGATCCTGGCGGGCCTGTTCGCCGGCGCGCTGCTGTGGAGCGACCTCTCCAACGTCTACGTCTGGGCGGTGCTGCTGGTCACCGGCGGCTACGGCCTGCTGGGCTTCCTCGACGACTATTCCAAGGTCACCAAGCAGACCACCGCGGGCATTTCGGGGCCCGCGCGGCTGGTCCTGGAAGCGGGCATCGGCATCGCGGCGGTGGCCCTGATCATCCTCTTCGCCGGCAAGCCGCCGGACGCGCCGGAGCTGCTGACCTCCGTCGCGCTGCCGCTCTTCAAGGGCGTGCTCTTGAACCTGCACTGGTTCTACCTGCTGTTCGGCGCCTTCATCATCGTGGGCGCGGCCAACGCGGTGAACTTCACCGACGGCCTCGACGGTCTGGCGACCGTGCCGGTGATGATCGCGGCGGCCGCCTACGGCTTCATCGCCTACCTGGTCGGCAATTTCGTTTTCGCCAACTACCTGCAGCTGCACCAGGTGCCGGGCGTAGGCGAGGTGGCGATCTACTGCGGGGCGATGATCGGCGCCGGCCTGGGCTTCCTCTGGTACAACGCCCCGCCTGCCAAGATCTTCATGGGCGACACCGGCGCGCTGGCGCTGGGCGGCGGCATTGGGGCGGTGGCCGTCGCGACGCGCCAGGAGATCGTGCTGGGCGTGATCGGCGGCCTGTTCGTCGCCGAGACCCTGTCGGTGGTCATCCAGGTGGCCTGGTTCAAGCGCACCGGCCGGCGGATCTTCCTGATGGCCCCGATCCACCACCACTTCGAGAAGCTCGGCTGGTCGGAGTCGACCGTCGTAATCCGCTTCTGGATCGTCTCGATCATGCTGGCCCTGCTCGGGCTGGCCACCCTGAAGCTGCGATAGGGAGGGCTGGCGCAGGTGATCCCGGTCCGCGGCTTCGAGGGCAAGACGGTGGCGGTGTTCGGGCTCGCCCGCACCGGCCTGGCCGCCGCGCGCGCCCTCCAGGCCGGCGGGGCCGAGGTCGCCCTCTGGGACGAGAAGGAGACGTCGCGCGAGGCGGCCCGGCGGGAAGGCTTCACGCTCACCGACCTGACGACCGCGGATTGGTCGCGCTTCGCCGCCCTGATGCTCTCGCCCGGCGTGCCGCTGACCCACCCCAAGCCGCACTGGACGGTGACCAAGGCGCTCGACTACGGCGTCGAGATCCTGGGCGACATGGAGCTCTTCGCGCGCGCGGTGAACGCCGCCCCGGAGCACAAGCGGCCGAAGGTCGTGGCCGTCACCGGCACCAACGGCAAGTCCACCACCACGGCCTTGATCGGCCATGTCTGCGCCCAGGCCGGCCGCGACGTGCGCATCGGCGGCAACATCGGGGTGGGGGTCCTGGACCTTCCCGATATGCACGGCGGGGCGGTCTACGTCCTCGAGATGAGCTCCTACCAGCTGGACCTGACCTCCAGCCTGCACGCCGACGTCACCGTCATCCTCAACCTCTCGCCCGACCATCTGGAACGGCACGGCTCGATGGAGGGCTATGTCGCGGCCAAGCGACGCATCCTCGCAAACCAGGGCAAGGGCGACACCGCGGTGATCGGCGTGGACGATCCCTGGGGCCAGCAGATCTGCACCGAGATCACCGCCGCGAACCGCCGCACCATCGTCCCGATCTCGGCGTCGAAGGCCATGGGCCGCGGCGTCTATGTGCTGAACGGCGCCCTCTACGACGCCACCGGCGAGCGCGCCCAGGAGGTCGTCGACCTGACCCGCGCCCGCTCGCTGCCCGGCCGCCACAACTGGCAGAACGCCGCCGCTGCCTACGCCGCCGCCAAGGGCCTCGGCATCAACGCCGAGGAAGCCGCCGAGCACCTGCTGAGCTTCCCGGGCCTGGCGCACCGCATGGAGACCGTGGGGACGCTGGGCCGCGTCCGCTTCGTCAACGACTCCAAGGCCACCAACGCCGACGCCGCGCGCCAGGCGCTCTCCAGCTATCCGAAGGTCTACTGGATCGCCGGCGGCCAGCCGAAAACCGGCGGCATCGACGACCTCGCCGACCTGTTCCCTCGGGTCGCCAAGGCTTACCTGATTGGCGAGGCCGCACCCGCCTTCGCGAGGGCCTTGGAGGGCAAGGCTCCCACCGTGCAGTCCGGGACCATGGACGCCGCGGTCGCCCAGGCCTACGCCGACGCCTCCGCGACTGGCGGCGACGCCATCGTCCTCTTGTCCCCCGCCTGCGCCTCCTTCGACCAGTACGCCGACTTCGAGGAGCGCGGAGACGCCTTCCGCGCGGCCGTGCAACGCCTCACCCACGCCGCGAAAGGCGCCGCATGAGCCCCGCCGCCCAGGCGCACCACGCCTTTGCCCGCTCCGACCGCAGCGCCATCGGCGTTTGGTGGTGGACGGTGGACCGCTGGATGCTGGGCGTCGTGGCCCTGCTGATCGCGGTCGGCGTGGTCATCGCCTTCGCCGCCAGCCCCGCCGCCGCCGCGCGGATGAACATCGGCGACCCGTTCCACTTCGCGGTCCGCCAGTGCGTGTTCGCGGCCATTTCCGCCGTGATCCTGATTGGCGTCTCGATGCTGGAGGTGCAGGGCGTGAAGCGCAGCGCCTTCTTCATTTGGCTGGTGGCGATCGGGATCATGATCGCGCTGCCGTTCCTCGGCCACAACGCCAAGGGCGCCACGCGCTGGGTGGAGCTGGGCGGCTTCTCGCTGCAGCCGTCGGAGTTCATGAAGCCGGCGCTGATCATCCTGGTCGCCTGGATGTTCTCCGAAGGGCAGAAGGGGCAGGGCGTGCCCGGCGTCTCCATCGCCTTCGGGCTCTACCTCGTCTCCATCGGCCTCCTGCTGATCCAGCCTGACATCGGCCAGACGGTGCTGATCACCGTCGCCTTCGGGGCGGCCTTCTGGATGGCGGGCGTGCCGCTCTCCTGGGTCATGGGCCTGGGCGCCGCGGCGGTCGCGGGGCTCAGCTCGACCTACTTCCTGTTCCCCCACGTGGCGGCCAGGGTCGACAAGTTCCTGCAGCCGGACAAGGCCGACACGCACCAGGTCGACGCCGCCAAGGTGGCCCAGGCCGCTGGCGGCCTGTTCGGCCGCGGGCCGGGCGAGGGCGTGCTGAAGCGGGCGATCCCGGACGCCCACACCGACTTCGCCGCCTCGGTCGGCGCCGAGGAGTTCGGCCTCGTCTTCCTGGTGCTGGTGATCGCGCTGTTCACGATCGTGGTGGTGCGCGGCCTCTATCGCGCGATGAAGCTCAACGATCCGTTCGAGCAGGTTGCCGCCGCCGGCCTCTTCGTGCTGGTCGGCCAGCAGGCGATCATCAACCTGGCGGTCAACCTCGACATGATCCCGACCAAGGGCATGACCCTGCCGTTCATCAGCTATGGCGGCTCCTCGATGCTGGCCATGGGCCTGACGCTCGGGATGGCGCTGGCGCTCACCCGCCGTCGCCCGGGCGCGTACGCCGCAACCGAAGGCCTCGCCAAGGCCGGGACCTTCGCCTAAGGGCGCCCGCATGCGCAAAGTCGCCGTCCTGGCCGCCGGAGGCACCGGCGGGCACCTGTTCCCCGCACAGGCCCTGGCCGAGGCGCTGATCGCCCGCGGCTGGTCGATCGTGCTGGCGTCGGACGAGCGCGTCGCGGGCCTGGCCCAGGACTTCCCGGCCGAGCGGCGCATCGGGCTCTCCTCCGCCACCTTCCGGCGCGGCGACCCGATCGGCATGATCCGCGCCGGCCTTGCCGTGATGCGCGGCGCCGGCCAGGCCCGCGCCGTCTATCGCGAGATCGGGCCGAACGTCGTGGTGGGCTTCGGCGGCTATCCGTCGTTCCCGGCGCTGATGGGCGCGATCCTCGACCGCCGGCCCACGGTGATCCACGAGCAGAACGCGGTGATGGGCCGCGCCAACCGCAGGCTCGCCGGCCGCGTCACCACCGTCGCCTGCGCCTTCCCGACGCTCCTGAAGGCGCCGCCGCAGGTCGCCGCCCGGGCGGTGGTGGTCGGCAACCCCGTCCGCCCGCCGATCCGCGCGCTCGCCGATCTGCCCTACACGCCGCCGACGCCCGACGGGCCCGTGCGCGTGCTGATCACCGGCGGCAGCCAGGGCGCGCGGCTGCTCTCCGAACTCGTTCCCGAGGCCATCGCGGCCCTGCCGGACGAGCTGCGCCGGCGCCTCGTCGTCCAGCAGCAGACCCGCCCGGAATCCATGGATGTCGCGCGCCGCATCTACCGCAACGCCGTGGTCGACGCCGAGATCGCGCCCTTCTTCCGCGACCTCGCCAGCCGGCTGGGCGCGGCGCACCTGGTGATCGGCCGCTCCGGGGCGGGCTCGGTCTGCGAGTTCGCGGTCGCCGGGAAGCCCGCCATCCTGGTGCCGCTGGCCATCGCGCTGGACGACGACCAGGGCCAGAACGCGCGCCTGCTCTCCGAGGCGGGCGGCGCGGAGATCGCGCGCGAGAGCCAGCTCACCGTCGAGAGCCTGTCGGGCGCGCTCGGCAAGCTGCTGACCAATCCGGCTCGCCTGGCCCGCATGGCCGCCGCCGCCCGCTCGGTCGCCATCCCCGACGCCGCCGAGCGCCTGGCCGACGTGGTGGAGAAGACTGCGCACGCGTGAGAGCACGGCTGTTCCCCGCCCACGCCGATTGCGCTAGCACGCTGGCATGAACCGCCGCCCCGTGCCCTTCGACATCGGCCCCGTGCACTTCGTCGGCATCGGCGGCATCGGCATGAGCGGCATCGCCGAGATCATGCTGCGCATCGGCTACGCGGTGCAGGGCTCCGACGCCAAGGCCAGCGCCAACACCGAGCGGCTGGAGAAACTGGGCGCCAGGGTGTTCATCGGCCACGATGCGGCCAACGTCGACGGCGCCTACGCCATCGTCTACTCGACCGCCGTCAAGCCGGACAATCCGGAGATGGTCGAGGGCCGGCAGCGGCGGCTGCCGCTGGTCCGCCGCGCCGAGATGCTGGCCGAGATCATGCGCCTGCGCTCCTGCGTCGCCATCGCCGGCACCAATGGCAAGACCACAACCACAACCCTGGTGGCATCGTTGCTGGATGCGGGCGGCATGGACCCCACCGTGG
>JBJMQX010000161.1:0-4908 GCA_045802455.1 Phenylobacterium sp. | reverse complement strand
TCCGTGGGTCGCCCCCACCGCACCAGTCGATAGGCGGGGTGCGCCTTGGTGGCTGCCCCTTGGCGACGACCAGCAGCCAGAGAGGTCCTCCGTCACAGGCGTTTCCCGTTGAATCCTGCTGCACCACCAAGATGTCTTCCCGCACGGCCCGGGACCGGAAGAAATGCGCCAGCAGTACGGGAATCGGGAAATTGGCGAATGGGCTCTTAGGATTGGCCGCGTCGGTGGTCAGCACGACGGTCGGGCCAACCGCCACCTGAAAACTCTGTCCCCGCGGCCGCGTCGGACTTGGCGAAACCGTCACCGTACCGTCCCCAGTGGGCGCCGACTCGCTGTTGAAAGGACCCCTGAGCCAGCCCGCGGGATATTCGGATGCCATGGGGCCGAGCGACACGACGGCAAGCATGCCGGCAAGAACCACGGGGAAAAACCCCAGCAATGCTCGCCGGTCAGCCCTCGTTCTTGACATTCCGCCCAAGGTTCAAACTCTTCAATACGGCAGCTGCGGCCTCAGCCTTGGTGACCTTCTTGTCCTTGTCTGCGTCTAGTCCGCTGTTCTGGCTGTAGGCTTTGGTCGGATCTTGGAACAGTACGAACGTGTCCGCCTTTCCCACCGCCGCTGGCCAGAGCACGACCATATATGCGTCCGACAAGGAGTGCATCTTGCCGGCATAGGGGTGGAAATATTGTTCCACGTAATCAAGCTGGTCGACCGGGTCCAAGGCGCGAAATTTTTGCACGGTAAGGCCGAACGTTCTCGTGATGACGGGCACGCCTGCCTGAATGAGGCCGTAGAAATGGCTGCCGCCGCGGTTCTGGGTGTCCGATTTGAACGTGCCGCCGGACTCGAAATTCATGATCGCCATCAGCCAATCGGGATCGATGCCGAGGCGGTCCGCGATATCGATGACCTTGGCCTTGAACGCGGACGAGACCTTGGCGCCCCAAGCAATCTTGCGCACCGGCAATGGCGGCGGCGCCATTGGTTTGCTGGCGGACGTCAGGATGCAGCTCAACTGTCCACGCCGCACCGCGGCAGCCACTTCAGAACGAACCTCGACGTCCGAAAGCGCGGCGCGCGGCTGACTGCCGCGCATCCTCTGCCAGAACGCCCTCAGCGCTTCCTTGGACTTTGGGTCGAGTTGCAGGTCTCTGATTTGCGTCCAGGCGCCCCATCCCTGGGAATAGGGGATGTCCATGGTGTTCAGTCTGCCGACGCGCGCCAGGACCAGCTCGCGGCCACCACTGCTGATCTTCAAACTGTCCAAGCCATAGACCACGCCCATCGCTGAACCTCCTGCGCACCTCAACAATACCGGTGGTCCTTGCGCATTGCGAGGCGGTGGCTGGCGGCTTGGGCGGTGGGGCCGCCGCTTACCAGGCCTCCATCCAGGGCCTGAGGTCCAGTTCGTGCGTCCAGGCGTCGCGCGGCTGGGCGTGCAGCCCCCAGTAGGCGTCGGCGATGTGCTCGGGGTTGAGGATGCCGTCCTGCTCCTTCAGAGCGTGGCGCTGAGGGAAATTCTCCGCGATCCAGGCGGTGTCGATCGCCCCGTCGATGATCGTGTGGGCCACGTGGACGCCCTTGGGGCCCAGCTCGCGGGCCATGCTCTGGGCTAGCGCGCGGAGCGCGTGCTTGGCGCCGGCGAAGGCGGCGAATCCGTCGCGGCCACGGACGCTGGCGGTGGCGCCGGTGAACAGGATCGAGCCCCGGCCCCTGGGCGTCATCAGCCTCGCCGCCTCACGGCCGGCCAGGAACCCCGAGAAAGCCGCCATCTCCCAGACCTTGAAATAGACCCGTGCGGTGGTCTCGACGATCGGGAAGCGCACGTTCGCGCCGATGTTGAACACGCAGACCTCGACCGGGGCGATCTCGGCCTCCACGCGGTCGAAGAGCGCCACCATCTCCTCTTCCTTGCGGGCGTCGACACCGAACGGATGAGCTTCGCCGCCCGCTTCGCGGATCGCTGCCGCCAGCGGTTCCAGCTGGTCGGCGTGGCGGCGCACGATCACCGCCGCGAAGCCCTCGCGGGTAAACCTCTTGGCTATGGCGCCGCCCAGCGCGTCGCCCGCGCCAATCACGATGATCGCCTTGTCGGCCATCCCTGCTCTCCCGACGAAAGGCCCTTACGCTTACGTTGTAGACGCACGAAAGCGCACAGTCATGCGCTTTTTGCCGATCCACGAACCGTCAGTGCGGCGATCAAGGCGGCAGCGGCGGATGCAATTGCGGCGGCGATCATCGCGGTGCGGTAGCCGGCGGCCACCGAGGCCGGATCCGAGCCGCCGATCACGAAGCCGACGAGCGCCACGGCGAACAGCCCCGCGACGCGGGCCACGGAGTTGTTGACCCCCGCCGCGGCGCCCTCGTACGCGTCCGGAACGGCGCTCAGCACGGCGTCGGTGAGCGGGGCGACCGCGATGCCCGCGCCCACCGCCAACACGGAAAGTCCCGGGAAGACACCGGTCCAGTAGCTCGTCTCTCGCGCCAGAGTGGCCAGCAAGCCAAAGCCGCCCGCTACCAGCAGGGGTCCAGCGATCAGCATTGGGCGCGCGCCGGTCCGAGCGGCGATGCGGCCCGCGATCGGCGACAGCACCGCGAGGCCGGCCGACATCGGCAGCAGCGCGGCGCCGGCGGCAGACGGCGCGTAGCCGTGCGCGCGGATCAGCTCGAACGGCAGCAGGAAGAAGGCGGCGCCGAACGCGGCGTAGAGGACGAAGGTCAGGCCATTGACGCCCGAGAAGGTCGCCGAGCGGAAAAGCTTCAGCGGCGTCATGGGGTTCGGCGCTTGTCTTTCGATGAACACGAACCCTGCCAGGGCGAGAACGCCCGCGGCGCCGGCCCCCAGCACAGCGGCGCCCGCGCCCTGCCTGGGGGCGACGGTGAGCGCCCAGGTGATCGCCGCCAGTCCGGCCGTCACCGCCGCGGCGCCAGCCCAGTCCACCGGACCCGACCCCGCACCCTTGCTTTCCTTGGCGTTGGCCAGCACCAGCCAGACCGCAAGCGCGGCGACCGACAGGTTGATGAAGAACACCGCCCGCCAGGAGATGGCCTGGGTCAGCCAGCCGCCGAGCACCGGCCCGAGTGCGCTGGTCAGGCCGCTGGCGCCGGCCCAGACGCCCACCGCCTGCCCGCGGCCCTTGGCGTCGTAGGCGGCGCCGAGCAGGGCCAGGCTGGCCGGTGTCAGGAGCGCCGCCCCCATGCCCTGCACGGCCCGGGCGGCGATCAGCACCGGCAGGCTGGGCGCCAGGCCGCAGGCGACGGAGGCCAAGAGGAACAGCGCGACGCCCGCCACGAACACCCGCTTGCGTCCGTAGCGGTCGGCGGCCGCCCCGCCGGCCAGCACCAGGGCGCTGAGCATCAGGGCGTAGGCGTTCATGATCCACTGAGCGGCCTCGACGCCGCCGCCCAGCGCCTGCTGGATCACCGGCAGGGTCAGGTTCACAGCCGAGCCGTCGATGAAAGCCAGACCTGAGCCAAGGACGGTTCCGGCGAGCACCCAGGTCCGCGCGCTGGGCGGATGGACGTGCTCGGCGATGCGGCCGATCACGCCGCGGTCGCAGGGCGGTTGGACCACGTGGGTCAAGGCAGCCGCCGTCAGCCTTGCGGCGTGCGGCAGTTGAGCTCGAAGGTGACCCCGTTGGACTCGGTGACGAAGAACTGGCGGATGCCGCCGTTCGGGGCCTCGCCGGCTTCATAGGCGATGCCCGCCGCATCGAGCCGGCGCCGAGCGTCCTCGTAGTCGTCGATGGCGAAGGCGAAGTGGTCCAGCGAGGATCCGCGCGACGGCGAATGTTCGCGCTTCACGCCGACCAGGTGCACCACGTCCTTCTCGCCCGCGTAGAGCCAGACGCCGGGAAACCCGAAGTCCGGTCGCCAGCCCGGCTTCAGCCCCAGGACTTCGGTGAAGAACGCCTCGGTCTTCGCAAGGTCGGTGGTGCGGATGTTGACGTGGTCGAGGTCAAGGATCGCCATGGCGCGCTCCGGCAGGTCCATCTGAAGATTGGAACCACGAAATACACGAAAATCACGAAAGGGCCGCGATGCGACTCGATCGGCTGACCCTGAAAAGAAGAAAGCCCCCGCTTGCGCGAGGGCTTTCGTGCTTTTCGTGTATCTCGTGGTCTCTAGGCTTACGCCGCCCCACCCTTGTCGCGGCGTTCCGCGTAGATGATCAGCGGCTGGGCGCGGCCTTCCACGACCTCGGCGTTGACCACCACCTCCTCGACCCCGTCATACGTGGGCAGCTCGTACATAGTGTCGAGCAGGATGCCCTCCAGGATCGAGCGCAAGCCGCGCGCGCCGGTCTTGCGCGTGATCGCCTTGCGGGCCACGGCGTTCAGGGCGTCGTCTGTGAAGGTGAGGCCGACGTTCTCCATATCGAACAGGCGGACGTACTGCTTGACGAAGGCGTTCTTCGGCTCAGTGAGGATCTTCACCAGGGCCTTCTCGTCCAGGTCGTCCAGCGTGGCGATCACCGGCAAACGACCGACGAATTCCGGGATCAGGCCGAAGCGGAGCAGATCGTCCGGCTCCACCTGGCGGAAGATTTCGCCCGTGCGGCGCTCGTCCGGGTCGGAGACCTTGGCCCCGAAGCCGATCGAGGCGCCCTGGCCGCGCGCCGAGATGATCTTCTCGAGGCCGGCGAAGGCGCCGCCGCAGATGAACAGGATGTTGGTGGTGTCGACCTGCAGGAACTCCTGCTGCGGATGCTTGCGCCCGCCCTGCGGCGGCACCGAGGCGATGGTGCCTTCCATGATCTTCAGCAGCGCCTGCTGCACGCCTTCGCCCGAGACGTCGCGCGTGATCGACGGGTTGTCCGCCTTGCGCGCGATCTTGTCGACCTCGTCGATGTAGATGATCCCGGTCTCCGCCTTCTTGATGTCGAAGTCGGCCGCCTGGATCAGCTT
>JBJMQX010000160.1:0-29813 GCA_045802455.1 Phenylobacterium sp. | reverse complement strand
CGCGGCGGGCGGCGCTACGGCGCCTGGCTCCGTCGCCGATGCACTGGCCGGCGCCGGCGCGGCCGCGGCCGGCGTGAGGAGCTGGCCTACCGCCAGCCCGGGGGCCGCCGCGGCGGCAGGCTTCGGCGCGGCCTGCTGGCCCATCAGCACGAAGAGCGCGGCGACGCCCACAGCGGCGGCCACGGCGCCCCCGACGACCGGCGCCAGCGCCATTCGCCGTGCGGCCGGCCGCGGACGCGCAGGCGCCGCGCGGCCGATCGGGCTGACGATCGGAGCTGCGGCTGGCTGGGGCGGCCCCTCGATGGCCCGCGGCGCGATCTCGATGGTCGCGATGAGCTCGCTGACGGTTGGGGCCGGCGGAGGTTGTGGGTTGGCATCGGCCGTCGGCGTCACGGCAGGCGCCGCGGCAGGCTGTGGCGCGGGCCTGCTGAAATCGAGCACCGGCCGGTCGACCACCAGCAGCCGGGGAACGGGCGCGGTGGCTGCTTGCGGTTCAGCCTCCGGCTCCGGCGCGAGCCGAACGGCGGGGGGCGCGACCTTGAGCGGGACGCTGAGCCGCATCGGCGTCTGCGGAATCCCCGGCCAGGGCGTCGGCCGGGCGAACGGATTGGTGTCGTCGTTGCGGAAGGGCGTCATGCCGGCTCCCCGAGAGCGGAGCCGGACGCTCTCTCCCAAGTCCGGCTGTTCTATGACGGCTTTGCGGCGCGGCGCTACCAGACGAAGGGGATCAGCCGCCGGGTGCGGCCCATGTAGCGCCGGTAGGGCTCGCCTATGCCCTCGGCGAGCGCGCTCTCCTCCACCAGGATGCGGATCACATAGGCGGCCAGGCTGGTCGCCCCGATGATCACCGGCGCGAGGGCATAGCCGAGGGAGAGCCCGATCCCGACGCCGGCCAGCAGGGCGCCGGCGTAGGAGGGATGGCGGATCAGCCGGTAGGGGCCGGTGTCCACCACCTTCTGGTCCGGCGTCACCTTGACGACATAGGTGAAGTACTGGCCCAGCGTGATCACGCTCCACAGCCGAAGCGCCAGCCCCAGCACCGCGATTGTAGCGCCGGCCCACAGCGACCAGTCGCCGAGCCGCGGCGGCGGCGGCCGCCGAGCCCAGAGCCAGAACGCGGCCCAGTAGCCCAGCGCGATCAGGCCGTAGATCACATAGAGGCTGCCGCGGTCCTTCCGCTCAGCCTCGGCGCGCCGCAGCCGGCCGGCGTAGATCTCGACGCCGATCAGCAGGAGAACCAGGAGCTGAGGGACGGCAACGGCGGGGTTCACCCGAGCGCTCCTAGGGCTTCGGCCGCGTGTAGAGCTCGATCGCGTTGCCCTCGGGATCGGCGATGAAATAGGCGACGTTGGGGATCACCTGGCGGCTCTCCACCCCTTGCGTCTTCAGCCAGTCGGCCAGGCCCTTGGAATCGGGCGCGTCCAGGATGATCCGGCCCATGGCGTTGGGGCCGGGCTGCCGTTGCGCCGACTTCAGGAGCGCGACGATGGCCCGCCCGTCGCCATACCCCATGACGTACTCATACGGCTTGCCCTCGCGCTGGATGGTCTGGCTGACCGTCATGCCCAGCTTGGCCATGTACCAGGCCTTCTGCGCCTCCAGGTCCATGACGTTGAGCCCGGCTCCGTCGACATGCGCCGGCTTCAGATTGGCCGGCGGTCCCTCCGCGTGCGCCGCCGCAGCCGCGGCCAATGTCAAGGCCGCTGCAGCCGCGATGCTCCAGATCCTCATCGCCATCCCCTCCGGCGCCTCGACTTCTCGCCAGATGAGAAGAGTTCTCATGCTGCGTGCGCGGGCTTGAGAGAACCACGGTTCCCGTCTATGCGCCACGGCCACGCTGAAATCCGGACCCCCCAACATCATGCAAAGTCTCCTGTCCGCGGCCGCGATCGCGACCGTGAAAGCGACTGTTCCCGCCCTGCGCGCCCACGGCGTCGCGATCACCACCGCGATGTACGCCCGCCTGTTCGAGGACCCCTCGATCAAGGCCCTGTTCAATCAGGATCACCACGGCCCGGACGGACGCCAGCCGCGGGCGCTGGCCATGGCGGTGCTCGCCTACGCAGAACACATAGACGACTTGGCGCCGCTGGCCGGCGCTATCGAGACGATCGCCTCCCGCCACGTGGCGATCGGCATCCAGCCCGGGCAGTACCATGCGGTCGCCGACGCCTTGCTGGGCGCCATGGGCGAGGTGCTGGGCGAGGCCGCGACGCCGGACGTGCTGCAGGCTTGGGGAGAGGCGTACTGGCGCCTGGCGGCTATCCTGCAGGCGCGCGAGGCCAACCTCTATGCCGAACAGGCTGGAGCCGCGGCCTGAGGCCTAGCTGTCCTGCGTCTCGCCGCTGGTGGCCATGATGTGCTGGTAGACCGCCGTCGCCATCCCCCGCACCGTGCGCGCGGCGGTCGTCAGGGCGGCGTCGCCGACCAGGCTCGCGCCCTCGGCGGCCATCTGGTCGAGCTCGTCGGCCATCTCGCTGAGCTTCTGGTAGACAGCTATGTCGGTGACCTCGGCCATCGCGCACACCTACAGCCCGACGGCCGGTTCGCCAAACCCGCTTCAGACGTGGCTAACCACGTCGCTTCATCGTGAATTCACGCGCCCTCGGTAGAAAGCTTGGCTGTTCCGCCTCAAGGGAAGACAACCCCGGTGTTCACGAGCGCCCGCTACCGCTTCCACCGCTTCGTCACGGCCTTCGCCGTGGCGGCGGCCGCCGTGGTCGTCGTGGGTGTGCTGGCGCTGTTCGGCGCGGGCCTGCCGAACATCATCACGATCCACGCCGTGACCTTCTACGGCGTCACGGCCGCAGCCTACGCGGCCCTGCCGTTCCTGCGCCGCGGCGACGTGCTGCTGGGCGCGATCTGGCTGGTGCTGGTGGCCGGTGTCGGTCCCTGCATCGCCGGCCAGGAAATCTCCGCCCCGCACATGTTCGCCGACATGGCCGGCGTGCTCCTGGCGGCAGTCCCGATCTACGTCGCCCGCTTCCGTCAGGTGGCCCAGGGGGACCTGCGCGACGTCCACCAGCGGCGCCAGGCCGAGCGCGAGATCCCCGGCTGGCGGCCGATCGAGGCCGGGCCCGATCACCAGACGGAAAGCACCGGCTAGCTTTCCAGCGGGCGCCCAGCGCCAAGGGGCCGGCCTCGTGAGCGGCTCGCCTCCGCGGTCTACGCCTAGATGGCCAGCCGGTAGACCTTGGTCGCCGTACCGGAGAACAGGGCCATCTTCTCCGCCGCGCTCGCGCCGGCCGCGATCCGCTTGAAGGCGTTCCACAGCACCGCGTAGGTGCAGGCGCCCATGTCGACGGGGAAGTTGCTCTCGAACATGCAGCGCTCGGCCCCGAACGCCTCGATGCAGGTCTCCACATAGGGAGCCCACTCGGCCGCGAGCTGCTCCGACGGCGCGCGGGGCTCGGCCAGGAACGAGGGGAAGTTGCAGAACGCCATGGCCAGGCCACCCAGCTTCACCGCCACGTTCGGCGACCTGGCGAGCTCGCGGATGTGGTCGCGCCAGATCGGGAACCGCTCGGCGAGCCGGCCCTCGTAGCTCCCGCGCCCCAGCGGCGTGCCGACGTGGTCGAGGACGATGGTGGTCTCGGGGAAGGCCCGGGCGAGGTCGATCACATCCGGCAGCTGCGGCTCCAGCAGCCAGGCGTCGAACGAGAGGCCCAGCGGGGCCAGGTGCGCGAAGCCCGTGCGGAACGCCTCGGACAGATAAAGGCCCGCCTCCACCCGGTTGAGCGGCCCCAGAACCTCCTTGTCCGCGTCGAAGGATGCGGAGTTTCGGATGCCGCGGAACCGGCCGCCGCCGGCGCGGATATGCGCCTCGAGCACCGGCTTCACGCCATCGCCCAGCAGGAGATCGGCGCGGCTGACGATGCCGGCGCAGGGGCGGAAATCGCCGTAGACCCCGCTCGCGCCCATGGCGGCGACGCCGTTGACGAATTCGGTCTCGCCCACCGGGCGCAGCTCAACCGGCCCGTCGGCCTTGTAGAAGGCGCCGCACTCCACGAACACCGTGGCCACGACGTTGTGGCCGCTGGAGGTGTCGGCGATCAGCTCGTCCAGCAGATATCGCCGGGCGTCGGCGATCGCCGTCATGAAGGGATGTTCGGGCGCGGCCGCTGTGGCGTAGTTCCGGCGATCCCACAGGTGGTGGTGCGGGTCCACGATCGGCAGATCGGGGTCCAGAATGGTCTCGGCCATGGATTGCGCCCTCCCTAGACCTGTCCCGGATGGCTTGAGTCAAGCCATCCGGGATGAACAGGGTCGTCGGTTTTTGTCTAGAGCCCTTCTTTTCCGCTCACGATCATCGATCGTGAGTGGGAAGGGCTCTGGCCACGCCGCATTGGATGGGCGCGCGGGCGATCCTCGCCTATGGCCGGGCCGGGCGGCAAACCAAATCGCCGCCCGCTTGCACGCTCAGACGACGGCGGGCAGGGCGTAGGCCCGCATGGCGCTCGGCAGGCGCATGGCCTCCCGCGTCGCGTCGCGGAGCGTAAGGTAGCGGGCGGCGCGCGTGGCGCTTTCAGCCCACTCGGCGCGGCCCAGGCTGCTGACGAGATACTCTATGCCCTTCGGGCTGGTACGCGCGACTACTGCGGCAAAAGCCATGGGTCAGTCCCCCGCGATGATGGAGCCGCCCGTGTCCCGTTACGGCTCACTGCGGAGGGACGTTTCAAGAGCCGTGCCGGATTCGCATGGCAGGCGCATCTGCCGCGAAACTAGCCGAGGATCTTCAGCACCAGGCCCAGCACCGCCATGGCGATGAACCCCCACATGAGGAGCGAGAACCCGAGCGCGGCCAGGATGCCCAGCACGCGGCCGATCCGGCTTCGGGGCCGCTCGGCGTCGCCCTCAGGTTGCGGTTGCTTCGGTGGACCGTTCACCCTGCCTCACCCTTCACCTGCGGCAGGCGGTCGTCTATCCCGACTCCTCCGCAGGCGGCCCGACCTTAAGGGGCCACGTCCCAGCGCGTCGCGCAAGGGTGCTTGGTTAGGCGCGGATCGAGGCGTGGCCGAGAGCCTCAGGGCTTTGCGGGCGGCATGATCGCCACCAGCTCCACGTCGAACACCAGGGTGGCGTCGGGCGGAATGCCGTGCTTCTGGACCACCTGGGCGGCGGCCGCGGCCGAGGGCGGCGCTGTTCCGATCGGCCGGCCGGGTCCATAGGCCAGGTAGGGCGGCATGGTGATGCGCCAATGGTCGCCTGGCCGCATCAGCTGCAGGGCCGCGCTCATGCCGGGGATCACCTCCTTCACCGCGAAGACCGACGTATCGCGCCCGTCGCCTGGGGAGGTCGAGAACACCTCGCCGTCGGAAAGCCGTCCCACGTAGCGCATGCTGACGGTGTCGGCCCGGGTCGGATGCGCGCCGGCTGCGGGTCCAGACGCGAGCACCTGGTAGCTGATGCCCGGAAGGCTGACCTCCACGCCGGCGGGCGTCGTGGGTTGAGCGGCCACGGCGAGGCCGGCGGCCATCCCCATGACCGCCGGAACGGCCGCCCGGACGAGCGCTTTGGCGGCTTTGCGCAGAGGGATCATGGTCGGGCTCGAATCGGCTCACGGGCGAAGAGCCTAACGCCGGCGCCGCGCCGTCTCCACAGGGGCTCTGGAGTGGACTAGCCTGCACGCATTGAGTCCGGCCACCAAGGCTAGGGACCACCGCAGGGAGAGAGAAGACGTGAACCTCAAGACCATCGGGCTGGCGCTTCTGGCCAGCGCCTTCATCACCAGCACGGCGTTCGCCCAGGCGGGCACGATGCAGCCGATTCCGAATCCGCCGGAAAAGGCCAAGACCATGAAGCATCACAAGAAGCACCACGCGGCGGCGAAGACCGACGCGGCTGCCGCCAAGACCGACGACGCCAAGCCGGCCGCCCCGGCGAAGAAGTAGCCACAGCTTGCGCGGGCGGCGCTGGCCGCCGTCCGCGTCAGGCCGCAGGGGGCGCGGAGACCTTGGGCGGCGAGCGACGAGCCACGGCCGCCATAAGCGCGCCGAAAGCGCCTAGGGCCGCGCCGACAAGCGGGCTCAGCAGCAGGTGGAAGAACCCTGCCCCCAGAAAGTCACCCATCAGGAACACCTGCAGATCGGCGAGGCCTGAACGGCGGAAGTCCTCGAAATCACCTTCGGCGCGCAGCACGGCATCCTGCCGCGCGCTGCCACGGAACGCGTAGAAGACCGCCAGGACGGCCGCATACCAGATCAGCGACGCGACGAGCGCAGTCCAGAAGCCGGCCAGCACCGCCGCTCCCGCGCGCCGGGTCCGCCAGGCGGTGACCGCGCCGGCGACAAGGAACAGCAGCAGGACGGATCCGAACTCCCACATGCCCCATGTCGCGTTGTCGGTCGGCAGCAGGAGGTATTCCAGGCCGATCTCGACCACGTAGATCGCGCCCGCGGCCGCGCCGAAGCGGGCCGCCCAGCTCAGCGCCTCCGGGGCGCGGGATGCTGCGGCCGGCGCTCCGATGAGTCCTAGCGCTGCCTAGCCGAGCAGGACGGCGAGGACGGCCGCAACGCCCGTCCACCCGTCCCGGGTCGCCAGGAAGCCGGGCGTGGTGGCCACGCCGAAGACAACGAGGGATGCACATCCGAGCGCGCCGATCATGATGACCCGGCGCACCTCGAGCGCCGCCTAAGCGGCGGCCTTCTTCACCGCGCCGGCGATCTCCTTGACCACCTGGCTGACCAGCTTCTCGTCGTCGCCTTCCGCCATGATGCGGATCAGCGGCTCGGTGCCCGAGGCGCGCACCAGGATTCGGCCCGAGCCGTTCAGCTTCTGCTCGGCGTCGGCCATCACCGCCTTGACCTCGTCGCTTTCCAGCGGCCTGCCGCCGGCGAAGCGCACGTTCTCCAGCTTCTGCGGCACCGGGTCGAACTGCCGGGCCAGCGCGCTCATCGGCTTTTCGCTCTCGTCCAGCACCGCCAGCACCTGCAGGGCGGCCAGGAGGCCGTCGCCGGTGGTCGAGAAGTCCGACAGGATGATGTGCCCCGACTGCTCGCCGCCCAGGTTGAAGCCGCCTTCGCGCATCCGGGCCATCACCGCCCGGTCGCCCACCGGCGTACGCTCCAGCTTCAGCTGGCGGGCCGCCAGGAACCGCTCGAGGCCCAGGTTCGACATCACCGTGGCCACGACCCCGCCGCCGGTGAGCTGACCGCGCTTGGCCCAGTGGTCGGCGATCAGCGCCATGATCTGGTCGCCGTCGACGATCTGGCCCTTCTCGTCGCAGATCACCAGCCGGTCGGCGTCGCCGTCCAGGGCGATGCCGATGTCGGCGCGGTACTCCTTGACCAGCTTCTGCATGGCCGCGGGGCTGGTCGAGCCGCACTCCTCGTTGACGTTGAAGCCGTTCGGCGTGACGCCCAGCGGGATCACCTCGGCGCCCAGTTCATAGAGCGCCTCGGGGGCAACCTTGTAGGCGGCGCCGTTGGCGCAATCGATGACGATGCGCAGGCCGGAGAGGTTCAGCCGGCGCGGGAAGGTGGCCTTGGCGATCTCGACGTAGCGGGCCTGGCAGTCGTCGATCCGCTGCACGCGACCCAGCCCCTGCGGCGCGGCCAGGTTCTCCTGCAGCCCCTGGTCCATAAGGGCCTCGATCTCCAGCTCCCGCTCGTCGGAGAGCTTGTAGCCATCGGGCCCGAACAGCTTGATGCCGTTGTCGGCGTAGTGGTTGTGCGAGGCCGAGATCATCACGCCCAGGTCAGCGCGCAGCGAACGCGTCATCATCGCCACGCCAGGCGTCGGCAGCGGCCCGAACAGCCGCACGTCCATGCCCACCGAGGTGAAGCCCGCCACCAGCGCCGGCTCGATCATGTAGCCCGAGAGCCGCGTGTCCTTGCCGATCACCACGAGGTGGCGGCGGTCGTCCTTGGACATGAACAGCTTGCCGGCCGCCATGCCGACCCGCAGCGCGACCTCGGCCGTCATCGGGAAGCGGTTGGCTTCGCCGCGGATGCCGTCGGTTCCGAAATAGGCGCGTTTGCTCATCGAGTGCTCACGAAACTTTACGAAACCCAGATTTAATCGACGCGGTGCTTGCGAATGGTAAAGCCGCACACTGTCGGGCTTCCACCCCGGAACGCAGGTAACACAAAAGGACGCCAAACCCCATGTGCGGGATCATCGGCATCGTCGGGACCAAGCCGGTCGCCGAGCGCCTGATCGAGAGCCTGAAGCGGCTGGAGTACCGCGGCTACGATTCCGCCGGCATTGCCGCCCAGGTGGACGGGAAGCTGCAGCGCCGCCGCGCGCCCGGCAAGCTGCGCGAGCTGGAAGCCGTGGTCGCCGAGAGCCCGCTCGTCGCCGAGACCGGCATCGGCCACACCCGCTGGGCCACCCACGGAGCGCCGACCGAGCGCAACGCCCACCCGCACATCGCCGGCCGCGTGGCCGTGGTCCACAACGGCATCATCGAGAACTTCGCCGAGCTGAAGGCCGGCCTGATCACCCGCGGTCGCGAGTTCTCCAGCGACACCGACACCGAAGTGGTCGCCCACCTGATCGACGAGGCGCTGACCGACGGGCTTTCGCCCGAAGCCGCCTTCAAGGCCACGCTGGACAAGCTGCGCGGGGCCTATGCGCTGGGCGTGCTGGTCGGCGGCGAGCGCGAGGTGATCATGGGCGCCCGCAACGGCCCGCCGCTGGCGGTGGGCTACGGCGACGGCGAGATGTTCATCGGTTCCGACGGCCTGGCGCTGGGCCCGTTCACCAACCGCGTCGCCTACCTGGAGGACGGCGACTACGTCATCGTCGACCACAATTCGGCGCGCATGTTCGACGAGGCGGGGCTTCCCGCCGAGCGCCCGATCAAGACGCTCGCCGCTTCGGCCGCGGTCATGGAGAAGGGCAACTACCGCCACTTCATGGAAAAGGAGATCCACGACCAGCCCGAGGGCTGCCAGCGGACGATCGCCGCCTACGTGGACGCCCTCACCGAGCGCACGACGGTTCCCGGCGGCGTCGATTTCGCCACCCTGGAGCGGATCCAGATCGTGGCCTGCGGCACCTCCTACATCGCGGGCCTGTTGGGCAAGTACCTGATCGAACAGCTCGCCGGCCTCCCGGTCGACGTCGAGATCGCCTCGGAGTTCCGCTACCGCGAGCCCGCGCTCAGCGCCGGCTCGCTGGCCATCGCCATGTCGCAGTCCGGCGAGACCGCCGACACCCTGGCCGCGCTCCGCTACTGCCAGGCCAAGGGCATGCGGAGCGCCGGCGTGCTCAACACGGTCGAATCGACCATCGGCCGCGAGGTCGACGTGGTCTGGCCGATCCACTGCGGGCCGGAAATCGGCGTGGCCTCGACCAAGGCCTTCACCGCCCAGGTGAGCGTGCTGACCGCCGTGGCCGTGGCCGCCGCCCGCGCGCGCGGCAGGATCGACGACGCAGAGGAGCAGCGGCTGGTCCGCGTGCTGCTGGAGGCGCCGCGCCTGGTGGCCGAGTCGATCAAGCTGGAGGACGCCGTCCGCGAGGTCGCGCTGGAAGTCGCCAAGGCCCGCGACGTCCTCTACCTGGGCCGCGGCCCGATGTATCCGCTGGCCCTGGAGGGTGCGCTGAAGCTGAAGGAGATCAGCTACATCCACGCCGAGGGGTATGCCGCCGGCGAGCTCAAGCACGGGCCCATCGCGCTGGTCGACGAGGAGACGCCGATCGTCATCCTGGCGCCCTTCGACAGCTATTTCGAAAAGTCCGCCTCGAACATGAGCGAGGTGATGGCGCGCGGCGGCCAGGTGGTGTTCATCACCGATCCTGACGGGGAGCGGCACGCACCGGCGGGAGCGCGGGTGGTGGTGACGGCGCCGCGCTGCGATCCGCTGATCGCGCCGCTGGTGCTCTCCGCCCCGATCCAACTGCTGGCCTACTACGTGGCGGTCCAGAAGGGCGCCGACGTCGACCAGCCGCGCAACCTCGCGAAATCGGTGACCGTCGAGTAGGGCTGAAAAGGAAACGGCCGCCCCGAGGGGCGGCCGCGCCTAGTCCAGAACCCAGAGGGCTCGAACTTACTTCTTCGCGGGCGGCGTGGAAGCCATCGAACCCGTGGCCGGAGCAGCCGGAGCAGCCGGAGCCGCAGCCGTGTCAGCCGGCGGAGTCGTCGCCGGAGCCGCAGCCGTGGCCGAAGCGTCAGCAGCGGGCGGAGTCGCGGCCGGAGCCGTAGCAGCAGCAGAATCAGCGGCCGGAGCCGCAGCTTCGTCAGCCTTCTTTTGGCAAGCGGACAGGCTCAGGGCCAGGGCCGCAACAGCGGCGACCGAAGTGATGATACGCAGTTTCATGGATTGCTCCCCTGGAGGACTATCCCCCGACAGCGACCGACTCTTACACGGCTTCGTGAGTTCCCGAAATCGTGATCGTGCGTCTGGGGTGTTTTTTTGCCGCACCCAAGATGGATTTCGAACGCCGGCTCCTCTAGTGGGCCTTGGGCCGCCTGCGACAAGGCCGGGATCGGGCGTCCCGCAGGCGCGTTCCTGGACGCCACGGTGGACTGAAGTCTCGGTTTTGTTGGGGGATTTGGATGCAGAAGCGGGTTCGCAAGGCGGTGCTGCCGGTTGCCGGCCTGGGGACGCGGGTGCTGCCGGGCGCGAAGACCACGCCGAAGAACATGCTCAACGTGTTCGACCGTCCGATCCTGTCCTACATCGTCGAGGAGGCCCGCGCGGCGCGAATCGAGCACATCGTCTTCGTCGTCGGCCGCGGCCAGGGCGCGATCGAGGACTACTTCGACGCCAACCCCGAGATCGAGGGCGCGCTGGAGGCCAAGGGCAAGACGGACATCCTGGCCGAGGTCAGGGCCGAGCTGCCGCAAGCGGGCCAGATGAGCTTCGTGCGCCAGATGGCCCCGCTGGGCCTGGGGCACGCGGTCTGGTGCGCCCGCGACGTGATCGGCGACGAGCCGTTCGCCGTGATACTGCCGGACATGCTGATGGCCGCCACGCCGCCGGCCCTGGCCCAGGCCGTCGCCGCCTACGACGAGAAGGGCGGCAACATCATCGTCGTCGAGCCCTGCCCCGAGGGCGAGGCGCACAAGTACGGCATCGTCGCGCTGGAGGACCAAGCGGGGCGGCTGAACCGCATGACCGGTATGGTGGAGAAGCCGGCGCCCGGGACCGAGCCCTCGAACCTGTTCATCTCCGGCCGCTACATCCTGCAGCCGGAGGTCTTCGAGATTCTGGAGACCCAGCCCCGCGGGGCTGGCGGCGAAATCCAGCTCACCGACGCCATGGCGACGCTGATGGGCCGCCAGGACTTCCACGCCCTGGAGTACGAGGGGACCACCTACGACTGCGGCGACAAGCTGGGGCTGCTGCGCGCCAACGTGGCCTTCGCGCTCGCCCGGCCGGAGTTCGCCGCGGCGGCCCGAGCGGCCATCCGGGCGCTGCTCTAGAGAAATCACGATGGCGATTACGGCTTTGCCGCGTTAGCGCTTCGTCGGGGGAAAACGAGCGGAGCGGTCATGGTCGTTCTGATCCTCGGCGGCGACGGCTTCTGCGGCTGGCCGACCGCCCTCCACCTCTCGGCCCGGGGCCATGAGGTCGCGATCGTCGACAACGGCTCGCGCCGGCGGATCGACGCCGAACTGGGCGCGGGCTCGCTGACCCCGATCCGGCCCCTGGTGACCCGGCTCGCCGCCTGGCGCGAGGTCTCCGGCCGCAGCATCGCCGCCCACGCCTTCACCGTCGGCCGCGACTACGGCGCCCTGCTGGCGCTCCTGAGAGCCTTCCGGCCTGACGGCATCGTCCACTTCGCCGAGCAGCGCGCCGCGCCCTATTCGATGAAGTCCTCGGCCCACAAGCGCTACACCGTCGACAACAACCTCAACGCCACGCACGACGTCCTGGCCGCAATCGTCGAGAGCGGGCTCGACATCCACCTGGCGCACCTCGGCACTATGGGGGTTTACGGCTATGGCTCGGCCGGCGTGGC
This sequence comes from Phenylobacterium sp., assembly GCA_045802455.1. GTDB lineage: Bacteria > Pseudomonadota > Alphaproteobacteria > Caulobacterales > Caulobacteraceae > Phenylobacterium. The sequence goes on along the minus strand of JBJMQX010000160.1, from coordinate 17,903 downwards.
GATCCCCGAGGGCTACCTGACGGTCAAGGTGGAGACGGCCGATGGCTGGGCGCCGCGCGAGATCCTCTATCCCGCGAGCCCCGGCTCCATCTACCATCTGACCAAGACCCAGGACGCGCTGGCCTTCCAGTTCTATGCGCGGAACGATGGGGTGCGGATCACCGACCTGCACCAGGGCATCGTCTGGGGCGCCCAGACCACCGAGACGAGGGCCGATCCCCGGCTGATCAACCGCTTCGACTACGACGGCGACTACGGCACCGTGCTGAACCGCTTCCTGATGCAGGCGGCCGTCGGCTATCCGCTGACCGTGCACGGCAAGGGCGGCCAGACCCGGGCCTTCATCAACATCCAGGACACCGTCCGCTGCATCGAGCTGGCCCTGCTCCACCCGCCGGCCCGCGGCGAGCGAGTCAAGGTGATGAACCAGATGACCGAGTGCTGGCGGGTCGCCGACCTGGCCGAGATGGTCTCGAGGCTCACCGGCGCCGACGTCGCCCACCTGCCGAACCCCCGCCACGAGGCCGAGGAGAACGACCTGGCGGTGGAGAACCGGCGCCTACTCGGGTATGGCCTGGACCCGATCACCCTGGAGGACGGGCTCTTGATGGAGATCGCCGAGACCGCGCGGCGCCACGCCGGACGCGCCGACCTTTCCAAGATCCCCTGCGTCTCGGCCTGGAACGCCGAGCGGGCCGCGGCGACCGCCGGGGCGGAGCTCGGACGATCCGTGGCGGCGGAATAGCTTGCGGCTGGTCATCTTCGGCCACGGCTATTCCGGCGCGGCGCTCACAAAGCGCTTGAGACCGGAGGGCTGGGACGTCCTCGGCACGGTGCGCGAGCCCGGCGGGTTTGCGGCGCTGAAGGCGCAGGGGGTCACGCCCATCCTGGCCGGCGACCGCCCGGCGCTGGTCGACGCGCTGAGCGGCGCCCAGGCGGTGCTGGTCGCCGCGCCGCCGGATGCCGAAGGCTGCCCGGGCCTGCGCGCCCTGGTCCCGGCGCTCGCCCGGGGCGGCGCCTTCCCGGACTGGATCGGCTATCTCTCGACCACCGGCGTCTATGGCGACCGGCGCGGCCGCTGGGTGACCGAGCAGAGCGCGCTGGCTGCCCAGTCGCCGGAAGGCGCGCGGCGCGTGGGGGCCGAGCGCGACTGGCTGGAGGTCGGCCGCGGCATGGGGCTGACGGTGGCGGTCTTTCGGCTGCCGGGCATCTACGGCCCCGGCCGTTCGGCGCTGGACCGGCTGCGCGCCGGTCAGGCCCGCCGCATCGCCGCGCCGGGCCAGGTGTTCAGCCGCATCCACGTGGACGACCTCGCCGCGGGCCTGGCCGCCTCGATCGCTCGGCCGCGGCCCGGCGGCGTCTACAACCTCTGCGACGACGAGCCGGCCGCCAACAGCGACGTCATCGCCTATGCCGCGGCGCTGCTGGGCATGGCGCCGCCGCCCGAGGTCCCGCTCGCCGAAGCTGGCATCTCGCCGGCCGGCATGCGCTTCTACGCCGAGAGCAAGCGGGTCTCGAACGCCCGCGCCAAGGCCGAGCTGGGCTGGCGGCCGGCCTTCCCGACCTACCGCGAGGGGCTGCAGGCCATCCTCGCCTCCGAGCGCGGCTAGAACTCCTCCACCGCGGCGATCAGCCGGGCGATGTCCTGCGGGCGCGACAGGCGGTGGTCGCCGTCCCCGATCAGCGAGAAGACCACGTCCTCGCCTTTCAGCGACAGCGCCAGTTCCAACGCGTGGCGCCACGGCACGTCCGGGTCCTGCGCGCCCTGCAGGATGCGCACCGGCGCTTCGATCGGCACGGGCTCGGAGCCCAGGATCGACCAGCGGGCGCCGTCCTCCAGCAGGGCGCAGGTGATCGGATAGGGATCGCCGTATTCGGAGGGCCGCAGCCACACGCCGTCGGCGGCGAGCGCCGCCTGGCCGTCCGGGGGAATCCCGGGCGCCATCAGCTTCTCGGTGAAGTCGGGCGCGGGCGCGACCAGCACCATGGCCCGGACGCGCTCGGGCCGCGCCATGGCGGCCAGGCAGGCGATCCAGCCGCCCATCGACGAGCCGACCAGCAGCACCGGGCCCGGCGCGAGCGCGTCCAGCACCGCCAGCGCATCCTCGCGCCAGCGGGTGATGGTGCCCTTGGCCGCGAAGTCGCCACTGGAGTCACCGTGACCCAGGTAGTCGAACCGCAGATACGCCCGCCCCGCGCCGAGCGCCCAGTCGGCGAGCGCCTGGGCCTTGGTCCCGGCCATGTCGGAGCGGAACCCGCCCAGCCAGACCACCGTCGGCCCCTGGCCATCGATGCGCCGCCAGGCCAGCCGCTCGCCGTCGTCGCGCACCAGGAATCCGGCCGCTTCGCCCATGCTTCGGCTCATAGCGCGGCGCGGCCTTTACGCCACCTCGTTTCGGCGTAATCAGGGGGCGTGGCGCTACCCCCCGACTTCACCCTGCTGCAGGTGGTCCCAGAGCTGGAGACCGGCGGCGCGGAGCAGACCACCATCGACGTCGCCCGCGCGGTGATCGCCGCCGGAGGACGGGCGCTGGTGGCCACCCGCGGCGGTCGGATGGCGGCGCGCCTGGAATCCGACGGGGCGCGGCTGGCGCAGATGCCGGTGCAGTCGAAGAACCCCCTGACCATGCTGGGCAACGCCGCCCGGCTGGTCGACCTGATCCGCACCGAGGGCGTCACCCTGGTCCACGCCCGCTCCCGCGCGCCCGCCTTCGCCGCGCTCTGGGCCGCGCGGACGACACAGACGCCGTTCGTGGCCACCTACCACGGCGTCTACAAGGCGCAGAGCGGGCTGAAGCGCTGGTACAACGCCGTGATGACCCGCGGCGACCTGGTGATCGCCAACTCCGACTACACCCGCGACCACGTCCTGGCCGAGCACGACGTCGACCCGGCCAAGGTGGTGTCCATTCCCCGCGGCATCGACCTCGACCGGTTCAACCCCTCGTGGGTGACGCCGGACCGCGTGGACAGGCTGAAGGCCGCGTGGGACCTGGGCGCGAACGATCATCGCACCCGCTTCCTGCTGGCCGGGCGGCTCACGCGGATCAAGGGGCACCTGACGATCGTCGAGGCGGCGCGCCAGCTGAAGGCCCAGGGGCGCTCGGACTTCGTGGTGATCTTCGCCGGCGACGACCAGGGCCGCATCGGCTACGGCCAGGAGCTGGCCTCGGCCATATCGGCGGCGGGGCTTGAGGATGTGGTCAGAATCGTCGGCCATTGCGACGACATGCCAGCCGCCTATCTCGTCGCCGATGTCGCCATCCTGCCCACGACGGTGCCCGAGAGCTTCGGCCGCGCCGCGGTCGAGCCGCAGGCCATGGGCCGTCCGGTGATCGCCTCGGCGCACGGCGGCGTGCTGGAGACGGTGGTGGACGGGACCACCGGCTGGCTTGTCCCACCGGAGGATCCTCCCGCCTGGGCCGCGGCCATGTCGCGGGCGATCGAGCTCGGGAACGGCAAGCGCACCGAGATGGGTCACACCGGCATGAACCGGGCGCGCCAGCTCTACCGGGTCGAAGCCATGTGCGAGGCCACCCTGGCCGCCTACGAGCGGGTGCTGGCGGCCAGGACCACTCAAAAGGCGAACGCCTGATGGCCCGACGCGCGGTGGAGAAGATCCTGGTCATCAAGCTCTCGGCGCTGGGCGACTTCGTCCTGGCGCTGGCGGCGATGAAGCGCATCCGGCTGGCGCATCCGAAGGCGCGCATCGAGCTCCTGACGACGCCGCCGTTCGAAGCCCTGGCCCGGGCCTCGCCCTATTTCAACGCCGTCCATACCGACGGCCGGCCCGAGGGCTTCGCCCAGTGGGTCGCGTTGCGCAAACGGCTGCGCGCGGCCGGGTACTCGCGGGTCTACGACCTGCAGACCTCGTCGCAGTCGAACCGCATCTTCCAGCTGCTGCGGCCCAATCCGCCTGCCTGGTCGGGCGTCGCCTTCGGCTGCGCCCTGCCCCACCGCAATCCCTTGCGGAACCAGATGCACACGCTGGAGCGGCAAGCCGACCAGCTGATGTACGCCGGCGCCTGGCCCGACGCGCCGACCACCGCCGGCACGGCGCCACCGCCGGACCTTTCATGGGTGCTGAAGGCAGCCGGCGAAGACCGGCCGGTGGCGGGCGGGGTGAAGCCCCGGCCCTACGTCATGTTCGTGCCCGGCGGCTCGGCCCACCGGCCCGAGAAGCGCTGGCCGGTCGAGAAGTACGGCGAGCTCGCCCGCATCCTCTATGCGCGGGGCCTCGACATCGTGGTGATCGGCGGTCCGCAGGAGACCGCGCTCGCCCAGGCCATCCAACGCCAGGCGCCGCGCACCCGCGACCTCACCGGCCGCACCGACTTCGGCCGCATCGCCGTCATGGGCGCCAAGGCCGCGCTGGCCATCGGCAACGACACCGGCCCGCTGCACCTGGCCGCGGCGGGCGGTGCGCCGACGGTGGTGCTGTTCTCCGGCGCCTCGGACCCTGCGCTGTCCGCCCCCCGCGGCCGCGTGGCCGTGCTGCAGGCGGCAAAGCTCAGCGAACTGCCTGTGGCCAAAGTGGCGCAGGCGGCCATTTCCCTGTTGTCCGGAGCCCCTGCGCGAGCTTGATAGAGGCGCCGCCGTCGATCATATAATCCCCAGTGACCGGAGCGCCGTCCAGCGCGCCGGCGCTTTGTGTTTGAACCAGTACCCATCAACAGCCCCAGGAGCCTCGCCTATTCGCCGCCCCATGCAGGCGCCCCCCGTCAAGGACGGGCCGCGCATCAACGAAGACATCCGCGTTCCCAAAGTTCTGCTGATCGATCAGCACGGCGAGAAGCAGGGTGTGATGCCCACTTCCTCCGCCCTGGAGGCCGCCGAAGAGGCCGGCCTGGACCTCGTCGAGATCGTCCCCAACGCCGACCCGCCGGTCTGCAAGATCCTCGACTACGGCAAGTTCAAGTTCCAGGAGCAGAAGAAGAAAAACGAGGCGCGGAAGCGGCAGAAGGTCCAGGAGATCAAAGAGATCAAGCTGCGCCCCAACATCGATATCCACGACTACGAAGTGAAGCAGCGCTCGATGCACCGCTTCTTCGAGGAAGGGGACAAGGTGAAGGTGACGCTGCGCTTCCGGGGCCGCGAGCTGGCCCACCCGGAACTGGGCATGAAGCTCCTGCAGCGGGTCCGCGCCGACTTCGAGCCGGTCGCCAAGTGCGAATACGAGCCGCGCATGGAAGGCCGCCAGATGATCATGATCCTGGCGCCTCGGTGAAGCGCGGCGGGTTCGCAGCATGTGGAGCGGTCGCCCTCGCGGCGGCCGCTTTCGCTTTTCCGGCCCTCGGACAGCAGCCGGAGCCCGGCAACCTGCCGTTCCCGCCCTTCAAGATCGCCGAGGGCCTCTATTACGTCGGCGGGTCGGACTACACGTCCTACCTGATCGTCACCAAGGCGGGCCTGATCGTCATCGACGGCGGCGACGCGGCGGTGGGCAAGCAGGTGGTCGGCAACATCCGCACGCTGGGCTTCGACCCGGCGAACGTGAAGATCCTGCTCAACACTCACGAGCACTTCGACCATGCGGCCGGACTGGCCGAGATCAAGAAGGCCGCTCCGGGGGCGAAGCTCTACGCCAGCGCCGCGGACGGCGCGATCATCGCCCAAGGCGGCAAGGGCGATCCGTTCCTGAAGGGCGCCCGCTTCGAATACGAACCGGTGAAGCCGGACGTGACGCTGAAGGATGGCGACAAGGTGAGCCTGGGCGGCTGGACGCTGACCGCCCACATCACGCCTGGCCACACGCCGGGCTGCACCACCTGGACGTTCCCGGTGACCGTGGCGGGCAAGGTGCGCCAGGCGCTCGACCACTGCTCCTCGTCGGTCCTGCCGGGCTACAAGCTGGGCAAGACCGAGACCTATCCCGGCCAGACCGCCGACTACGAGAAGAGCTTCCGCGTCTGGAAGTCGCTGCCGTGCGAGGTCTTCCTGGGCAGCCACGGCGCCTTCTACGGCATGAAGGCCAAGAAAGCCGCCCTCGAAGCCGGCAAGGCGGACGCCTTCGTCGATCCGGAGGGCTGCAGGGCCTTCTACGCCGGGGCCGAGGCTGCGTTCCAGGCCGAGCTGAAGAAGCAGAACCCCTAAACTCGCCATTCCTTCTGTTCGTCATTCCCGGGCTTGTCCCGGGAACCCATGATCTCAGGTGGTGCAGAATGCGCAGCGGAGCCGCCCGATTGCACTCTACCCTTCAGTGTTCATAGGTTCCCGGGACAAGCCCGGGAATGACGAACGGTGGGGGTGATCGACGGTGAACGCGGTCTACATCATGGCCAGCCGCAAACACGGAACGCTTTACATCGGCGTCACCAGCGACCTGCCAGGTCGCGTCACCCAGCATCGCGCCGGCCTGACCGAGGGCTTTACCAAGCGCTACGGTGTGAAGCGGCTCGTCTGGTACGAACGGCACGACGGAATGGTCGCTGCAATCCAGCGCGAAAGCTCGCTGAAGCGCTACAGGCGCGAGTGGAAGATCAACCTCATCGAGCGGGACAACCCCAACTGGGACGATCTCTATCCTAGCCTCTTCGCCGAGGAAGGGCCTCTCTCCCACCTTCGGCGTCTCGAAGAACCGATGTGACTGTGTCTCCCTACCCACGCTGAACCGCGTTCTGTGGAACGCCGCTCGGCCAGCCTTGCCGTGCGAATCGGCCCGGCCTAACTAGCCCCCATGTCAGAACCAGCGCCGCGGGAGGCGTCGCCGCCGTCCCCGTGGGCGGCGCCGTCGCTGATCGCCGTCATCTTCATCAACATGCTGGGCTTCGGGATCATCGTCCCGTTGCTGCCTTTCTACGCCAAGTCGATGAATGCGGCGCCCTGGCAGATCAGCCTGATCTTCTCGGCCTTCTCGATGGGCGGCTTCTTCGGCGAGCCGTTCTGGGGGAGGCTTTCGGACCGCTATGGCCGAAAGCCGCTGCTGATCTCGACGATCAGCGGCAACTGCCTCTGCTACCTGGCGCTCGCGTTCGCGCCCAATGTGCTGACCGCCTTCGTGATCCGCTTCCTGGGCGGGCTGATGAGCGGCAACGGGGCGGTGATCCAGGGCTATATCGCCGACGTCACCCCGCCCGAGCGGCGCGCGCGCATGCTCTCGCGCCAGAGCGCGGCCTGGAACGTCGGCATGATCGTGGGGCCGGCGGTCGGCGGCTATTTCTCCAGGCTCAACGCCGGCCCGATCGGCTTCCAGATCCCGCTCCTGATCGCCTCGGGCCTCTCCGCGGTGACGGTGGTTGCGATCATCCTTTTCATCCGCGAAAGCCGCTTCCGCGACCAGTCGATCAGCTATCGGCCCAGCCGCTGGTCGGCGATCGGCGACGCGGTGAGGAACCCGGTGATCGGGCGGCTGATGCTGCTGACCTTCCTGGTCGGCTGCGCCTTCACCGGCATCGAGTCGACCTTCGGCCTCTGGGGGCAGGCGCGGTTCGGCTGGGGGCCGTGGGAGATTTCCAAGTGCTTCACCGTCGTGGGGGCGGTCGCGGCCTTCACCCAGTTCTTCGTCACTGGCCCCCTGGCCGAGCGGTTCGGCGAGGGGCGCATGCTGGCCATCGGCATGGGCATGACGGTGCTGGGCGCCTGCCTGCAGCCGTTCTCCACCGGCCTGCCCACGACCACGGCCCTGATGTGCCTCACCGCCGTCGGCCAGTCGGTCGCCTGGCCCAACGTCGGCGCGCTGATCTCGCGCACCGCCGACCCGCACCGGCAGGGCCAGATCCTCGGCCTCAACAACGCCTGCGGCGCGCTCGCCCGCTTCGTGGGGCCGCTGGCCGCGGGGATCACCTTCGCCGGCCTCAGCATCAACGCGCCCTTCCTGCAGGGCGCGCTGATCGTCGCCCCGGCGATCCTGCTGGCGCTCAGCGCCGCGCGCCGGGCCCCGCCGCGCACGCAGCAGGGCCACGTGGGCGAGACCGACCCCGAGGCGGCGGCATGAGCCGGCTCTCCCCGGGCGAGGAGCGCCGCGCGCTGATCGTGCTGCTGGGCGTCATCTACCTGATGATCGCGGGCTTCGGCCTGGTGATCCCGCTGCTGCCGTTCTTCGCCAAGGCGTTCGACGTGCAGCCGTGGGCGGTGACGGCGCTGTTCTCGGCCTTCTCGCTTGGCCAGTTCCTGGGCGAGCCGTTCTGGGGCCGGCTTTCGGACCGGATCGGGCGCAAGCCGGTGCTGATCATCACCATCGGCATGGTGGGCGTCAGCTACGCCGCCCTGGCGTTCGCGCCGAACATCCTGGCGGCCTTCGCCATCCGGTTCCTGACCGGGGTCTTCGCCGGCAACATCTCCACCCTGCAGGGGGCGATGGCCGACATCACCCCGCTGGAGCGGCGCGCCGGCCGCATGGGGATCATGAGCGCGGCGTTCAGCGCCGGCTTCACCACCGGGCCGGCGATCGGCGGCTTCCTGGCCCAGCCCAGCCGCGGCGCCCTGGGCTTCCAGCTGCCGCTGCTGGTGGCCGCCGGCTTCGCCTTCGCCTCGGCGCTGGCGGTCGTCGCCTTCGTCCGCGAGAGCCGCCCCGACCCGGCGTCGCTGAAGCCGCAGCGGCCGCGCATCGAGGGGTTGAAGGAGGCCTCCGCCCATCCGGTGATCGGCCGCATCCTGGCGATCAGCTTCATCGTCGTGGTGGGCTTCGCCGGCATCGAGGCGACCTACGGCCTCTGGACCCAGGTCCGCTTCGGCTGGGGCCCCAAGCAGATCGGCGCCGCGTTCGGGGTGATCGGCGTCCTGGGCGCCGTCTGCCAGGGATGGCTGTTCGGCCGTCTCGTGCGCCGCTTCGGCGGCCCGGTGACCCTGATGGGCGGCCTCGCCTTCATGGGACTTGGGCTGGTCACCCAATGGCTGTCGCCGGTCTGGCCGGTGGCGATGCTGGGCTTCGCCTTCGTCTGCATCGGCCAGTCGATCTGTTTCCCGAACCTGACCTCCCTGATCTCCCAGGCCGCCCCGCCCGACCGCCAGGGCGAGATGCTGGGCCTGAACATGAGCGGCATGGCGCTGGCCCGGGTCGGCGGCCCCGTCCTGGCCGGCCAGCTCTTCGCCTGGATGGTCGGCGCCCCCTTCGCCGTCGCCGCCTTCCTGATCCTGCCGGGGCTATGGTTCGCTGCACAGGTGCGCAGGCGCGTGCCCTCCGTCGCCTAGGAGACGAACGCCATGTCCGACGAACCCATGACGGTGCTCTATGGCTTCTGGCGCTCGATGGCGGCCTATCGGGTGCGGGTCGCCCTGGCGCTGAAAGGGGTGGCCGTGCGCGAGGTGGCCATCAACCTGGATGCCGGCGAGCAGTTCGCGCCCGAATTCGTGGCGGTGAGCACGGACGGGGTGGTGCCGGCGCTGGTCGAGCCTGGTCGGCCCCCGCTCACCCAGTCCATGGCGATCCTGGAGTATCTGGAGGAGCGTTATCCCGACCCGCCGCTGCTGCCTGTCGACCCCCACGGGCGCGCCCGGGTGCGCTCACTGGCCTTCCTGGTGGCCGGCGACACCCATCCGCTGCTCACCCACCGCGTCACGAGCTATCTGCGCCAGACCGCGGGCTTGGACGAGGCCGCGGCGCGCGCCTGGAGCGCGCACTGGGTCAGGCGAGGGCTGTTCGCCGCCGAGGCGCGCCTGGCGGACCATCCTGACACCGGCGACTTCTGCCACGGCGACCGGGCGACCTTCGCCGACATCTGCCTGGTCAACCTGGGCATCGCCGCTCGCAACGGCGGGTTCGACCTCAGCGCGGTCCCGACGGTCGCCAGGATCCTCGCGCGATGCGAGACGCTGGAGGCGTTCCAGCGCGCCGACCCGCGTCGCCAGATCGGCGCGCCCGCCGCCTGAGGCTTGCATTGGGGGCCTCTTTCCCGTATCAGCCCCGCTCTTCGGAGCCGCCTGGCCCATGGCATGCCATGGCGGTTCATCAACACGACCAGAAGGACGGGGCGTTCAGCTCCGCAGTGAAATGCCGAAACTGAAGACCAAGTCGGGCGCCAAGAAGCGCTTCAAGCTCACGGCGACTGGAAAGATCAAGGCGGGCGTGGCCGGCAAGCGCCACCGCCTCTTGAGCCACAACGCCAAGTACATCCGTCAGAACCGTGGAACGAAGGTGATGAGCGCGTCCGACGCGAAGATCATCAAGACCTTCCTCCCCTACGGCCTCAGTTAAGGAGCCCTGACCGATGGCACGCGTGAAGAGGGGCGTCGTCGCCCACGCCAAGCACAAGAAGGTCCTGGAGCAGGCCAAGGGCTTCTACGGCCGCCGCAAGAACACCATCCGCGCCGCCAAGGCCGCGGTGGACCGGGCCGGCCAGTACGCCTACCGCGACCGCAAGGTCCGCAAGCGCAACTTCCGTTCGCTGTGGATCCAGCGGATCAATGCGGCCGCCCGCATCGAGGGCTTCACCTATTCCCGATTTATCTTCGGCCTTGAGAAGGCCGGGATCGAAATGGACCGCAAGGTCCTCGCCGACATCGCCGGCGCCGATCCAGCCGCTTTCAAGGCCATCGCCGACAAGGTTCGCGCCGCGCTGGCTTGATCGCGAAGGTCGCCTAGACCCTCGAAGCATCCAGAGCCCTCCGGCCGAACCGCCGGGGGGCTTTTTGCTAGCCCCCTTCACCCCGTGAAGTTCGAAGGCTAGGACACCGCCCACATGACCGACTTGACCTCACTGGAAGCCGAGCTCTCGGCCGCCGTCGCCGCCGTGGGCGACGTCGCCGCGCTCGAAGCGGTGCGCGTGGGCGCGCTCGGCAAGTCCGGCTCCGTCTCCGAGCTGCTCAAGACCCTGGGCGCGATGAGCCCGGAGGAGCGCCGCGAACGCGGGCCGCAGATCAACGGCCTGCGCGACCGGGTGGGCCAGGCGATCGCCGTTCGCAAGGCCGAGTTGGAGGCCGCCGAGCTCGACGCGAAGCTCGCCGCCGAAACCATCGACCTCTCCCTGCCCCCGCCGCCGGAGCGCCGCGGCCGCGTGCACCCGACGATGCAGGTGCTCGACGAGATGATCGCCATCTTCGCCGACATGGGCTTCGGGCTGGCGGAAGGCCCCGACATCGAGGACGACTTCCACAACTTCACGGCGCTGAACTTCCCGCCGAAGCACCCGGCGCGGGAGATGCACGACACCTTCTTCCTGCCCGAGGACGCCCGCGGCGAGCGCAAGGTGCTGCGCACCCACACCAGCCCCGTGCAGATCCGCACCATGCAGCGCGTGAACGAGAGGCTGCCGGCCTGGGTCGCCAACGGTCAGGATCCGCCGATCCGCATCATCGTGCCCGGCCGCACCTATCGTTCGGACAGTGACGCCACCCACACGCCGATGTTCCACCAGATGGAAGGCCTGGTGATCGACCGGGCCATCCACATGGGCCACCTGAAGTGGACGCTGGACACCTTCATCGCCCGCTACTTCGAGACCCCGCTGGTCGAGACCCGTTTCCGGCCGCACCACTTCCCGTTCACCGAGCCGTCCGCCGAGATGGACGTGCGCTGCGACCGCTCGGGCAACGACGTCAAGATCGGCCAGGGCTCCGACTGGATGGAGATCGTCGGCTGCGGGATGGTGCACCCCAAGGTGCTGCAGAACTGCGGCCTCGATCCGGACGAGTGGCAGGGCTTCGCCTTCGGCTTCGGCATCGACCGGCTGGGCGCGCTGAAGTACGGCATGCCGGACCTGCGCGACATGTTCGCGAGCGACGTGCGCTGGCTGCAGCACTACGGCTTCTCGGCCTTCCAGGCGCCCAATCCCGCGACGGGCCTGTCGTGATGGCCACGACCGAGGCTGCCTGGCTGTCGCTCGAGAGCTTCACCTTCGGCGACAGTCCGCAGATGGCAGACCAGTTGCTGGCGTACGTGCTGGCCGGAGCCAAGACCGCCACCTGCTGGTCGATCCGCGATGGCCAACAGACCCACGTCGGCAAGCGCATGGTCGTCAAAGACGGCGCAGGCCATCCGCGCGCCGTTCTTGAGACCGCCAGCCTTGAACAGATGCGCTTTGACGATGTGCCCTGGTCGTTCGCAGCCGCCGAGGGTGAAGGCGATCGAAACCTCGACGACTGGCGCGCTGGCCATGAGCGCTACTTCGCCCGCAACGGCGGCTTCTCGCGCGACATGATGCTGTGGTGTGAGCGGTTTCGCCTTGTCGAGATCATCGGCGAAGGAACCGACCAATGAAGTTCACCCTCTCCTGGCTGAAGGAGCATCTCGACACGCAAGCCTCGGTCGACGAGGTGGTCGAGGCCATGACCATGGCCGGCCTCGAAGTCGAGCATGTGGAGAACCCGGCCGCCAGGCTGGCCGCCTTCTCGGTCGCCAAGGTGGTCGAGGCCCAGCAGCACCCCAACGCCGACCGGCTGCGGGTCTGCCAGGTCGACACGATCGATGGGCGCAAGGAGATCGTCTGCGGCGCGCCCAATGCGCGGGCCGGGCTGACGACGATCTACGCCCCGCTGGGCGCCTATGTGCCCGGGAGCGGCATCACCCTGGAGGCCCGGCCGGTCCGCGGCGTGGTCTCCAATGGCATGCTCTGCTCGGGACGCGAGCTGGAGGTGGACGCCGACGCGGACGGGATCGTCGAACTCCCCGGTGACCTGACCGTGGGCACGCCCGCCGCCGAGGCCTTCGGCCTGGAGGCGGTGATCGACTTCGAGGTGACGCCGAACCGGCCCGACTGGCTGGGCGTCGCCGGCATCGCCCGCGACCTCGCCGCCGCGGGCCTCGGCAAGTTAAAGACGCCGCCCGTTGAATCCTTGGCCGGCAAGTTCCCCTGCCCGATCGAGATCAAGGTCGATGGTGAGGCCTGCCGCCTGTTCGCCGGCCGGCTGATCAGGGGCGTCAAGAACGGGCCCTCGCCCGCCTGGCTGCAGCGCAAGCTGGTCTCGGTGGGCTTGAGGCCGATCAGCGCCCTCGTCGACGTCACCAACCTGATCACCTACGACCGCTGTCGGCCGTTGCACGTCTACGACGCGGCCAAGCTCCAGGGCAGCCGGATCGAGGCGCGCCTGGGCCGCGAGGGCGAGCGGGTCGAGGCGCTCGACGGCGAGACCTATGACGCCGGCCCCGAGGTGTGCGTCATCGCCGACGCGTCCGGAGCGATCGGCCTGGGCGGGGTCATGGGCGGGGAGTCGACCAAGGTCACCGAGGCGACCACCGACGTCTTCGTGGAGAGCGCCTGGTTCGATCCGATCCGCTCGGCCCAGACCGGCCGCACGCTCGGCATCACCTCCGACGCCCAGTACCGGTTCGCCCGCGGCGTGGACCCCGAGTTCACCGCGCCCGGTCTGGAACTGGCCACGAAGCTGATCCTCGAACTCTGCGGCGGCGAGGCCTCGGAGGTGCGCGTCGCCGGCGAGGTTCCCGCCCGGCCCGCGGCCTTCGCCTTTGACCGCGGCTACGTGAAGAAACTCTCCGGCCTCACCGTGCCGCCGGCGCGGATCGACGCGATCCTCACCGACCTCGGCTTCGAGCTGCAGGGCGAGTTGGTGCAGCCGCCGAGCTGGCGGCGCGACGTCGAGGGCAAGGCCGACCTCGTCGAGGAGGTGGCGCGGATCGAGGGCTTCGGCTCGCTGCCCAGCGAGCCCCTGCCGGAGATGCCGATCGAGTCCGGCGGCGCGCTCACCGTGCGCCAGGCGCGCATGCGCAACGCCCGCCGGGCGATGGCCGCCCGCGGCTACGCCGAGGCGGTGACCTGGAGCTTCATGCGCGGCGAGTGGGCAAGGCTGTTCGGCGGCGGCCGGCCGGAGCTGCGGGTGGCCAATCCGATCGCCTCGGACCTCGACTGGATGCGGCCCTCGATCCTGCCGAATCTCATCGAGGCCGCCGCCCGCAACGCGCGGCACGGCTTCGCCGACGCGGCCCTCTTCGAGGTGGGCCCGACCTTCAAAGGCGACCGGCCGGAGGACCAGGCGACCATCGTTGCCGCCCTGATCGCGCCCCATCCGCCGCGCAGCTGGGCGGGCGGCGGAACGGACCCGCTGTTCGATCTGAAGGCCGACCTGATGGCGCTGCTGGACGAGCTCGGCGCGCCAACGCTGCAGGTCGCGCAGGGCCAGGCCTCCCCTTGGTTCCATCCCGGCCGCTCCGCGCGCCTGCAGCTCGGGCCCAAGACCCTGGTGGCCGAGTTCGGCGAGCTGAACCCGCGCATCCTGAAGGCGCTGGACGCCGAAGGGCCGATGCTGGGTTTCGAGCTCGACCTCGGGGCCATTCCCGAGCCCAAGCGCAAGCCCACCAAGACCAAGCCGGCGCTGGCGCTCTCGCCGCTCATGCCGCTCTCCCGCGACTTCGCCTTCCTGGTGGACGCCGCGACCCCGGCCGGCGACCTCGTGCGGCCGATCCTGGGCGCCGACAAGGCGCTGGTCGCCGACGCCTGCGTCTTCGACGTCTACCAGGGCAAGGGGGTGCCGGAGGGTCAGAAGTCGGTCGCCGTCGAGGTCACCGTCCAGCCGACGGAGAAGACCCTGACCGACGCCGAGATCGAGGCGCTGTCGGCGCGGATCGTGGCGGCGGCAGGGAAGGCCGTGGGCGCGAAGCTCAGGAGCTAGAGCCTGCCCGCGACGCCCTCCAGCGCCTCGATCATCTTCGGCCAGCCGTAGCTTGCGCCCTGGTAGAAGCCCTCGTCGGTCGGGCGGAACCCGGCATGCTCCATGCGCAGGAGCGTGCCGCCGGCGACTGGCGTGAGCGTCCACGTCACGATGCTCTTGATGCCGGTCGCCGCCTGCTCGCCCGACGCGTTCCAAGAGTAGACGAGGCGCGCTTCGGGCAGCACCTCCAGCACCTCGCAATCGGTCACGCCGTTCCAGCCGTTCACCGGCTCGGAGCGGAAGTTGAACTTATGGCCGACCACCGGCTGCAGGTCGTTCTTCATGAGCCACTCGCCCACGAGTTCGGCCTGGGTCAGGGCCCGCCAGACCTTCTGCGGCGGGTGCGGCATGGTGCGTTCGACCACGATGCTTCTGGTGTCGGCGGCGATGCTCATTGGTCCATCCTCTTCAAGAGATCCTCCAGACGGTCGAACCGCTCTGCCCAGAAGGCGCCGTAGAAGCCCATCCAGTCGACCAGCGGCTTCAGCCCCTCCGCCCGCGCCGCGTAACGGACGTAGCGCCCCTCGCGCCGCTCGCTGACCAGGCCAGCCTGGCGGAGCACCGCCAGGTGCTGCGAGACCGCCGGCTGCGAGACGCCCGCGCCGGCCGTGAGTTCGCTCACCGACAGCTCGCCCTCACCCGAAAGGCGCTCGAACATCGCGCGGCGCGTCGGGTCGCCCAGGGTGCGGAAGATCTCGGCCGGCTGGCTGTTCATTGCCATATATAAGTTTGTACTTATTCGTCGTGTCAAGCGCCGCCTTGACTTACCCGGGGTCCGGCCGGCCGGACTGCGCCGATGGAAGTCAACGGCGTCGCCCACACCTTCATCACCGCCTCGGACTTCGAGGCGAGCGTGGCCTTCTACCGCCAGCTCCTGCCGTTCCTGGGGATGCGGATCGTCGCCGACACGCCGAACACCTTCTATGGGGTGGGCGGGCGCACCGGCTTCGGGATCAATCGACCCGCGCCCGAGCACGTGGGCGCAGCCTACGACCAGCGCCGGGTCGGCCTGCACCACCACTGCTGGCGGGCCCGCGAGCGCGCCGACATCGACGAGGCGCACGCCTTCCTGCTCTCGATCGGCGCCAAGGTGGTCCACGGGCCGCAGGACGACGCCTTCGCACCCGGCTACTACTCGGTGCTGTTCGAGGATCCGGATGGCCTGCGCCTGGAGATCAACCACGTCCCGGGCCGCGGCCTCTTCGATACGCCCACCCAGCAGGTCGGCGCGAGCCTGGACCCCGGCTAGGTCAGAACGGCAGGATGTTGCGCTTCCGCGAATAGGCCAGGTAGCCGACGTTCGCGCCCAGCCGGAAGCCGACGCCGGCGCGGATCGGCGCCAGGGTGACGCCGCTGGCCCGCTGATAGTTCACGCCCAGGCCGCCGATGAAATAGGCCGAGCCCTCGACGCCGGGGAACCGCTGGAAGATCGCCTGCGGGTCGTCGAGGTTGTAGCAGAGGGTGAACACCCGGCTCGCGTTGCCGCCGAAGTCCCAGCCGAACGACGGGCCCTGCCAGTACACCTCCACCGGCTCGCGACCCTTCATGTACAGCAGGCCGCGGCCATAGCGGGCGCCGATGGCGATGGCGCCGGAGCCCTCCTCGCCGGCGATGTAGGCGGTCGGCCTGCCGTTCTTGGCGAAGATCCGCTCCACCGCGCCGCCGGCGTTCTCCGCGGTCACGCCCAGGAAGTCGGAGACGCCGTTGACGATCTCGTCCTCGGAATAGGTGGAGGCCTTGCCGGGCGGCGGCGGGGCCGGCTGCACCGCGCCGGGCGGAGGCTCGGCGCCGGTCGGATAGGTCGGCGATGGATTGGGCGGCGGCAGGTCGCGCGTGGCGGCGGGCGGCGCAGGCGGAGGCGCAGAGCCCCGCGGCTGGGCCGGCGGCAGCTGGATCGGCTCGGCGTTGGCCAGGCCAGCGGTCCCGAGCGTCACGAGGCCCGAGACGATCAGGGTACGACGATCCATGGGCGCAATTCCTCCGCGTGCGATTCAGCCCGCCCCAGCCTTGAATCCGCCGCCCGACCTTAACGGCCGATTAACCGTGTTACTCCGCGGCGGGGTGTCGCTCGCCAACGCACGCGAATGTGCTAGAGGCAGCCCCCACATGACCGCCGCCCTCGACCACATCCGCAACTTCTCGATCGTCGCCCACATCGACCACGGCAAGTCGACGCTCTCCGACCGCCTGATCCAGGAGACCGGCGCGCTGACCCAGCGCGAGATGACCGAGCAGGTGCTCGACTCGATGGACATCGAGCGCGAGCGCGGCATCACCATCAAGGCCCAGACCGTCCGGCTGACCTACAAGGCCGACGACGGCGAGACCTACATCCTCAACCTGATGGACACCCCCGGCCACGTGGACTTCGCCTACGAGGTGTCGCGCAGCCTGGCCGCCTGCGAGGGCTCGATCCTGGTGGTCGACGCGAGCCAGGGCGTCGAGGCCCAGACGCTGGCCAACGTCTACCAGGCGATCGACAACAACCACGAGATCGTGCCGGTCCTGAACAAGATCGACCTGCCCGCCGCCGAGCCCGACCGCGTGCGCCAGCAGATCGAGGACGTGATCGGCCTCGACGCCTCCGACGCCGTGCTGGCCTCGGCCAAGACCGGCGAGGGCATCCATGCGGTGCTGGAAGCCATCGTCCATCGCCTGCCCGCGCCGAAGGGCGACCGCGCCGCGCCGCTGAAGGCCCTGCTGGTCGACGCCTGGTACGACGCCTACCTGGGCGTCATCGTGCTGGTGCGGGTGATCGACGGGACCCTGCGCGCCGGCCAGCGCGTCCACATGATGCAGACCGGCGCCGACTACCAGATCGATCGCATCGGCGTCTTCACGCCCAAGCGGACGGACCTGGCCGAGCTCGGCCCCGGCGAGATCGGCTTCATCACCGCCCAGATCAAGGAAGTGGCCCACGCCGCGGTCGGCGACACCATCACCGACGAGCGCCGCCCGGCCGACAAGCCCCTGCCCGGCTTCCGCGACGTGCAGTCGGTGGTGTTCTGCGGCCTGTTCCCGGTGGATGCCGCCGACTTCGAGGACCTGCGCGCCGCCATCGGCCGGCTGCGCCTGAACGACGCCAGCTTCACGTTCGAGATGGAGACCAGCGCGGCCCTGGGCTTCGGCTTCCGCTGCGGGTTCCTGGGGTTGCTGCACCTGGAGATCATCCAGGAACGCCTCAGCCGCGAGTTCGACCTCGACCTGATCGCGACCGCGCCGTCGGTGGTGTATCGCGTGCATCGTACCAACGACGAGGTGCAGGAGCTGCACAACCCGGTGGACATGCCCGACGGCAGCGTGATCGACCACATCGAGGAACCGTGGATCAGGGCCACGATCATGGTACCGGACGACTACCTGGG
>JBJMQX010000159.1:0-6550 GCA_045802455.1 Phenylobacterium sp. | reverse complement strand
CCACGAGTTCATCATCCTGGCCGACACCGGCGAGAGCGAGGTCTTCGCCCACCGCGACCTGGTGGAGATGGGCGCGCCGGGGCCGGACATCGACTGGGACGGCGACCTGGAGCCGGAGGTCGCCCGCCGCACCGGCCTCTACGCCGCCTCCGACGAGATGCACGATCCCGCCCGCTTCGAGGCGATGCCGGCCGAGAAGCGGATGACCGCGCGGGGCATCGAGGTCGGCCACATTTTCTACTTCGGCGAGAAGTACTCCAAGCCGATGAAGGCGCTGGTCACCGGCCCCGACGGCAAGGACGCCCCGATCCACGGCGGCTCCTATGGGGTCGGCGTCTCGCGGTTGGTGGCCGGCATAATCGAGGCCAGCCACGACGAGGCCGGGATCATCTGGCCGGACGCGGTCGCCCCGTTCGGGGTCGCCGTGGTCAACCTGCGCGTGGGCGACGCTGCGGTCGACGCCGTGGCCGAGCAGGCTTACCAGGCGCTCGCCGCCGCCGGACGGGAGCCGTTGCTGGACGACCGCGACGACCGGCCCGGCGCCAAGTTCGCCTCGCTAGACCTCGTCGGCATCCCCTGGCAGCTCATCGTGGGACCCAAGGGCGTCGCCGACGGCGTGGTCGAGCTGAAGCGCCGCGCCACCGGCGAGCGCCAGACCCTGCCCCTGGACCAGGCCCTGAAGGCGATCACCGGTTGAGCGCAAGCCGCGACCTCGCCACCCGTCCGGCCCCCGCGTTCGGCGCCTGGGAGCGGATGCTCGCGGGCCGCTACCTGCGGGCCAAGCGCTCGGAAGGCGGGGTGGCGCTGATCTCGATCATCTCCTTCTTCGGGATCATGGTCGCCGTCGCGGTGCTGATCATCGTCATGTCGGTGATGAACGGCTTCCGCGCCGAGCTGCTGGGCAAGATCCTGGGCTTCAACGGTCACCTGTTCGTTTCCGGCGGCGTGCTGGAGAACGGGCCGGCCCGTGACGCAGCGGTCGCCCGGCTCGTCAAGGTCCCAGGCGTCCTCCAGGTGGCGCCGGTCATCGAGGCGCAGGCGATCGCCATGGGACCGAACCAGATCACGGGGGCGATTGTCCGCGGCCTCTCGCGGCCCGACATGCTGGCGACCCCGATCGTGGCCAAGAACCTTACCCACGGCACGATGGCGGGCTTCGGCGTGGGCGAGTATGGCGGCGACACCGTGATGGTTGGCGAGCGGCTGGCGGACCAGATCGGCGTCAAGGCCGGCGACACCATCAGCCTGATCTCGCCCTCCGGGGGAGCCACAGCGTTCGGCGGCACGCCAATGCAGAAGGCCTATACGGTCGGCGGCGTCTTTTCCTCCGGCATGAGCCAGTACGACCAGGGCTACATCTTCATGCCGCTGGCCCAGGCGCAGCTCTTCTTCGGCCGCGAGGGGACCGCGGACGCCATCGAGATCCGGGTCGCCAACCCCGACAAGGCCCCGACTCTGAAACCTGCCGTGCAGCGCGCCGCCGGCCCCGCCGCCATCGTCACCGACTGGACCCAGCGCGACGCCTCCTACTGGGGCGCGCTGAAGGTCGAGCGCAATGTCATGCGCCTGATCCTGATGCTGCTGGTTCTGATCGCGGCGCTCAACATCATCTCCAGCCTGGTGATGCTGGTGAAGAACAAGGGCCGCGACATCGCGATCCTTCGGACCATGGGCGCAGGCCAGGGCGCGATCCTGCGGATCTTCGTCATGGCCGGCGGGGCGATCGGCGCCCTGGGCACGGCGGCGGGCCTGGCGGTCGGCGCGCTGGTCAGCGTCTACATCGGGCCGATCCAGAGCGTGGTGGAGGCGGTGACCGGCGCCTCGGTCTTCTCCTCCGACGTCTATTTCCTGAACCGGCTGCCGGCCAAGGTCGACTGGCTGGAAGTGACCATCATCGTCAGCTTCTCGCTCGCCGCCTCGCTCCTCTGCACCCTGCCGCCGGCCTGGCGGGCCTCGCGCCTCGATCCGGTGGAGGCGCTCCGCTATGAGTGAGCCGGTCCTCGCCATCCACGGGCTGGAGCGCCGCTACGTCACCGGCGCCGGCGAACTGACGGTGCTGAGAGGCGTCGACCTCGACGTGCAGCCCGGCGAGATCGTGGGCCTGGTCGGCCCCTCCGGGTCCGGCAAGTCGTCGCTGCTGCATGCCGCGGGCCTGCTGGAGCATCCGAACGCCGGGCGGATCACCATAGAGGGCCAGGACTGCACCGATCTCAACGACGCCCAGCGCACCCGTGTGCGCCTGGGGACGATCGGCTTCGTCTACCAGTTCCACCAACTGTTGCCGGAGTTCACCGCCCTCGACAACGTGGCCCTGCCGCAGATGATCGCCGGCAAGTCCCGGCAGGCCGCGCAGGAGAGGGCCCGCGAAATCCTGGGCGAGCTTGGCCTGGCCGAGCGCGTGCTGCACCAGCCGGCCCAACTCTCCGGGGGCGAGCAGCAGCGCGTAGCTGTCGCCCGGGCTCTGGCCTACAGCCCGCGCCTGCTGCTGGCCGACGAGCCCACCGGCAACCTCGACCCGCACACCTCTGCGGCGGTGTTCGATAACCTCTACAGCCTGGCCAAAGCGACCGGCGTCGCCGCCCTCATCGCCACCCACAACCTCGAGCTGGCGAAACACATGGACCGCGTTTTCGCGCTCAAGGACGGCCATCTGGAGCCGCAGACCTAAGCCCACCTCCGCTGTCATCCCGGAAAGCGCGCAGCGCTTGTCCGGGACACATAAGCGCGAATTTCGCAGGAGAGCCGCTGGCGCGCCGCCGCGCCTCTCTCCGCGCCGATTGCGTCTATAGGTCCCGGTCTTTCGCTGCGCGAAAACCGGGATGACATGCGGTGGAGGAGGGTCGCTCTTGCGCAGCGCCGGAGCTTCGCCCTCTATTCCCCTCAGTATTGGGGAGCCTTCATGACCATGGAATTCGAGACCCATCGCCGTCGCCTGCTGCAGGGGGCGGCGGCCGCGGTCGCGCTGGCGCCGTTCAGCGCGCTCGCGGCGGCCGGCGACATGGACGCGGTCCGCAAGGCGGTCGAGCGCGACCACGACGTCAACGTCAAGCGCCTGCGCGACTGGATCGTGTTGCCCTCGATCGCGGCCGAGAACCGCAGCATGGACCAGGGCGCCCAGTACATGATGGCGCTCGCCAAGGACGCGGGCTTCACCAACGTCCAGCGCGTCGCCACCGACGGCCATCCGGGCGTGTTCGGGGTCATGGACAATGGCGCCAAGCACTGGCTCGGCCTCTACTTCATGTATGACGTGAAGCAGTTCGACCCGGCCGAGTGGTCCTCACCGCCGCTGGAGGGCCGCATCGTCGACAAGCCCGGCCTGGGCAAGGTGATGGTCGGACGCGGGGCCACCAACCAGAAGGGCCCGGAGAGCGCCATGCTGGCCGCGCTCCACGGCCTGCGCGCGGCGGGGAAGAAGCCGCCGGTGAACCTGGTGCTGGTCTGCGAGGGCGAAGAGGAGATCGGCTCGCCGCATTTCACCCAGGTCGTCCGCCGGCCCGATATCCTGGCGGCGCTGAAGCCCTGCGTGGGCGTGATCATCCCGTCCTCCTGGCAGGACGCCTCCAGCGGCGACGTGGTCGTCAACCTGGGCGCCAAGGGCATCGTCGAGCTGGAGCTGCTCGCCTCAGGCGAGGCGTGGGGCCGCGGTCCCGCCAAGGACATCCATTCGTCCAACAAGGCGATCGTCGACAGCCCGGCCTGGCGGCTGGTCGAGGCGTTGCAGACCCTGGTCAGCGCCGACGGCAACACGCCGGCCATCGACGGCTGGTTCGAGCATGTGCGGCCGCTGACCGCCCGCGAGAAGGCGCTGATCGCCGCGTCGGCCGCCACCCGCTCGTCGGAGAACGAGCGCAAGGCTCTGGGGGTGAAGACCTGGATCGGCGATGAGACCTGGCCGCAGACCCTGGAGCGGTTCGCGAGCCAGCCGACGGTCAACATCGAGGGCCTGGTCGCCGGCTACACCGGGCCCGGCGGCAAGACCATCCTGCCCGGCCGCGCGCTCGCCAAGCTCGACTTCCGGCTAGTGCCCAACCAGACCAAGGACGCTTGCGTCGCCAAGCTGAAGGCCCACCTGGCCAAGCGCGGCTTCGGCGACGTCGCCGTCAACGTAACAGGTGGGTATGACCCGACCGAGACGCCGGAGGACAGCGCACTGATCAAGGCCGAGCTCGCCACCTACAAGAAGGCCGGCGTGCGCACGACGGTCTACCCTCGTCTGGCCGGCTCATGGCCGGGCTTCGTCTTCACCAGCGCCCCGGTGTCGCTGCCGGCCGGCCAGTTCGGCCTGGGCTGCGGGGCAGGCGCCCACGCGCCGGACGAATGGATCCTCATCGAAAGCGCCAACCCGAAGATCCTCGGCTACGACGGCGCCACGCTGAGCTTCGTCGAGTTCCTCTATCAGGTGGCGGGGATGGCGTAGGAGCCCATCCCAGACGGTTCGCAGAGGTGGGGCGCTCTGACCGTCGCCCGGCTTGACTGTGTGGAACAAACCATGAAATAAGAACGGAAGCGGAACGGGCGTGACTGTCCACAGCCCGCGCACAGGAAGGTTGCGACAGATGGTTCGTGTGGCCCGGGAATCACTGGCTTTTGTGTCGGTCGCCAGCTTTGTCTGGATGGTCTGCGCGGTGGCCGCTCACGTCGGATAGGCCGCCGCCGTGCGTATGGGAGAGGCGGCGATCGTGGACCTTGGTGGCGCTGAAGGCTTCGTCCACCTGCGGGTCCGCTCGGCCTACTCCCTGCTGGAAGGCGCCATCAAGGCCGACAAGATCGGCCAGCTGACGGCCGAGGCGCACATGCCGGCCGTGGCGCTTACCGACCGGGCGAACCTGTTCGGAGCGCTGGAGTTCTCGGTCAGCGCCAAGGAGGCGGGCGTCCAGCCGATCGTCGGCTGTGCGGTCCCGGTCACCGGCATCGGCGAGGGCCCGCCCGAGCGCTGGGCCAAGACGCCGACCATCGTGCTGCTGGCGCAGAACGAGCAGGGCTACCTCAACCTCTCCGAGCTCTCGACCGCCGCGTTCCTGGACATCGACCCGGCGGATGAGCCCGCCGTGCCCTGGGCCAAGGTCTGCGAGCATTCCGACGGCCTGATCCTGCTCTCCGGCGGCCCCGATGGGCCGATCGATCCGCTGCTGGCCGCTGGCAAGATCAAGGAGGGCCGGGCCGCGCTCGACGAGATGCGGCGAGTGTTCGCGGACCGCTGCTATGTCGAGCTGCAGCGCCACGGCGCGCCGGCCGAGGCCGCGGCCGAGCCGGAGCTGGTGGCCTACGCCTACGAACACGACGTCGCGCTGGTCGCCACCAACGATGTCTACTTCAAGAACGCCGCCATGCATGCCGCGCACGATGCGCTGCTCTGCATCGCCGACGGCGCCTTCATCGGCCAGGACGAGCGCCGGCGGGTCACGGCTGAGCACTGGTTCAAGCCCCCCGCCGAGATGCGGACGCTCTTCGCCGACCTGCCCGAGGCCTGCGACAACACCCTCGACATCGCCCGCCGCTGCGCCTTCGCGGTGCCCAAGCGCGACCCGATCTTGCCGCGTTTCCCGACCGAAGGCGGCCGCTCCGAGGACGAGGAGCTGGCCCACCAGGCGCGCGAGGGCCTGAAAGCGCGCCTGAACATCAACACGCCCTCGCAGGCCATTGAGGTCTATGAAGAACGCCTGGAGCGCGAGATCGGCGTCATCCAGTCGATGGGCTTTTCCGGCTACTTCCTGATCGTCTCGGATTTCATGAAGTGGGCGGTGGCCCACGATGTGCCGGTCGGGCCGGGCCGCGGCTCGGGCGCCGGTTCGCTGGTCGCCTGGTCGCTGATGATCACCGGACTGGACCCCCTGAAGTACGGGCTGATCTTCGAGCGCTTCCTGAACCCGGAACGGGTGTCGATGCCCGACTTCGACATCGACTTCTGCCAGGAGCGCCGCGACGAGGTGATCGCCTACGTTCAAGCGCGCTACGGCAAGGACCGCGTCGCCCAGATCATCACCTTCGGCACCCTGCAGGCCCGCGCCGTGCTGCGCGACGTCGGCCGCGTGCTGCAGCTGCCGCTGGGCCAGGTGGACCGGCTCGCCAAGATGGTGCCGGCCAACCCCGCCAACCCGGTGACGCTCGCCAAGGCCATCGAGATCGAGCCCCGCCTGCAGGAGGCGCGCCGCGACGACGAGGCGGTGGCCCGGCTGCTCGACACCGCCCTGCAGCTCGAGGGCCTCTACCGCAACGCCTCGACCCACGCCGCCGGCGTGGTGATCGGCGACCGGCCGCTGACCGAGCTGACCCCGCTCTACCGCGATCCGCGCTCCGACCTGCCGGCCACCCAGTTCAACATGAAGTGGGTGGAGAGCGCCGGCCTGGTGAAGTTCGACTTCCTGGGCCTGAAGACCCTGACGGTGATCGACCGGGCGCTGAAGTACCTGGAACAGCGCGGGGCGTCGGTGGATATCGCCAACCTGCCGCTCGACGACGAGCCCAGCTACGAGCTGATGGGGGCGGCCCAGACCATCGGGGTGTTCCAGTTCGAAGGCCAGGGCATGCGCGATGCGCTGCGCCAGCT
>JBJMQX010000158.1:0-16712 GCA_045802455.1 Phenylobacterium sp. | reverse complement strand
GTGGTGGGCGAGGCCAGGGCGCTGGAGATCATCCTGCGCGGGCTCACCTTCAACGCCGACGAGGCGCTGGCCGCGGGCCTGATCCACGAGATCGACTTCAATCCGGTCACCCGCGCGTTGGTCATGGCCGCCGAATGGGACGAGCGCGGCGCCGAGGGGATCGCCTATGCCAAGCGGCTCACCCGCGCCGCCCTCGACCGCCCGCTGGCGGACGGCCTGGCGGACGAGCGCCGCTCCTTTGCGGCCGTGATGCGGACGGCTTCGGCCCGCGAGGGCCTGCGCCGGGGCCGCCAGCCCGCCCAGATTCAAGGGCTTTAGGCGGGCTGCCAGCCCGCTTCAATCCAGCAGCTTTAGCCGCGCCGGCCGCCTTCGACGCGGCGGTCCGCGGCTTGGGTCTGGCCCAGCCCGGCTTGTAGGTCTTCTTCTTCGCAGGCTCCGCCGCCGGGGCAGCCGCGCCGCGCCGCTCGGCCGGGCCTCGTCGCGCCACAGCAGCAGGGCCCTTCGCCCGCCACTGCGGCCGGTCGCCCTTGGGCAGGTTGGCGGGCGCGATGTGCTCGGCCAGTTGCTCGCGGATCACGCGCGGGCCCACCTCCTCCACCTCGCCGGGCGCCAGCGTCCCCAGCGCGAACGGCCCGTAGGAAAGCCGGATCAGCCGGTTCACCTTCAAGCCCAGCGCCTCCAGCACTCGCCTGACCTCGCGGTTCTTGCCCTCGGCCAGCGTCACCGTGATCCACAGGTTGGCGCCCTGCGGCCCCTCCTTGGCCTTGTCGAGCTTCGCCTCGATGGAGCCGTAGCGGACGCCCTCGACGGTGATCCCGTCTTTCAGCCTGTCCAGCCGCTCCTGCGTCACCCGGCCCAGCGCGCGGGCCCGATAGCGGCGCACGACCCCGCTGGTCGGCATCTCCAACGCGCGCGCCAGCCCGCCGTCGTTGGTGAGCAGCAGCAGGCCCTCGGAATTCAGGTCCAGCCGGCCCACCGAGATCAGCCGCGGCAGGCCCTCGGGCAGCGCCTGGAACACGGTCGGCCGGCCCTTCGGGTCGTTGTGGCTGGTCACCAGGCCGGTGGGCTTGTGATAGCGGAAGAGGCGCGCCGGCTCCGCGTCCGACACCGGCTCGCCGTCCACCGTGACGATGTCGCCGGGCTCGACCTTGACCGCCGGCGTGGTCAGCACGCGCCCGTTCAGCGCCACCCGCCCGGCGGCGATCAACCGCTCGACGTCGCGCCGGGAGGCCACGCCCGCACGCGCCAGCACCTTCGCTACGCGTTCGCCACCGCCCTCCGCGCCAGCCTCGTCATCGGGCGCGCGGGCTTGACCGGAGGCGCCCCCGTCGGTTCGGTGCGGATCGTGGACCATGACCTTCGCACCATGCGCATCGCGCTCGACGCCGCGCAAGCCGCCGCCGAAGCCGGCGAGACCCCGGTCGGCGCGGTGGTCCTCGACCCGGCCAGCGGCGAAGTGATCGCCGTCGCCGGCAACGGCCCCATCGGCGCGCACGACCCCACCGCCCACGCCGAGATCCTGGCGCTGCGGGCCGCCGCGGCGAAGCTCGGCAACTACCGGCTCACCGGCCTCACCCTCCTGGTCACGCTTGAGCCCTGCGCCATGTGCGCCGGCGCGATCAGCCACGCCCGCATCGGCCGGCTGGTCTATGGCGCCGACGACCCGAAAGGGGGAGCGGTCGTCCATGGTCCGCGGTTCTTCGACCAGCCCACCTGCCATTGGAAGCCGCTCGTCGCATCGGGCGTGCTCGCCGACGAAAGCTCTGCCATGCTGAAGGCCTTCTTCCGCGAACGCAGGGGCTAGGGATGGTGAAGGCCGACTACTGGGACGTGACCGACGCGCAGCTGGTGGAGAAGACCGGCCATCCGTTGGCGCACTGGACCGGCCTCCTGGACGGCTTCAGCGCCGCAACCCGAAAGTCGAATGACGTGGTCGCCTTCCTGCAGAACGATCATCAGGTGCCGCGCTACTGGGCGCGTACGCTCTCCACCCGCTACCTCAAGGACAACGGCGCCGCGTGATGTTCGCCGCCGTTTTCGCCGCAGCCGCCGTGGCGGGCGCACCGCAGGACGTGGGCAGGCTCGCCTGGATGGCCGGCGCCTGGAGCGAGACCAAGGCCGGCGTCGTCACCCGTGAGACCTGGCTGGCCCCGCTCGGCGGCGCCATGTCAGGCGCCACCCAGACGAACCGCCCCGGCAAAGCCGTCGTCCACGAGTTCGAGACCATCACCACCGGCCCCGACGGCCGCGTCGCCTACACCCCGATCATCCGGGGCGTCGAGCCGACCCCCTTCGCCCTGCTTCCCGGTCCCGACGGCGAGGCGGTCTTCGAACGCGTCAGCGACGAATTCCCGAAGCGGGTGATCTACCGCAAGTGCGGCCCCGACCTCTGCGCCCGCATCGAGGGCATGGTCGGCGGCAAGCTCCAGGGCAAGGACTGGCGGTACGCGAGGGCGACGCCGTAGCTGGCACTTGCCAACCGCCGACCCGCCGCTCCTAAATGCCGCGCATAAATTCGAACATATTGGGAGGATGCGATGGCGGGTCTGCTGGACGGCAAGGTTGCGATCGTCACGGGCGCCGGCAACGGGCTGGGCGAGGCCTACGCCAGGCTGTTCGCGAAGGAGGGCGCCTCGGTGGTCGTCAACGACTTGGGCGGGGCGCGCGACGGCACGGGCGCGGACAAGTCCGCGGCCCAGAAGGTGGTCGACGCGATCGAGGCGGCCGGCGGCAAGGCGGTCGCCAACGGCGACGACGTCTCCACGGTCCAGGGCGGCGAGAACATCTGCCAGACCGCCATCGACACCTTCGGCAAGGTCGACATCCTGGTCTGCAACGCCGGCATCCTGCGCGACAAGACCTTCGCCAACACCTCCGAGGCCGATTGGGACGCGGTGATCAAGGTCCACCTGAAGGGGACCTATTGCTGCGCCCTGCCGGTCTGGAAATACATGAAGGACCACGGCGGCGGCTCGATGGTGCTGACCTCGTCCACCTCCGGCCTCTACGGCAACTTCGGCCAGACCAACTACGGGGCGGCGAAGGCCGGCATCTACGGGATGGTCCGGGTGATGTCGATCGAGGGCCGCAAGTACAACATCCGGGTCATGGGCCTGGCGCCCGGCGCCTACACGCGGATGACCTCCGACCTGCCCGGCCGCAAGGACCGCGAGCCCGACCCGCTGAGCCTGCCGGAGAACGTGGCGCCGGGCGTGCTCTACATGGTCTCGGACCTGTCGGCGGAGCATTCCGGCAAGATCCTGGGCGTCTCCTCGCGCGGCGTGCGCGAGATCAAGATGCTGGAGACCGAGGGCTTCGCGCCCGGCCGGCCCTACACCGCCCAGGAGGTGGCCGAGAACGCCTCGAAGGTGTTCTTCCGCGAACCGGAGAACGTCCACCGCCTGGCCTCGCCGGTCGCGGCCTGACCCATCATTCCGTCATCCCGGACGGCCTGAAAGGCCGATCCGGGACCCAGCAGCTCAAACCTGCCCGCTCGCGAGCTTCGGTAGTCGCGCGGTTAGGCGGGAGATGCTGGGTCCCGGCTCTCCCGCCCGCTTTGCGGGCGTCCGGCCGGGATGACGGTGTTTGGTTGCATGCATCCGATCCGCCCGCCGGCGGCGACTAGCGGGCGAGAAGGGGGCGCGGGGATGACTTCGGACGCGACGCTGGCCAGCCTGATCGCGGTCAAGAAGCGCTACGGCGCGACGGTGGCGCTGGACGGCCTCGATTTCGACGTCCGCCCCGGCGAGCTCCTGGCCCTGCTCGGCCCCAACGGCGCGGGCAAGACCACCGCCATCGGCATCCTGCTGGGCCTGCAGGAGCCCGACGCCGGCGAAGCCAGCCTCTTCGGCTGCTCGCCTCACGACCTCGCCGCCCGCCGCGGCGTCGGCGTGATGATGCAGGAGGTGATGCTTCCCGACGCGCTCCGCGTCCGTGACCTGATCTCCCAGGTGCAGGCCTACTATCCCGACCCGCTCGGCTTCGACGAGGCCGTCGCGCTGGCCGGCGTCGAGAAGCTGATCGCGCGGCCCTACGTGAAGCTCTCCGGCGGCCAGAAGCGCCAGGTGCAGTTCGCGCTGGCGATCTGCGGCCGCCCGCGCCTTTTGTTCCTCGACGAGCCCACCACGGGCCTGGACGTGACCGCTCGGGAGACCATGTGGGCCACCCTGCGGCGGCTGGTGAAGGACGGCGCCTCCATCGTGCTCACCACCCACTACATCGAGGAGGCCGAGGCGCTGGCCGACCGCGTCGTGGTCATCGCCAAGGGCCGCCGCATCGCCGAGGGCACGGTGGCCGAGATCCGGTCTCTGGTGGTCCGGAAGCGGATCGACTGCGCCACCGTCACCGCGCCGGCCGCCATCGAGGCCTGGCCCGACATCACCGGCGTGGCGCGCGACGGCGCCCGGCTCTCGATCACCACCACCGACGCGGAAGGCTCGGTCCGCCGCCTGCTGGCCGCCGACCCGGCGCTGGCCGACCTCGAGGTGCGCCGCGCCGGCCTCTCCGAAGCCTTCGCCGAGCTGACCCAGGAGCCCGCGGAATGACCGACGCGCCTGCGACGCCCCCACTTTCGGGCCACGTCCCGCCGATGCCGCTGGCCCGCATCGTCCGGGCCTATTTCTCCGACGCCAAGTACGAGTCGCTGCGCCTGCTGCGCACGCCGGCCTTCTCGATCCCGATCCTGGCTATGCCGCTGTTTTTCTACAGCTTCTTCGGCGTCGTGCTGGCCGGCAAGACCGCGGTGGCGCAGATGGCCAACAGCCTCTTCGTCGGCTGGACCGTCTATGGCGTCATGGGGCCGGGCCTGTTCGGCTTCGGCATCCTGGTGGCCGTGGAGCGCAACCAGGGCCTGCTCACCTTCAAGCGGGCGCTGCCCATGCCCACCGGCTCCTACCTGGCATCGAAGCTGATGATGGCCTTTGTCTTCGCCGTCGTGGTGATGGCCATGCTTGTGGTGCTGGCGGTAAGCATCGGCCACGTCACCCTGCCGCTCGCCACCCTGGTCAGGATGGCCGCGGTCATGTCGCTGGGCGTGATCCCGGCCTGCGCGGTCGGCCTCTTCATCGGCGCCTATGCCCCGGCCTCCAGCGCCGCGGCCTTCGCCAACATCACCTACCTCAGCATGGCCTTCCTCTCGGGCCTGTTCTTCCCGCTATCGGGCTTCCTGCATCAGATCCGCTGGATCTGGCCGACCTATCACCTGTCGCAACTGGCCCGCGCCTCCGGCGGCCTGAAGGCCGAGGGCCAGCCCCTCGTCCACGTCGCCGCCCTCATCGCCGTCACCGTGATCCTCGTCGCCCTGGCGGCCCGAAAGCTCGCACGGAAGGGCTAGCCGAACGCCGCCAGGCGGGCGTCGAGCCGCTCGCGCACCGCCGGCCACTCGTCAGCGACCACCGAGAACACCACCGTGTCGCGGATACGTCCGGTCCAGGCCGCCATGTCCTGGCGCATGATCCCCTCCTGCACCGCGCCCAGCTTGAGCACGGCCGCCCGGGACCTGGCGTTGATCGCGTCGACCCGGAACTGCACCCGGCGCGCGCCCTTGTCGAACGCCTCGCCCAGCAACAGCCGCTTGGCCGAGGGGTTGGTCGGCCCGCCGCGATAGTCGGGATGGTAGTAGGTGCCGCCGATCTCCACGCTGGAATTGGCCGCGTCGATCCGCAGGAAGCTGGAAACCCCCACGCAGCGCCCGTCCACCGTCACCGCGAAGTTGAGCCGGTCGGCCGCGGGGTCCGCGTAGAGCCTCTGCCAGCCCGGCTCGAAGTGCTCGCCATGCATCGTGTAGGGATAGAGCTCGGCCCAGGTCACCGGATCGGCGTCGCAGGCGGCCCGGAAGCCGGCCTTGTGCGCCTCGGCCATAGGCTCCAACCGCACGAAGCGGTTTTCCAGCACCACAGGCTCCAGTTGCATTTTTTCGGCCCCACCCGCGAAAAAAGTGCGCCGCCCCTATTGCGGACCGGCTTTGAGGACATAAGTCAGTCGTGCCCGTTCCTGGGCGTTTCCTCCCAATGACTTCACCCACCCGGGCCCGCAAGGACCCGGGTGGTTTTTTGTCTGCGCCGTCCGCCGGAGGCGCCTGCTGATAGCAGGCAAGGAATGACAACCGCAGAGATCGCAGAGAGGCGCGGAGGCGCGCCGCTGACATCCTGCGACTTCAGGTTCGGCCTGGATCGCTCTGCGTGTCTCCGCGCTCTCCGCGGTTAATTCTCTTCCCTGCGCCGCAGGGCGCTAGCCCAGATAAAGCCTGACCGCCTGGACCATGTAGACCGCGCCGATGGCGGTCACGATCAGGCGCAGGTAGCGCTTGAAGTTCACGTCGGAGAGCCGGTCCAGCACATAGCCACCCGCCACCGTGCCTGCCATCGACAGGGGCACGGCCAGCGCGAACACCCACAGGGGCGGCATGCCCTTGCCGCCGGCGGCGAACAGCGGCGCGCCGTAGACGACGATCTTCATCAGGTGGCTGAACACCTGGGTCGCGGCCTTGGTGGCGACGATCGCGTGGCGGGTCAGCGCCGTGCGCACGAAGAAGATGTCGAGCAGCGGCCCGGCGACGCCGGCGGTCAGGTTCACCCCGGTCACCGCCGCGCCGGCGACCAGCGCCTGGACAGGCTTTTCCGCGTCCAACTGCGTCCAGTCCTTGGGCAGCCAGACCAGCAGCGGGGCCAGACCCATCAAGAGGTAGAGCGTCGCCCGCGTGGGCTCGTAGGCGATACCGCCCACCACGCCGGCGATCAGGAAGGACCCGACCGCGAAGATCCCGACGATGCGCCAATGCACGTGCTTCCGGTGGAGGATCGTTCGCCAGCCGTTCGCCGTGAGCTGCAGGATGCCGTGCGCCACGAACGTCGCCGAGACCGGCAGCACGAGCGCCAGCGCGCCCTTCAGCAGCAAGCCCCCCGCCATCCCGAACACGCCGGACAGCGCCGCCGTCAGGAACGACATGACGACGATGAAGAGGCCGACCGAAATGCTCATGAAGCATGCCCCGCGATTGCAAGCGGAGCCTTAGCCCTCGCGCGCACGCACGTCCAATATATGCTTTTGACCTTCTTCATACCTTGAGCGTATGGGAAGAACCATGGACCTGCGGCGCCTCAGATACCTCGTGGCCGTGGCCGAGGAGGGCCACATCACCCGCGCCGCCGAGCGGCTGGGCCTGCAGCAGCCGCCGCTCACCCGTCAGATCCGCAGCCTCGAGGACGAGCTGGGCGTGCGCCTCTTCGAGCGCCTGCCGCGGGGCATGAAGCCCACCGAGGCGGGCCGCGCGGTGGTCGACGAAGCCCGCGTGATCCTCGACCGCGCCGAGCGCCTGCCTGACGTCGCCCAGCGCGCCGCCCGCGGCGAACAGGGCCGCCTCGCCGTCGGCGTCACCAGCTCCGGCGCCTTCCATCCCTTCGTCGCCCAGCAGATCCGCGCCTTCCGCACCGCCGCGCCCGGCGTCCAGCTGGCGCTCGCCGAGGACGGCACGCCCGAGCTGGTCCGCGGCCTGGAGGAGGAGCGCCTCGACGCCGCCTTCGTCCGCTCCCAGGTCGGGCCTGAGGGCTCGCAGGGCGGCGACCTGCTCGTCGAGCCGCTGCTCGCCGAGCCGATGGTGGCGGCGCTGCCCACCGGCCATCCGCTCACCGGCCCCGACATCGACCTGAAGGCGCTGGCGGGCGAGACCTTCGTCTTCTACCGCCGCCCGACTGGGCCCGGCCTGCACGACGCCATCGTCGCCGCCTGCCTGCGCGCCGGCTTCAGCCCCATGGTCGGCCAGGAGGCGCCGCGGATGGCCTCGACCCTGGGCCTGGTCGCCGCCGGCCTCGGCGTCTCGATCGTGCCGGCCTCGATGCAACGGATGAACGTCGAGGGCGTGGCCTTCGTCCCCTTCCGCGGCGACCCGGGCCTCACTGCGCCCCTGCTGCTGGTCACCAGGCGGCGCGGCCGGTCCGCCGTCGTGGAACGGTTCCGGACGCAGGTGAAGGCGGCTGCGGCCTAGGTAATGCAGCCCGCGACCGCATGGCGCGTAAGCGCCTGACGAGAAAACCGCCGAGGGCGCGGAGGCACGCAGAGAGGTCCAGCCTTCCCGAGCTCTCCGCGAATCTCAGCGATCTCCGCGGTTTCAAAACAGTGCTGACGCATCGCGATGGCGGCGAGCTAGTCCCTAAGGTCTCGGAAGAAGTAGGTCGTCGAGCAAGGCTCCCCGTCCGGCATCAGGGCGAAATCCGGGACATCGCCCACGCGCCGCCAGCCCAGGCTCGCATAGAGCTTCGCCGCCGCCCCGTCGGTCACCGCGTCCAGCACCAGGAGCCAGCGGCCCATGGCGCGCGCCTCCGCCTCGACAGCGGTCATCAGCGCCCGCGCCGCGCCCAGCCTGCGGGCCCGGCGATGCACCAGCATCTTGGCGACGTCGGCCCGGTGCGGCTGGTTCGGCTGCCAGGCGGGGATCAGCTGGACGACGCCGAAGATGCCGTCCGCGTCCTCGGCGACGACGATGGCTCTGCCGTCCCCGGCCTGCGCCTCGCCCCGCCAGAAGGCGGCGGCGTCGGCCGGCGTCAGGTCCGCCATGAAGCCCACCGAGGCGCCGCCGGTCACGCAGTCGTGGAGCACCGCGCCCAGGGCCGGCGCGGCTGCGGCCGCCTCGTCGGCGGTGAGCCTGCGGATGCGGTAGGGCGCACTCATGGCCCTGCGCCTAGCCGTTCGCGCGGCCGTTCGCCAGCCCAGCGGCCGCGCTTGCGGCGCTCAGCTCTTCGCCTTGCCCATGGAACAGGCCCAGCCCGCGCCCTTCTTCCGCGCCACGCCCGGATAGGGGCAGAGCAGCTGGGTCTCGCCGCCCTGCGACGAGGCTGTGACCTCGTGCGGCGCCTTGCCCTGCTCGACCCAGGCTTCGGTGATCGACAGCCAGTCCACCTGCCCCGGCCCGGCGCCGCCCTGGCAGTGCAGCATGCCGGGGATCATGTAGAGCCGGTAGAAGTCGCCGGCCCCCACCGTCTTCGCCACCACCGCGTCGTGGTAGCGGATCGACCCGCGCGGCGCGATCGCCGGGTCGTTCCAGCCGTGGTACTGGACCAGCTTGCCGCCATGCTTGGCGAACGGCGTCAGGTCGGGATTCGTGGCGTCGAGCGCGCCTGACACCTTCTGCCGGTCGCGCTCGTACTTGGCGCCGGTGTCCATCTTCAGGAAGTCGAACGCCGGGTCGTCATAGACGATGTACTTGATGAACTGCGAGCCCATCGCGTGGCCGGCGGACTCCGTCCACCTGTCCTGCGACACGCCGGTGTTCCAGGCCTGCCAGCCGCCGCGCATGGCCTCCGCGCCGGGCTCATAGCCCGGGAACACGGTCTTCCCGTTCACCGGCCGCCCGCCATAGATGGCCTAGGCCGAGGCGATCTGCGGG
This sequence comes from Phenylobacterium sp., assembly GCA_045802455.1. GTDB lineage: Bacteria > Pseudomonadota > Alphaproteobacteria > Caulobacterales > Caulobacteraceae > Phenylobacterium. The sequence continues at coordinate 7,333 of JBJMQX010000158.1, read as the reverse complement.
GCGGTCAGGCAGCCCGAGGTCTGGCCTGCCTTGCACTTCAGCGCCGCCGGGTCGAAGTGGCAGGCCAGCGGGTCGCGGATGTAGGCCTCCCCGCCGGCGCACTGCTTCAGCGCCGCGTCCTGCAGGAGCTGCAGCTGCTCGGTCCCCAGATAGCCGCCCGGCCGGTTCAGCACCTGCTGCATGTAGGCCCGGCCGCCGTAGCCCAGGGTGTTGTAGTTGGCCGTGGCGCCGGCGACGATGCCGTCGAAGTCGTTCGGATAGCGCTGGGCCTCCATCAGCGCCTCGCGCCCGCCCGCCGAGCAGCCAACGAAGTAGCTGCGCTTCGGCCCGCCGCCCTTCATCGCCGCGATCAGCGCCTTGGCCGCATCCGTCGTCGCCTTCAGCGAGCGGTGGCCGAAGTCGGCGATCTTCTCCGGATGATGCAGGGCCCAGACCGCCGTGCGGCCATTGCCGCCATGCCCGTCATCGGTGCCGGCGGCGGCGAAACCCTGCTCGGCGCGGGTCTTGATCGCCGGCTCGGGTATCGAGCCCGCCAGCCCGCCGTTGCCGACCTGCACGTACTTGCCGTTCCAGGCTGGCCCCACTGGGATCAGCACCTCGATCTTGATGTCGGAATCCGCGGACGGCCGCGCCGTCACCGCGATCCGGCAGGCCTGGCCCGACTTCAGGGATTCCAGCTTGGCCGCGGTCACCTCGGCATGCGCCAGCCTGGTCTGGGTCAGGTCGGCGCAGGCGGTCTCCGCGCGCGCCGCGGCGGGCGCGGCGACGGCCAGGGCCGCGCCGGCGAACAGCATGATCCGCATCGCCTCAGCCCTTCTTCTTCGCCGCGACGGCGCAGGCGTAGGCCTCGCCTGTCTTCTTCGCCACGCCCGGATAGGGGCAGAGCACCTGGCTGGACGGCATGCCCACCTTCTGGCCCTGGCCATCGGTCGCGGTGAGCTCGCCCGGCGCCTTGCCGGCGGTCACCCAGCCGTCCAGCACCGAGACCCAGTCGACGTTCGAGGGGCCCACCCCGCCGCCGCAGTGGAGCATGCCGGGCACCAGGTACATCCGATAGAAGCCGGACGTGTCGCCCATCGTCTTGCGCACGTCCTCGTAGTAGACGACCGACGAGCGCGGCGGGATCGCGGGGTCGTTCCAGCCGTGGTACTGGATCAGCTTGCCGCCGCGCTTCTTGAACGCCGCCAGGTTCGGGTTGGGCGAGTCCAGCGACGCCGCCATCTTCTTCAGCGCGCTGTCGAACCGGGCGCTGGTGGTGTCGATCTTCAGGTAGTCGAAGTTCGGGTCCTCGAAGCCGAAGTACTTGAAGGCGTTGGACGAGAACGACGGCCCCGCGGCGCGCTGGTTCTCCTCGGGCTGGCGGCCGGTGATCCAGGCGTTCCAGCTGTTGTTCAGCGCCTCGGCGCCAGGGCTGTAGCCGGGGAACACCACCTTGCCGGACTTGTCGCGGCGACCCTCGTACATCGCCCGCGCGGTGGCGACCTGCGGTCCGGTCAGGCAACCGTCCGTCTGGCCGGCCTTGCAGGCGAGCTTGGCGGGATCGAAGTGGCAGCTCATCGGGTCGCGGATGAAGGCGTCGCCGCCGCATTCGGCGAGCGCGGTCTTCTGGATCAGCTCGCGCTGCGGCTGGCCGAGGTAGCCGCCGGGCTTGGTCATCAGCTGCTGCTGGTAGGCCGAAAGCCCGAAGAGCTGGCTCATGTAGTTGGCCGGCGCCCCGGCGACGATGCCGTCGAAGTCGTTCGGGAACCGCTGCGCCTCCATCAGCGCCTCGCGCCCGCCATCCGAGCAGCCCATGAAATAGGACTTGGTGATCGTCCCCTTGTTGGCCGCGATCAGCGCCTTGGACGCATCCGTCGTCTCCTTCAGCGCCCGCCAGCCGAAGTCGGTCACCTTCTCAGGGTGCCCCAGCGCCCAGGAGGCGTTGGTGCCGACCGGGTCCTGGTGGCCGTCGTCGGTGGCCGAGACCGCATAGCCCGCGCGCACGAAGCGGCCGAACTGGCCGGTCGGGATCTGGCCCGCGAAGCCGCCGTTGCCGAGCTGCAGGTACTTGCCGTTCCAGGCCGAGCCCTGCGGGATCCAGACCTCCATCCGGATGTCGCTGTCCTTGGTCGGATGGCTGGAGACCGCGACCTTGCAGACCTGCTTGTCACCCACCGTCTCGGCCACCGCCTTGGTCACCTCGGCGTGCGGCAGCCTGGTCTTGGCGAGATCCGCGCAGGCCGTCTCCGCATGCGCCAAGGCCGGCGCCGCCAGCCCCGCCAGCGACAGCGCAAACACCGACAGCCCCAGTGTGACGGGTTTCATGGACGTGCCCTCCCTAAGCTTGCTTGTTGGGAGCCAGTCTAGGCGCAGGCGATTGCACCGCAAGCCGTCATCCCATGGTCAGCCGCAGGCTGATCCGGGGGATGACGGCGAGTTATGTGGTCTGGCGCTCGGTCAATTCCGGAACACCGCCGACATCGAGCTGTCGTGCGGGCCTTCGCGGAACTGGCGCAGCTCGTTGCGGCCGACCACCATGTGGTGCACCTCGTCCGGGCCATCGGCGATCCGCAGCGTGCGGGTGTTGGCGTACATGCGGGCCAGCGGCGTGTGCTGCGAAACGCCCAGCGCGCCATGCATCTGGATCGCCTGGTCGATGATCTTGCAGACCCGCTCGGGCACCATGGCCTTGACCATGTGGATCCAGACGCGGGCTTCCTGGTTGCCCAGCACGTCCATCGCCTTGGCCGCCTTCAGCACCATCAGCCGCATGGCCTCGATCTCGATCCGCGCGCGGCTGACGATCTCGATGTTGCCGCCCAGCTGGACGATCGGCTTGCCGAACGCCACGCGCTGCATGCCGCGGCTGACCATCAGGTCCAGCGCCTTCTCGGCCGAGCCGATCGCGCGCATGCAGTGGTGGATGCGCCCCGGTCCAAGGCGCAGCTGGCTGATCTCGAAGCCGCGGCCCTCGCCCAGCAGCATGTTCGAGGCCGGCACGCGGGCGCCGTGGAAGCGGATGTGCATGTGGCCGTGTGGCGCGTCGGGGTCGCCGAACACCTGCTGGCCCTGCACGATCTCCACGCCCTCGGTCGGCAGCGGCACCAGGATCTGGGACTGCTGCAGGTGAGGCGAGTCGTGTTCGCCGCCCGTCCTGACCATGCAGATCATGACCTTGCAGCGCGGATCGCCGGCGCCGGAGATGTAGTGCTTCTCGCCGGTGATCACGTATTCGTCGCCGACGCGGACCGCTCGAGTGTCGATGTTCTTGGCGTCGGAGCTGGCGGTGTTCAGCTCCGTCATGCAGTAGGCCGAGCGGATCTTGCCGGCGAGCAGCGGCTCCAGCCACTGCTTCTTCTGCTCGGGCGTGCCCACGCGCTCCAGCACCTCCATGTTGCCGGTGTCGGGCGCGGCGCAATTCATCGTCTCCGACGCCAGCCGGTTCTTGCCCAGCTCGACCGCGATGTAGGCGTAGTCGAGGTTCGAGAGGCCTTCGCCGGTCTCGGCGTTCGGCAGGAAGAAGTTCCACAGGCCCGCCTTCTTGGCCTTCTCCTTGGCGGCGTCCAGCACCTCAAGCTGGCCCGGCGCGTACTGCCACGGGTCGGGACGGCCCTCGCCCAGGCGATGGAACTCCTCGCTCATCGGGTTCACGACGTCGGTGATGAACGCCTTGACCTTGTTGAGCAGCGGCAGGGCCTTTTCGCTCATCCGCAGGTCGTTGAGGTCATCCTGCGGGTTCAGCCCGAAACCGGTTTCAGGACGTTCGGCGGTCATCGTCATGGCAGTCGCTCCCAGGGCGTTGTCTTTGGCCGAAATCATTGGCCCAACCGGAGCGTTCAAACAAGCGTTTAAATCATGCGTCGATGCCGTTCCTCCTATTCAGGGGGAGAGTTGCTCAACCGAAACGGAAGCCATCTCGCCATTGATCGTCATCGGCCGGCTTGGCCGGGCGACCCATAGACACCGGAGGCGACGACAGTTTGCTGCGGCGCCGTTCGGGCCACATCTTGCAACTCGGAGATCATGGGTGGCCCGGACAAGCCGGGCCATGACGTCGATTTATGGATTCAACAGCTGCGCTGGGCTTCACCCTACGCGTACAGCCCCGCGCGCGTGCTCAGCACGACAAGCGTCACGACCAGGGTGAGCGCGCCCACCGACGGAATGAGTTTCAGCCAAAGTCCCATGCGCCCTCAGATAGGAAGGCGCGGCCGGGATTTCCAGTTAAGCTTTGGACAGCTTTGCCGGCGGCCCTACTTCACCGGCGCCTTGTCGGCGTTGGCGCAGACCGCGGCGACCAGCGCCTCGTTCTCCGCGCCCTCGGCCCGCTTCGGCGTGTCGGACCGCCAGCCTTCTTTGATCTGCAGCGGCGCGGACGGCTTGTAGCCGCCCAGCGCGATCAGGTTCTTCTTGGCGCAGTCCAGCGCCACCACGCTGCCCACGCCGTTCGGGTCGCCGGGCTTGGCCGGGCCCTTGTTCGCGTCGGGCTTAGAGATCGCCTGCATGACCACGATGCGGCCGGTCTGCTTGTCCTTGTAGGTGTAGTCGGCGTCGTACGACCAGGCGAGGCCGCCGGGCACGTCGACGTACTTGGTCCAGTGTTCCGCGCTCGCCGTCCCCACGGCGGTCACGGTGATCAGGGCGGCTAGCGCGAGGGCGCGTCGCATGGTCGGTCTATCTCCGGAATGGCTCGATGTCCTTCGCGCGCGACCCTAGCGGGGCATGCGACGCGCTTCCAAGCGGAATCCTGTTTCCGGGCTGTAGCTCAGGCGACCTGCCGCACCTGTTTCGCGAGGTCAGCCTCGGCTTGGCCGATGTAGTCGCGGGTCACCGGCACGGCGTCGACGCGCTTGGCGAGCTGCAGCTGGAAGACCATGTGGCCGCGATGCCGGAAGGCGAGCTCGCTGATCGCCAGGTAGAACTCCCACATCCGGCAGAACCGTTCGTCGTAGAGCCTGGCGATCTCGGCGCGCTGGGCGGCGAAGCGCTTGCGCCACGCCTGCAGCGTCCAGGCGTAGTGCAGCCTGAGGATCTCCACGTCGGTCACGAACAGACCGGCCCGCTCGACACAGGGCAGCACCTCGGACAGCGCCGGGATGTAGCCGCCGGGGAAGATGTACTTCGCCACCCAGGGCTGCGGCGCGTCGGGCCCGTCGGAGCGGCCGATCGAGTGGATCACCGCGACGCCGTCGTCCTTCAGCAGGCGGGCGACCTGGTCGAAGTAGGCCTGGTAGTTGAGGCGGCCGACGTGCTCGAACATGCCCACCGAGACGATACGGTCGTAGGGCCCGTCCACGTCGCGGTAGTCGGTAAGCGAGAACCGCGCGCGGCCCGCCAGCCCCGCCGCATCGGCCCGCGCCTGGGCCAGCGCCAGCTGCTCGGTCGAAAGGGTGATCCCGTGCACCTCGACGTCGGCGGCCTTGGCGAGGCTCAGCCCCAGCCCGCCCCAGCCGCAGCCGATGTCGAGCAGCTTCTGCCCGGGCTCGAGCAGCAGCTTGGCCGCCAGATGGCGCTTCTTGGCGGTCTGCGCGGCCTCCAGGCTCGCGCCGGGCTCTGGGAAGTAGGCGCAGGAGTACTGCAGGTCGGGATCGAGGAAGCGGCGGTAGAATTCCACCGACAGGTCGTAGTGGTGGGCGACGTTGCGGCGCGCCTGACCGCGCGCGTTGGCCAGCCTCAGCCGGTCCTGCCACCAGCGCATCAGCGGCCCCGAGCGCCTCACCGGCCGGTGCCTGGCGTTGCGCCCGATCAGGTCGACCAGGTCGCCGATCGAGCCCGCCTCCATCACCAGGCCGCCATCCATGTAGGCCTCGCCCAGCGCCATCGACGGATCGGTCGCGATCCGCATCATCCAGCGCCGGCTGGCGATCCGCGCCGCCACCGGCGGCCCCGACCCGTCGCCGAGCTTGAGCGCCTGCCCGCCCGGCAGGCGGACGGTCAGGTCGCCCTCGCGGATCACCCGCTGAAGGAAGCGTTGCAGCCGCATCGTGGACCCCTGGTGGCTGAAACCGGCAACCCGACGCCACGGCCACGGTTCCGAAGTCCAACTTTTGAAAAGCCCGAAACGGCGGTAACGCCGCGCCCTCAGCCTTGACTCTCCGGCCCGCTTTTCCTACTTGCAGCGCGGCGTTGGCACTCAAGGGGAGTGACTGCTAACACACGCTCCTCGCGTGGCCCGCGTCGTCCAAATTCAACCGTCTCGAACGGAGAGAGAGCATCATGGCGTTTCGTCCTCTCGGCGACCGCGTCCTCGTCAAGCGCGTCGAGGAAGAAGAGAAGACCAAGGGGGGGATCATCATCCCCGACACCGCGAAGGAAAAGCCGCAGGAAGGCGAAGTGATCGCCACCGGCCCCGGCGCGCGCGACGAAAGCGGCAAGATCCAGCCGCTCGACGTCAAGGCCGGCGACCGCATCCTGTTCGGCAAGTGGTCCGGCACCGAGGTCAAGCTCGACGGCCAGGACCTGCTGATCATGAAGGAGAGCGACATCCTGGGCGTGCTCGAAGCCGACAAGGTCGCGAAGGCCGCCTAAAGCCGGTCCCCTTCGAAAACCCATCAACCCGAAGAAAAGAGAAACAGCACATGGCTGCGAAAGACGTCTATTTCGCCTCCGACGCGCGCGATCGGATGCTGCGCGGCGTCAACACCCTGGCCAATGCGGTCAAGGTGACGCTCGGCCCCAAGGGCCGCAACGTCGTCATCGAGAAGTCCTTCGGCGCGCCGCGCTCGACCAAGGACGGTGTCACGGTCGCCAAGGAAATCGAACTGACCGACAAGTTCGAGAACCTGGGCGCCCAGCTCATCCGTGAGGTCGCCTCGAAGACCAACGACAAGGCCGGCGACGGCACCACCACCGCCACGGTGCTGGCCCAGGCCATCGTCACCGAAGGCCTCAAGTCGGTGGCCGCGGGCATGAACCCGATGGACCTGCGGCGCGGCATCGACAAGGCGGTCGCCAAGGTCGTCGAAGAGATCAAGGCCTCCTCCAAGAAGGTCTCTTCGAACGCCGAGATCGCCCAGGTCGGCACCATCTCCGCCAACGGCGACACTGAGGTCGGCGACATGATCGCCAAGGCCATGGACAAGGTCGGCAACGAGGGCGTGATCACCGTCGAGGAAGCCAAGACCGCCGAGACCGAGCTCGACGTGGTCGAAGGCATGCAGTTCGACCGCGGCTACCTCTCCCCGTACTTCATCACCAACGCGGAGAAGATGGAAGCCGACCTGGAAGAGCCGCTGATCCTGCTCTTCGAGAAGAAGCTCTCCTCGCTGCAGCCGCTGCTGCCGGTCCTCGAGGCCGTCGTGCAGTCCGGCCGTCCCCTGCTGATCATCGCCGAGGACGTGGAAGGCGAGGCCCT
>JBJMQX010000157.1:0-14305 GCA_045802455.1 Phenylobacterium sp. | reverse complement strand
TACTTCCTGTCGCGCACCTCGCTGGTGAAGGACGAGAAGAACCTCGACCGCTTCGACCAGGTGTTCGGCCACGTGTTCAAGGGCCTGGAGCGGCTGGACGACGGCGTCACCTCGGACATCCCGGCCGAATGGCTGCGCAAGATGAGCGAGAAGTTCCTCACCGAGGAGGAGAAGGCGCAGATCGAGGCCATGGGCGGCTTCGACAAGCTGATGGAGGCGCTGGCCGAGCGCATCCGCGAGCAGAAGGAGCGCCACGAGAAGGGCGACAAGGCGATCGGCACCGGTGGAACCTCGCCCTTCGGCGCCAACGGCTATCATCCCGAGGGCATCCGCATCGGCCAGGACAAGGGCCGCCACGGCAAGGCGATCAAGGTCTGGGACAAGCGCGAGTACAAGAACCTCGACGACCAGGTCGAGCTCGGCACGCGGAACATCAAGGTGGCGCTGCGCCGGCTGCGCAAATGGGTCCGCGAGGGCTCGCCCGACGAGATCGACATGCCCGGCACCATCAAGGGCACCGCCGAGAAGGGCTACCTCGACATCAACATGCGCCCCGAGCGCCGCAACAAGATCAGCGTCCTGATCTTCTTCGACATCGGCGGCTCGATGGATAGCCACATCAAGGTCTGCGAGGAGCTGTTTTCGGCGGCCCGCTCCGAGTTCAAGAACATGGAGTTCTACTACTTCCACAACTGCCTCTACGAGGCGGTCTGGAAGGACAACCGCCGCCGCCACGCCGAGAAGATCCCGACCTGGGACGTGCTCCACAAGTTCCCCCACGACTACAAGATCATCTTCGTGGGCGACGCCACGATGAGCCCGTACGAGATCACCTATCCGGGCGGCTCGGTGGAGCACTGGAACGAGGAGGCCGGCGCGGTCTGGATGGACCGGGTGGCCAACATCTATTCGCACATGGTCTGGCTGAACCCGACGGCCGAGCGGCACTGGGACTACACGCCGTCCGTGGGCCTCCTGAAACAGCTGGTCGGCGACCGAATGTTCCCGCTGACGCTGGCCGGCCTGGAGAAGGCGATGAAGGAGCTCGCCCGCTAGGCGGGGCGCGATGACCGATCATTCGCTTACCGAGGCCGCCGAGGGCCTCGAGACCCCCAACCCCGAAAACGAGGAAGCCCAGGCGGCGACCAAGGCCCAGGTGTTCAACGCCGCCGAGCGGCTCTTCGCCCTGCACGGCTTCCAGAACGTCTCGGTCCGCGACATCACCGCCGAGGCCGGCGTCAACCTGGCCAGCGTGAACTACCACTTCGGGTCCAAGGACGCCCTGCTGTTCGAGATCTTCCGCCGGCGCACCGGCGAGCTGAACCGCGAACGCGCCCGCATGCTGCACGAGGCCAACGACCGGCACGCCGGCGCGCCGCCGGCGCGCGACATCCTTGAGGCGCTGTTCGCCCCGCCCCTGCGCTGGGCCGACCCCGCCAGCGACCGCCGCGTCAGCGTGCAGTTCATCATCCGCGCCCGCTCCGAGGGCACCGCCGAGATGCGCGAGGCGCTGCAGAACGACGTCAGCCACCTGGCCCGCTTCGCCGAGGCCCTGAAGAAGGCGCGCCCCGACCTGCCGGCCGAGGCGGTCTACTGGCGGCTGCACTTCTGCCTGGGCATGGTCCACAACAACCGCTTCGTGGAGTTCGACCGGCTGCACCACCTCTCCGGTGGCCTGACCCGCGAGGGCGACGTGGGCGCCCTGCTCTCGCGCATGCTCGATTTCGCCGAAGCCGGCTTCAACGCGGCGTAGGGCCCGCCTCCCGCTCGCCCTTCGTCAGCACGATGGTCGCTTCGACCAGCAGCTCGCGCTTGGCGTACCAGGTCAGCGCCGCGTCATGGCTGTCGAGGATCGCCATCGCCCAGGGCGGCAGCGTCAGGTCGCTGCGGCCGGTGGCCAGCCGGATGTGCACCGCCGCCAGGTCGCGGTAGAGCGTCGGGTGGTCGTGGTGCGGCACGAACCGGACGGCGTCGAAGCCCGCCTTGCGCGCCATGGTCTCGACCTTGGCGCGGGAGAACAGCCACTTGTCGTCCATGGTCCTGAACTTGGGCGAGGCGGTGTCGGGCTCCGACCGGTCGGTGACATCCTCGATCAGCTGATGGACGGGAACCAGGACCGCCGGGTCCAACGGTTCGTTGCGCAGCGCCGCCTCGGCGAGGATGCGCTCGAACGCCAGCCTGAGGATCGCCCAGCCCTGGAAGGGCTCGAAGAACATCGCATGGCCGCCGGGCTTCAGCGCGCGGCCGGCCGCCAGCAGGCCTTCGCCCGGGCTCTCCAGGTGGTGCAGGATCGAGGCGCCGGTGACCAGGTCGAACGCGCCGGGCGTCACCTTGCGGCTCATGGCGTCCATCTTGACGCAGACCACCTCGTCGGCCGCCCCTTCGCCTCTGGCGTACTCCGCCAGCATGGCCAGCAGCTCGCCGGAAAGGTCGGTGGCGACGATCCGTGCGCCGGGAAAGAGCCGCCGGCAGGGGACCACTGAGTTGACCCCCGAGCCGGAGCCCAGGTCGAGGATCAGCGGCCGGGCCGCCACCTCGATGCCGGTCGCCTCGATGCCCTGGCGGAACAGCTTCTGGAAGTGGTCGCTGGCCGCGTATCGCCGGTGGTACTCCTCGGCGCCCGCCTTGAACTGGTCGGTGATGGTGGCGCGCGAGGCCTTGTCGGCGAAGGTCCAGACCAGCACCTGGCCGGCGTCGTCCTGCAGGTGCGGCGCGAGCTCGGCGGCGAACAGCGGCGCCGCCCATGCCGGCGGGTGGCCGGGGGCCAGGGCGGCGGAGGGCTTGCGGGCCTCTGCGGGCTTGCCCCGCAGCAGGTTCATCAGCGACGCCATCGCGGCCTCTCGGAACGGAAAGGCCCAGGCTTAGGGGATGGCCCAGGCCCACGCAATCGGGCGCGCCATCAGGCCGCGAGCTTCCACGCGAACCTGAGGTCTTCGACGAACTCGGCGTAGGCCTTGGCCTTGGCTTCGGCGTCGGGCACCCGAAGCAGGAAGGAAGGATGCCAGGTCACCACCGCCTGGGCCTGGTCGGGCAGTTGCAGCGCCTGCTGGCGCGACTTGCCGATCGGCATGGGCTTGCCGAACACCGACAGCACGGCGGTCGCGCCCAGGGCCACGATCACGCGCGGCCGCACGATGCGGCGCTCGTTGTCGAGCCACCAGCGGCAGGCGGTGACCTCGCCGGTGTTGGGCGTCTTGTGGATACGCTTCTTGCCGCGCAGCTCATGCTTGAAGTGCTTCACCGCATTGGTGACGTAGGCCTGGTCGCGCGGCACGCCCGCGGCTTGCAGCGCCCGGTCGAGCATCTGGCCGGCCGGCCCGACGAAGGGCTTTCCGGCGAGGTCCTCCTGGTCGCCGGGCTGCTCGCCCACCAGCATCAGCCGCGCCCGGCCGGGCCCCTCGCCCGCCACGCCCTGGGTTGCGTCGCGGTAGAGGTCGCAGCGGCGGCAGAACTGCACGCCCGCCTGGACCTCGTCGAGGCTGGAGACGGCCCGGCCATCGTAGGGGTCGTCGCGGCTGGAGCGGACAGCGGCCTTCGCGACCCGCCGGGAGGTCGGGGGCCGCGAGCGGGCCGAAGGCGCTTGGGCGACCATGGCCGGGATGCTCTCCGCGGGTTCGATCTGCTCCGGAATGACGTCGGCTCGCGCCGGGTTCCCGACGTCGCTCCGGCACGACGGCGCGAAGACCTGCGCATACCGGGCCCGCCAATAGTCCTCCAGCCGGTCCTGCGGCGGCGCATCGGCCGGGTCGGCGCCGGGCGTGAAACGCAAGGCCCGCGTGTCCCAATGGGCGCAGACATCCGGCGTCAGCAGCGAAAAACAGGTCTCGGCGGCGCGTTTGGCGAAGAATGGCGCGACGGCTTCGGTCACCCGCTGCGCCGGCTCGAACCACGCCACCCGGACGCCACCTGCTTCGCCCTCTACCGACCGGAAGCGGACGAAGGCCTTCATGGCGTGCGCCGCCTTCAGCACGCCGGCGGCCAAGTCACGGGCCTTGTCGACGTCGGGGTCCGCGACCCGCAACAGCATCGGCTCGCGCGCGAGGCGCCACAGCAGCCCGTAGAGCAGCGCGAAGCGTTCGTCGGAGCGGTGCAGGATCACAGTCGACGCGAGGCCTACGAACTCCCGCGGAACGGTGAAGCGGTCGGCGCCCGCGCGGGGCTCAAGCACCGCGTCGTCCAACAGGTCGCCCGCCGCGTCGACGGTCCAGATCGCCTCGTCCGGAGCCACGCCCGCCGCGCGCAGCGCCCGCGCCGCCTCGCGCCACCCGGCGAAATCGGTCTCTGAGCGGAGCCGCACCACCTGCATGGCTCGAGATTATTGTTCTCTTTTTGTTCTGTCGAATCATTTGCATTGCGAAGCTGGCGCGCCTCTATTGGCCGGGAGCTTCGAAGGAACCCCCATGGCCGCACGCATCGACTTCATCTTCGATTTCGGCAGCCCGAACGCCTACCTGGCCTGGAAGGTGTTGCCGGGGATCACCGCGCGCACCGGCGCGGAGGTGAACATCGTCCCCTGCCTGCTGGGCGGAATCTTCAAGCTGACCAACAACGCCTCGCCGATGGTCCGTTTCGGCGACGTGAAAGGCAAGCTCGCCTACGAGGGGCTGGAGACCCGGCGATTCGTGGCCCGCTATGGCCTCACCGCCTTCAGATCCAACCCGCACTTCCCGGTGAACACCCTCCTGATCTTGCGCGGACTGATCGCCGCCCGCCGCGCAGGCGTCGGTGATGCATACTTGGCGACGGTCGAGGCGGCGATGTGGGAGCAAGGTGAAAAGATGGACGACCCGGAGGTCGTGCGCCGCGTGCTGGATGGCGCGAGCCTGGACGGGGCGGCGCTGATCGAGGCGACTGGCGATCCGGAGGTGAAGGCGGAGCTCGTCGCCAACACCGAGGCCGCAGTGGATCGCGGCGTGTTCGGCATCCCCACCTTCTTCGTGGGCGAGGAGATGTTCTTCGGCAAGGACCGGCTGGGCCAGGTCGAAGAGGCGGCGGCCGCCTCAGGGGCGTAAGGAACACGAAGGCCGCGGAACTCGCGGTCAAGCAAGCTGTTCAGGGCGCCATGTCCAGGTTCTCCATCCGTCACGAGACGCGCTACAGCTATGAGAAGCCTGTCCGGTTCGGGCCGCACCGCCTCTTGCTGAGGCCACGCGACAGCCATGCGATCCGGGTGCTCGACGCCCGCCTGACGGTGTCCCCGCCGGGCGAGACCCGATGGTTCTACGATGCGCTCGGCAATTCGGTCTGCGCCTTCACCCCGCAGGGCGAGGCGACCAGCCTTTCGATCGTCAGCGAGCTCTCTATCGAGCGCTTCCCGGCGCCGCTGGACCTCAAGGTGGCCGATCCGCAGACGGCGACGCCCATCGTCTATGCGCCCCCCGACCGAGCGGTGCTTGAGCCCTTCATCGTGCCGGCGAGCGCCGACCCCGATGGCGCCCTGGTGGGCTGGCTGCGAGACCAGGTGGGCAGCCCGCACGAGCCGGCGCTCGACTTCCTGCTCAGGCTCAACCGCACGATCCATGAGCGCTTCGACTACCAGGCGCGCGACCAGGGCGAGGCCCAGGAGCCCAGCCATACGGTGCGGCTGGGGGCCGGCACCTGCCGCGACTTCGCCTGGCTGATGGTCGAGGCGCTGCGGCGGCTGGGCTACGCTGCCCGGTTCGTCACCGGCTACCTCTATTCGGCCAACCAGGGCTCAGGCGGTGATGGCGGCGTGCGCGGCGCCGGCGCGACCCACGCCTGGTGCGAGGTGTTCCTGCCGAGCCTCGGCTGGACCGAGCTCGATCCCACCAACGCGCTGGCCGAGAGCAGCCATCTGCTGCCCGTGGCGGTGACCCGCACCCCGCAGGAGGCCGCGCCCGTGTCCGGCCACATCCTGGGCGACGGCGGAGCCTCGACGCTGACTGTTCACGTAGACGTGCATCCCGCGGAATCGCTTCCGGCCGCCGCCTGAGTCAGAGTCCTGGCCGGGGCCGGAAGGGAGACCGAGAAGCATGACGAAAGGCTTCCAGCAGCAGGACCCTTCCCTGGGCTTCTGCTTCCCCAAGTCCATTCCGACCCCGCAACACGGCCAGAAGCCCGACAAGCGGAAGGCCCAGCCGATCCGCCCGCCTCGCATCGTCGAGCCCAAGCCCGGGCATTGATCGCTGGCGCGGCGCGCGCAGGAACATCCACCCTCCGCCTCGATTGATGGGCATCCACGGAGGGAGACGACGATGTCGATCATCGACAAGGCGCTGGGCGCGATCACGCCCCCCGAGAGCGAGGCGGTGCGCGCCAAGGCCACCGCGATGGCCCGCGCCATGAGCGAGCCAGGCGACTGGCTGAGCTTGGTGCTGGACCACCATCAGCAGATCAACGAGGCCTTCGAAGAGGGCTGCAAGGCGATGGCCCCGGCGTCACGGCTGGAGGCGATGCAGAAGCTGGCCCGCGTGCTGATCGGCCACTCGCTGGGCGAGGAGATCGTGCTCTATCCGGCGCTCGCCAAGGCCGGTCACAAGGGCATGACCAGCCTCGCCTACACCGAACAGACGACGGCCAAGATGCAGATGGCCGAGCTCGAGCGCATCGACCCGGCGACCCAGGATTGGCTGGACAAGTGGGAGCACATCCGCGGCGCGGTGCTGCACCACGCCTACGAGGAGGAGCGGATCTGGTTCCCGAAGCTGAAGCAGGACTATCGGGACCAGGCTTTCCTGACGCGGCGGTTCCGGGAGGAGTTCGAGCGCTACGTCGACGGCGCGGACCGGCAGCAGGCGGCGGGCGGCGACGGCCATGCCGAGGAACGCTCGTTCGAGCCGCAGCCGGCACGGGACCTCGGGCCGGGCGACCAGGCGATCGTTCAATAGGGCCCAACGGGCGCGGGCGGAGCGGTTTCGAACCGGGAAACCGCCGGCTGTGACCAGAATTCGCGCTTGTATGCGGCTCACCCGCTGTGGCCAAGCTGGCCCATGGACGGAGCAGACGAGAACGCGGCCCAGGTCGCCTACTGGAACGATGTGGCCGGCCAAACCTGGGCCGAAATGCAGGATCTTCTCGATCGGCAGACGGAGCCGCTCGGACGGGCGGTGCTGGACCGGTTGGCGCTCGCGCCGGGCGAGCGGGTCCTGGACGTCGGCAGCGGCTGCGGACAGACGACCCTGGCGACCGCCGAGGCCGTTGGGCCTGCCGGCCAGGCGCTGGGCGTCGACATATCGCGGCCGATGCTGGCGGTGGCCCGCGAACGGGCTGCCGGCGCGCCGAACGTCAGCTTCCTGGAAGCCGATGCCCAGACCTACGCCTTCGAGCCGGCCGCGTTCGACGCCATCCATTCGCGCTTCGGGGTGATGTTCTTCGAAGACCCGACCGCGGCCTTCGTCAACCTGCGACGTGCGCTGCGGCCCGGTGGGCGACTGGGCTTCGTCTGCTGGCGGCCGATGGCCGAGAACCCGATCATGAGCCTGCCTCTGGCGGTGGCGCTCAAACGCCTGCCGTCACCACAGCCGCCGACGCCGGGCGCGCCCGGGCCGTTCGCCTTCGCCGACGGCGAGCGCCTGCGCGGGATCCTCGAGCCGGCGGGCTTCGCTGACGTCTCGATCGCACCGCAGGACATGGCGACTGGCGGCAATACGCTCGACGAGGCTGTCGGGCTCGCCCTTCGCATGGGGCCCCTGGGCGCGATGCTACGCGAGCACCCGGACGTGCGTGGCGCTGTGGTCGACGATATCCGTGACGCGCTGTCGGAGCACGTCGTGGATGGCCGCGTGATGCTGGCTTCGGCCACCTGGATCGCAAGCGCGCGCAATCCCTGAGATTGCCGCCGGCGGATCGGGGTTTCGCCGCGTCCGCGGACTCTGTTAGAGCACCGGTATTGAAGTCATCCTTTGCCGAAGGGCGCCGCCGCCGGCCCATGCGGGCCCGGCCATGTGCGGCGTGAGCCGATTTGGACGCTGCGATTGAGAATGCCGACGCCGGTCCAGGGGCCGCACCCGATGCGGAGCTCGCCCGGCGCGAGGCCGAGTACGAGAAGTTCGTCTGGGACAACCTGAGGCGCAACTACCTCGGCAACTACCTGCACGGCATGCTCGGGATGACTGGCTTTCGGCTCGTCAACACGCCCACCTTCCTGCCCGCCTACCTGCACATGATCTCCGGATCGAACGGCATCGTGGGCCTTGGCCTGGCGTTGCAGCAGGTGGGCGGGGTGATCTCGCCGATCTTCGGCGCCAGCCGGATCGAGCACCGCACAAAGGTGCTGCCCGCGGCGATGTGGATGGGCGGCCTGGCGCGCACGGCCGTCCTGGGGATCGCGGTCTCCGGCTGGCTTCTGAAGGGCAACGCCCTCGTCGCCTCGATCCTCGGCTTCATGCTGATGTTCGGCCTCTTCATGGGCGCCCAGCGGGTGGTGTTTTCGCTGCTCATGGCCAAGGTGATCCCGATCAGCCGGCGCGGACGCCTGCAGGCCTGGCGCAACGCCACCGGCAGCGTCATCGCCGCGGCCCTGGCCTATGTGGCGGGGCGCTACCTGGTCGGGCCCAACGTTTTCGGCAACGGCTACGGGACAACCTTCGTCTGCGCCTTCGTGCTGACCACGCTGGGCCTCTGGGCCCTGCAGCTCCTGCTGAAGGAGCCCGAGCCGCCCACCACCCGCGCCCAGGGGCGGTTCCGCGACCGTCTGCGCGAGTTCCCCCGCCTGATCGTCGAGGACCGGGCCTACGCCTGGTTCCTTGTCGTGCAGATGCTGGCCAGCTCGGCGCGGATCGCCACGCCCTTCTACATCCTCTACGTCTCGGCCTCGGTGCACATGACCGGTCGCCTGTTGGGGGCGCTTTCGTTCGCCTTCATCGGCGCGGACGCACTCTCGAACCTGGTCTGGGGCTACCTGGGCGACAAGACCGGCTTTCGGCTGGTGCTGCTGTTCTCGCTGCTTACCTGGGCCGCTTCGACCGTCCTCTTGATCGACGTGCATCAGCCCTGGGCGATCTTCCTGGCCTTCTTCGGACTGGGCGCGGGTCAGGCCGGCTACAACATGTCCGCCCAGACGATGATCCTGGAATTCGGAGCGCGCGACGACCTGCCGATGCGCATCGCGGTTTCGGCAACGGCGGAGAGCATCACCGCGACCTTGGCGCCGCTGATCGGCGGACAGCTGGCGGACCTGCTCGGCTACAACGCGGTGTTCGGCATCTCGATCGGCGTGCTGGCCGCCGGCCTGCTGCTGCTGGTCGTGGCGGTCAAGGAGCCGCGGACCGCTCGTCTCGCTACGCTCTAGCTGGATCCCCGCCCTAGAGTTTGCGGGCGACGATCAGCCGGCCCGGACCCAGCCGCTGCAGCACGCCGGGCAGATCGGCTTGGCTCACCGCCAGGCACCCTTCCGAGCGGCCGAGCACCCCGTGCTGGCGCACGATATCGGGTCCGACATACCAGGCCGCGTGCACGACGATGCCCCGGGACTCGGCGTTGCTGTTGGTCGGCTCGAGGCCCTTCAGCCGCATTGAGCGGCCGTGCTGGCCCACATAGTAGTCGGCGGTCAGGTAGCAGCCTTCGGAGGTGGCCTCCGAACCCGACGCGTTGGAGAAGGTCTTCACCCAACCGGTATGGCTCGGGTCCGAGCCGCGCCCGTGAGCGACGAGCAGGCTGTCGACGCGGCCGTTGGCGATATCCACCAAGTGCAGCCGAGGCGTTTTCGAGGGCTGGCTGAAATCGGCGACGCCGACCAGGTCGCGGTGGGTGACAAGACCGCCCGCTCGCTGCAGCCCCTCGCGGGCGGCGGCGATCACCGCCGCGTCGCCGCCGCTCTTCAGCACGGAGCCGGCCAGCGCGGGCCTGGCGACGGCCGTCACGCCTGCGGCCGCAACGGCGGCGTGGAGGAAGCTGCGTCGATTGGGCCTGAACGGCTCAGTCATCCGTCATCTCTCATCGGAACTCAGCGGTGCCGGGGCGCTGCCTGGGCGCGCCACCGGAGCCACAGAGGTGGGATCCCCGACCTACCCTGCCAGTGGGTCATGACGCCGCACGGAGGCAAGTCTATGGCGAGAAACGCCAGATTCTGGGTCGCCGGCCTGCTGGCGGCGGGACTGGCGGCGCCAGCGGCGGGCCAGGGGGTGAAGACCAGCGAAATCACCGGGGCCGACATCGCGCGCCTGAGGCCAGGCCGGTTCATCTGGACGCCGGAGCTCGCGCCCATCGGCCCGATGGTGATGGTCGTCAGCCTCGAGGCCCAGCAGGCCTACGTCTACCGCAATGGCGTGCGCATCGGCGTGAGCACGGTCTCGACGGGGAAGAAGGGAAAGGAGACGCCCAGCGGGGTGTTCACCATCCTGCAGAAGACCAAGGACCACCGCTCCACCCTCTACGACCACGCCTCCATGCCCTACATGCAGCGGTTGACCTGGGACGGCATCGCGCTCCACGGGGGCAATGTGCCGGGCAAGCCGGCGTCCCATGGGTGCATTCGCCTGCCGATGGCCTTCGCCAAGGTCCTGTTTGGCGAGACTTCCACCGGCATGACGGTGGTCATCGCCGACGACGCGCCCGGCCCGTCCAGCCTGAACGGCGGCGATCTCCCGGCGCAGACGGCCGCTGCAAGCGTAGCCGCCGCCCCCGGCGAGGTCCTGGACCCTGACGAGTCCTTCCGGCAGCCGCCGCAGGCAGCCCCGGACGGGCCGGAAGCGCCGGCCAGCCGGTGAAGCTGCGAGAGTGCCGGGCGGCTGAAGATCCCGTCCCGCGGCCCTAAGCCGCCGCCCGCTCAGCCGCCGCGCCCTTGATGCGGGCCTTGGCCATTTCGTTGGCGACCTGATCGGTGGGCCGGCGTTCGGCCCTGGAGCGGTCGAGCACCTCGCCCAGCGTTTCCATGAGCCTGCCGAGCTTGGCCTCGACCCAGGCCGGGTCGAACGCCTCGTCGCGCTCCAGCGCGCGGATCTCGCCGGCGACATTGATGATGCCGCCGCCGTTGATCACGTAGTCGGGCAGGTAGAGCAGGCCCTTGTCGAAGACCGCGCGGCCGATATCGGCGTCGGCCAGCTGGTTGTTGGCCCCGCCGGCGATCACCTTGCACTTCAGGCGCGGCAAGGTGTCCGCGTTGATCGCGCCGCCCAGCGCGCAGGGGGCGAACACCTCGGCGTCGGCGTCGAAGATCGCGCCGGGGGTCACCACCTTGGCGTTCGTGCGGCCGGCGACTTGGCGCGCGACATCCTCGTTGACGTCGGTGACGATCAGGCTCGCGCCCGCGGCATGCAGCTTGTCGGCGAGGAAGCCGCCCACGTGGCCGACGCCCTGCAGCGCCACGGTCACCCCGTCGAGATCGCGGTTGAGCGCGCGCCGCACGCCCAGCTGGATGCCCCGGAAGACACCTTCGGCGGTTACCGGGCTCGGGTCGCCGGAGGCCGCGGGATGGCCGGTCAGGCCGGCGACGTAGCGGGTGGCCTTGCGGGCGTGCATCAGGTCGGCGGGCGAAACGCCGACGTCCTCGGCGGTCCAGTACTTGCCGCCGACGTCCTCGACCGCGCGGCCGAACGCCTCGAACAGGGCCGGCGACTTCTGCGTGCGGCTGTCGCCGATGATGACCGCCTTGCCGCCGCCCAGCTCCAGGTCCGCCATGGCGTTCTTGTAGGACATCGCCCGCGAGAGCCGGAGCGCGTCCTCCAGCGCCAGTTGGGCGGTGGCGAACGGCCACATCCGGCAACCCCCGGCGGCCGGACCGCGGGCCGTGGAATGCACGGCGATGATGCATTTGAGGCCGGTTTTTTCGTCTGCGAAGGCGTGGACGCCTTCATGGCCTTCGAACGCCGGAGAATCGAACAAAGTCATGCCGCGAACACTGCCGAATGCCGGGAAGGATTTGCGCCGCTCTCTACGCCTGCTCCCGGCATGTCACAAGCCCGCCGCCGCGCGCGTCTGGGGGACGGGCGTGGGGGCTGTCGGAATGTTCGGCGCGCCGGACGGCAGGGGCGCCTCAGGGTCGCGGACGAAAGCCTCGATGTCCTTCCAGACCACCGGCCCCTGCTTGTCCCGCAGCATCAGGTGCCAGCCCTTGGCGTAATAGGCCGAGCGGTCGGTGGGCCTCAGCTGCGCGGCGGCCTTGAAGGCGGCGTTCTTCGGGATGATCTGGTCGTGCGCGCCGTAGAGATAGAGGGTCGGCAGCCGCGCCTTGCCTACCGCGTCGGCAGCGCGGTCCATGCTCGTGACCAGGCCATAGAGGGTGTCGGACCGCGCGCCCCAGATCATCAGCGGATCGCGGCCCATAGCGATCAGCTCCTCGCGGTTGTCGGTGGGGCTGACCTTGGAGGTGAGCCAGCTGGGCGGAGTGTAGACCTTCGGGCCGGTGAAATTGGCTGCGAACCACAGCAGCGTCTTGTAGGGCAGCGGCTGCTCGCGCCAGCCCCAGACAGCGGGCGACAGCAAGACCAGCCGGTCGGCCGTCGGCGGTCGGTCGGACGCGAACGCCTCGGCGGCGATCGCTCCGCCCAGGCTCTCGCCGGCCACGGCCAGGATCGCGTGCGGGTACTTCCTGCGGACCAGTGCGCAGACCGTGCGCAGGTCCTCGATCATCAGGTCGTCGCCGGCCCAGACGCCGCGCCCGGGAGAGCGGCCGAAGCCGCGCTGGTCGTAGGCTATGGTGGTGATCCCATGCCCGGCCCACCACGGTGCCGCCGTGTGGAAGGCGTTGGCGTAGTCGTTCATGCCGTGGACGCCGACGATCACCGCCCAGGGCTCGCCGGTCGCGTCCCATTCGGAAAGGCCGAGCCGCGCGCCGTCGAAGCTGACGATGGCGTCCGCCTCGAGGCGCGGGCCCTGGAAGCCCAGCGGCGGCCTGCCCGCCTGCTGCACCATCAGCGGCGTGCAGGCGGCCAGCAGGAGGGCGGCGGCGAGAAGGCTCAGCACTCGAATCATGGCGGTCGAGCCTAAACCGGTCTCCTCTCCGCCGGGTTGCGGTCCCCGCCTGTGCGGCCGCACGAACAATCCCTAGTGCTAGGCCGCCAGCGCCGCCTTCTCCTGGGCGATCAGCTTGGCGAAGGACGGCCGCTCCCAGATCTTCGACACGTAGGCGTGCGCCTTGGGGTGCCGGCCGGCGTCCATCGGACAGTCGCCGTGCATCAGGGTGGCGAGCGGGCTCGCGACAGCGATGTCGGCCAGGGTGAAGCGGTCTTCGACCAGGTAGCCGGAGGGCGGCGCGACGCTCTCCAGGTAGTCCATCAGCTTCGGGAACTCGGTCCGCTGCGCCTCGTCGGCGGCGGCCAGGTCGCCGGGCTGCTTGAAGAACCTGGGGGAGACCACGCGGTTGAAGAAGATCTTGCCGCCGCACGCCCCGATAATTGTGTCGCCGTATTCCTCGAACCAGATGGTTCGGGCGCGGGCCTTAGGCTCGGTCGGGATCAGGTTGGGCTCGGGCTTGATGGCCTCGAAATAGGTGATGATCGCCGTTGAATCCGGGACCGTGAAATCTCCATCCCGCAGCGCCGGCATCTTGCCGAACGGGCTCGCCTCCTTGAAGCCCTCCGCCTGGGTGGGCTGCAGCTCGAAATCGATCCCCTTCTCGGCCGCGAAGACAATGGTCTTCCTGACGTACGGGCTGAGCGAATTGCCGTAGATGATCATGGGACTCCTCCGTCTGTGCCGGCGTCGGGCAGGCGGATCCGCCAGACGCCCTTGAAATCGTCCGGGTCGGCGGGCTTGCCGTGGCGGGTGATCGTCAGGCGGCCCTGACGCGCCAGTCCCACCGCCGACCCGCGGACCCTTGACAGTTGCCGACGCCACCCCTCCGGATCAACCGTTCTCGCGACGTCTTCGGGAGAGACGCTCTTGCCGGGCGCGATTCGACCGAGCAGCTCGAAAATCGTCGCCTCGATCGGGTCCATGAGCCCTAGCCGCCACGTTTAAGCGTCTCGCGGGCGATGACCACCTGCTGGATCTGGCTGGTGCCCTCGTAGATCCGGAAGATGCGCACGTCGCGGTAGAAGCGCTCGATCCCGGCGTCGGCGACATAGCCTGCGCCCCCGAAGATCTGCACCGCCCGGTCCGCGACCCGGCCGACCATCTCCGAGGCGAAGTACTTGGCCGCGGCGGCCTCCATGGTCACGCTCTGGCCGGCGTCGCGCCGGCGGGCGGTCTCCATGGTGAGGGCCTTGGCCGCCAGGCTCTCGGTCTTGCAGTCGGCGATCATCCCCTGCAACAGCTGGAAGCTCGACAGCGGCTGCCCGAACTGCTTTCGCTCGCCCATGTAGGCGACGCAGTCGGCGATCAGCCTCTCGGCGACGCCGATGCAGACGGCTGAGATGTGCAGCCGGCCCCGGTCGAGCACCTGCATGGCGACCTTGAACCCCTCGCC
>JBJMQX010000156.1:0-55740 GCA_045802455.1 Phenylobacterium sp. | reverse complement strand
TGGTGCTGGGCGACGCCCGCGAGGCGTTCGAGCCGCTGACGCCGGTGACCTTCACCCTCGACCGCCTGGAGACGAACCCGCGGTTCGCCGCCATCGCCCGGCCGGCCAACGCCGCGATCCTGGTGAAGCTGCGCATCGTCATGGAAGACCGCGGCGGCCGCATCGAGCTCTTGCTGCCCTATGCGACGCTGGAGCCCATCCGCAAGATGCTGCTGCAGCAGTTCATGGGCGAGAAGTTCGGCCGCGACAACATCTGGGAAGGCCACCTCGCCACCGAGCTCTGGACCACCAACATGGAGGTGCGCGCCGTGCTCGACGAGCAGCAGGTCGGCCTCAAGCAGGTGCTGGACCTGAAGGTCGGCGACACCCTGATGCTGAACGCCGGCCCCGACAGCCTGATCGAGCTGCGCGCCGGCGCCATCCCGCTGACCCGCGGCCGCATGGGCCGCCGCAACACCCACATCGCCGTGCGCGTGGAGGCCCCGTTGACGCCCCACGCCCGGCAAGCCGTGCAGAGGACGCCATGAGCCTGATCGGCCTGATCCTGAACGTGATGCTCGCGGGCCTGCTGCTGGCGGCGCTGATGATGGGCTGGCGCCTGAACCGCCGGCTGCAGGTGCTGCGCGACAGCCACGACGGCTTCGAAAGCGCCGTGCGCGAGCTGAACGTCGCCGCCGCGCGCGCCGAGCAGGGGCTGTCCGACCTGCGCGCGGCGACCGACGAGGCGATCGACCTGCTCTCCGACCGCATCGAGAAGGGCAGGGCGCTGGCCGCCAGGCTGGAGCGGCATACCGACAAGCTGGAGCGGCTGGCCGACCACGCGCCGCCGCTGCGCAGCGCCGCCCGCCAGCCGGGTCCCCTCGACGGCGGATTGGACGGCTCCCTCGACGCGATGACCGAGCGGCGGCTGGGCGCACTGCTGGCCGCCGCGCGTGAGGCGCGGCCGGAGCGCCTGGCCACGCCGCCACAACGCGCGGCCGCCCCCGAGCGCACGCCCGCCCAGCCCGCCGCGCGGCCCCTGCCGCCGCGCCGCGCCTCGATCGAAGACGACCTGTTCGAAGACGAGCCCCTCACGCTCACTGACCTTCGTGGAGTCCGCCGGTGAACCGACTGCCCCGCATCCTGCCGCTGGTGGGCGTCGCCGTGGGCGGCGTGCTGGCGATCAACGCGCTGGCCGGCGCCCGCGACATCCCGAGCCTGGTCTCCGGCGCGCGCGCCTGGGCGGAAGACGCCGCCAAGCCCGACAAGGCGGCCAAGAAGGTCGACGCCAAGAAGGCCGGCGGCAAGGCCGGAGACAAGTCGGCTGCGGACAAGGCGGCCGGCGACAAGCCGGCCGACCCGAGCGCGCCGCCGATGCCCGGCCTGACCGCCGCCACCGGTCAGCCGGCCGACGCGGCCGCCAGCGCCCTGCCGCCGCCGACCATCCAGCCGAAGGCGGTCTGCGCGCCGACGGCCGCGGAACTGGCGAAGGAAGCCGGCCTGTCGCCGGCCGAGCTGCAGGTCCTGCAGAACCTGGGCGCCCGGCGCGGCCAGCTGGACGAACGCGAGCAGCAGCTCTCGACCCAGCTTGCCCTGCTGCAGGCCGCCGAGGCCAAGGTCGACGCCAAGATGAAGGCGCTGACCGGGCTCAAGGCCGACGTCGCGGCCCTGCTGGCCCAGGCCGACGGCCGCGAGAACGCCGAAGTGGCCCGCCTGGTGAAGGTCTACGAGGGCATGAAGCCCAGGGACGCCGCCGCCCGCATGGCGATCCTCGACGACAGCGTCCGCCTGCCGATCGCGGCCAAGATGAAGGAGCGCTCGCTGGCCGCCATCGTCGGCCAGATGCCGCCCTCGGAGGCGAAGAAGCTCACCGAAGCGCTCGCCCGCCGGTTCGGCGCCGCCCAGACCCTGGCCCAGAACGCCGAGGCCAAGGCCGCGGCCGCTCCGGTGATCCCGGCGGCGCAGGCCGCGGCAGTTGCTCCGGCCGACGCCGAGGACACCCCCAAGGCCACGCCGGCCGCCAGGCCCAAGCGGCAGGCGAAGAAGGCCCCGCGCAAGACCGCGCCCGCCGACCAGCAGGCCGCCGCGACGCCATCGTCCTCTTCGGCGCCCGCCGCCGCTCCGGCGCCTGCCAAGGCGGCAGCGCCCGCAGCGCCGCCCGCGCCGCCTCCGGCCAAGACCGCCACGGCCGCGCCCTCCGCGCCGCCGCCGGTCGCGCCGACCGCCGCGGCAGGCGCGCCGGCGAAGGCCGGCTAACGCATGGACCTGCGCCGCACCTTGCGCGCAGGCGTGGCCGCGGTCGCCGTGGCCGGTCTCGTCACGCCCGGGCTCGTCGCGCCGGCCGGCGCGGCCCCGACCCTGGGCGGGGTGGAGGTGCATGTCGCCCAGGCCCAGGAGTTCAGCCGAGTCGAGTTCCACGGCGCCCCCGCCGCCGCGGTCAAGCGCGACGGCCAGACGCTGACGCTCACCTTCCCGCGCGACGCCGACCCGGACATCTCGCGCCTGCGCACAGCCCCGCCGCGCTGGATCAAGACCGCCGAGAAGGCGCATGTGAACGGGCGGCTGCAGGTCACGCTGACGCTGACCGACGACGGCGACGCCAAGACCGGCACGGCCGACGGCGCGGCCTACGTCAACGTCTTCCAGAAGCCGGGGCCCACCGAGGCGGAACTCGCCGCCCAGCGCGCCAAGCTCGCGCCCCCGCCGCGGCCCAACCCGCTGCCCGCCGGCGGCGTGGTGCACATGGAAAGCCGGGTGGGCGCGGGCCAGGTGCAGTTCAGCTTCACCTGGGCCAACCCCGCCGGCGCGGCGGTGTTCCGCCGGGGTGACGCGGTCTGGGTGGTGTTCGACGCGCCGGCCGTGCTCGACGTCAGCCATGCGCCCCGCGGCCTGACCCAGTTCACCGGCATCCAGGCAGTGCGCGGCCGCGACTATTCGGCGATCCGCATCGAGGCGGCGCACGCCATCCCGGTGTTCGCCAACGCGGTCGGCAACACCTGGACCATCGCCGTCGGCCCTGGCGACCAGGGGCCGTCGACCCTGCTGCACATCAGTCGGGAGGACGCCGACGGGCCGGCGGGCTTGAAGGCGCCGGTGGCGGGCGCGACCAGCATCGTCCAGTTCACCGATCCGCAGGCCGGCGACGTGCTGGACGTGGTGACGGCGCTGGGACCGCCGAAGGGCACCGCGTCGCGGCGGGACTTCGCCCAGCTTTCCATCCTGCCTTCGATCCAGGGGCTCGCCATCGAGCCGCGCATCGAGGACCTGAACGTCACCCGCGAGGGCGACCTGATCCACATCGGCCGGCCGCTGGGCCTGGCGCTGTCGCCCAGCCTGGCGCCGCAGCAGGTCCGCGTCGAGCTGGACCTGCCCAAGCCCGCCGGCATGCCGGGCCTGATCGACTATGTGAACTGGCCAAAGACCGGGCCGAAGGGGTTCCTCACCCGCTACAACGCGCTGCTCTCGGCCGCCTCGGCGGAAGGGGCGCTGAAGGACAAGGGCGCGCCCACGACGGCGCGCATGGCGCTGGCCCGGTTCCTGGTCGGCTACGAGCTGTCGTTCGAGGCGATCGGCTGGCTGAACGACATCGCCCGCGAAAGCCCGCAGGTGATGGAGACCGCCGAGTTCCGCGGCCTTCGCGGCATGGCCCGGGTCATGGCGCGCCGCTACAAGGAGGCCGAGGCCGACTTCTCCGCCCCGGCGCTGGCCGAGGATCCGTCGAGCGCGATGTGGCGCTCCTACATCGCCTCCCAGCAGGCCCAGTGGACCGAGGCCCGCGCGCAGTTCGCCCGCGGCTCGGAGGCCTTCCTGCAGTTCGCGCCGGAGTGGAAGGCGCGCTTCGCCCGCGCCGACGCCCAGGCCGCGCTGGCGCAGGGCGACCTCGCCGCCGCCGACAGCCGCATCCACCTGGCGCTGGCCGACAAGACCGACGTCTACGAGGAGCTGGCCACCCGCCTGGTGCAGGCCCGCATCTTCGAGCAGGAGGGCCACAAGGACCGGGCGCTGAAGATGTACGCCGCCATCTCGACGGTGCACCGCGAGGCGATCGCCTCCAAGGCGCTGCTGCGCGCGACGCAGATCAGGCTGGAGACCGGCAAGGCCACCCCGCTGCAGGCGGCCACGGTGTTCGACGGCCTGCGCTACCGCTGGCGCGGCGACGCCACAGAGCTGGAGACCATCCGCGCGCTCGGCCACCTCTACCTCTCGCAGGGCCGTTACCGCGAGGCGCTGGAAGCGCTGCGCTCGGCGGGCTCGCGCCTGCCGGACCTGCCGGAGGCGCTGCAGCTGCAGTCCGACCTCCACGCAGCGTTCAGCACCCTTTTCCTGGACGGCAACGCCGATGGCATGGAGCCCATCCAGGCCCTCGCATTATTTTACGATTTCAAGGAATTGACCCCGCTCGGCTCGGACGGCGACCTGATGGTCAGGAAGCTGGTCCGCCGGCTCGTGGACGTCGACCTGCTGGACCAGGCGGCCGAGCTCCTGAAGTACCAGGCCGACAACCGCCTCGACGGCGTGCCGCGCGCCCAGGTCGCCACCGACCTGGCGGTCATCTACCTGATGGACAAGCAGCCGGAGAAGGCGATCGAGGCGATCAACGGCTCGCGCACCACAGTGCTGCCCAACGCGCTGAACGCTGAGCGCCGGCTGATCGAGGCGCGCGCCTGGGCCGGCGTCGGCAAGTACGACGGCGCGCTCGAGATCATCGAGAAGGACGCGTCGAAGGAAGCCGGCGACGTCCGCTCGGAGATCACCTGGAAGAAGCACGACTGGGCCAAGGCCGGGCCGGCGTTCGAGAAGGCGCTGGGCGAGCGCTGGAAGGATCCCGCGCCGCTGTCGGCCGAGGACGAGGGCAAGCTGCTGCGCGCGGGCGTGGCCTACAGCCTGGCCGGCGACGACGCGGCGCTCACCCGCCTGAACGGCCAGTACCAGCGGTATTTCGACGCCGCCCACAATCCGGAGGCGCTGCGCATCGCGCTGACCGGCATCTCGACCAACCACCTCAGCGTCGCCGACTTCAGCCGCGTCTCGGCGGACAACGAGGCCTTCACCGGCTGGGTCGCCAGGATGAAGGTGCGCTTCCGCACCGCCCCCGTCCCGGTGGGAACCGGCAAGCCCGTCCTTCGGTCCGCGCCGCCTGCGACCCCGGCCCCCGCGGCCGGCAAGCAGGCCGAGGCCAAGGCGCCCGCGGCGACCGGCTGAGCGGGCCGCCGTCTCGCCGGCGATGGTGCAACGTGTTATCAGCGAGCCATGTTTGAATTCTGATTTTGGACGATTTCACTGCGCGCGGATTGCACGGGCCTGCAACAATCCTGAACGGAAACCGTGGTACGCGAGCCGCCCTGTGACGGGAGACTAGGTCGATGAATCGTATGCTGTTGATCGCCGGCGCCGCGGCCGCCGCCGTTCTCGTGGGCCTGGCGCCGGCCGGAATCGCCGCCGAGCCGACGACCGCGACGCCGCAGCACGTCGACGACTTCCAGCTGACCGACCAGACGCGGCTGGCCCAGCACCTCTACTATTACAACTATGTCCCCGCGGTCGTGATCATGACCCGGACCAATGGCTCGGCCGTGTCGCGCCAGGGCGCGGCGGCGCTGGAGAAGCTGAACGCCGCCTACAAGGACAAGGGCGTCGTCGTCTGGGCGCTGGATTCCAACGACACGCGTGACGCCGTGGCCGCCGAGGCGAAGGCGCAGAAGCTCTCCGTGCCGGTGCTGATGGACGAGTACCAGCTGGTCGGCGAGAGCCTGGGCGTGCAGCGCGAGGGCGAGGTGTTCGTCATCGACCCGAAGACCTGGAGCGTCGCCTACCGCGGGCCGCTGGACGGCCGGGTCGGCGAGACGCTGGACACCCTGGTCGCGGGCGGCAAGCCGCAGCTGATCCGCGCGGCGTACAGCGCCGGCAAGCCGCTGGCCTTCCCGGAACGCGACCACGCCGCCGACTTCGCGCAGATCTCCTATTCCAAGACCGTCGCCCCGATCCTGCAGGAGAAGTGCGTCAGCTGCCACGTGAACGGCGGCATCGGCCCCTTCGCGATGAACAGCTACGAGGTCATCAAGGGCTTCGCCCCGATGATCCGCGAGACGGTGCGCACGCGCCGCATGCCGCCCTATTTCGCCGACCCGCACATCGGCGTGTTCAAGAACGACCAGGGCCTGACGGCCGAGCAGACCAAGCTGCTGGTCCACTGGATCGAGGCGGGCGCGCCGCGCGGCGACGGGCCCGACCCGCTGGCGGCGAACAAGGACCGCCGCGCGCCCGACTGGCCGGTCGAGCTCGGAAAGCCCGACGTGATCGTCGACCTGCCGGCCTACAAGGTGCCGGCGAACGGCCTCGTCGAGTACCAGAACCAGCGCGTGGACAACCCCTTCCGCCAGGACACCTGGCTGCGGGCCATCGCCATGAAGCCGGGCGACCGCCGCGTGCTGCACCACGTGGTCTCGAACCACATCCCCGACCCGAACAACCCGCCGGACATCCCCGGCGGCTCGGTGGGCTCCTACACGCCGGGCGCCCAGCCGCAGGTGATGGGCGACGGCGCGGGCGCGCCCGTGCCCGGCGGCGGCAAGCTGAACTTCCAGATGCACTACACGACCATGGGCAAGGAGACGACGGACGTCACCCAGGTCGGCTTCTACACGATGAAAGAGCCGCCGAAGTACATCAAGCGCTCGACGGTGATCTCGACCTTCGCCCTGATGATCCCGCCGGGCGAGGCGCGCCACCAGGAGGTCGCCTACCTGACCTTCCCGGCCGACGCCTACCTCTACACGCTCTATCCGCACGCCCACTACCGGGGCTGGCACGTGGAGCTGAAGGAGATCACGCCGGACGGCAAGGAGGCCATGCTGCTCAGCCTGCCGAAGTACGACTTCAACTGGCAGCGCGACTACGATCCGGTGACCCCGATCCACGTGACCAAAGGCACCAAGCTGGTCGCCACCTGGGTCTACGACAACTCGGTGCACAATCCGGCGAACCCGGACCCCAAGCGCAACGTCACCTGGGGCGAGCAGACGCCCGACGAGATGATGTACTTCCGGGTGAACTACCGCTGGGCCGACGAGACGCCGAGCCACCTGCGCAACGACCTGCAGCAGCAGCTGTTCGCCTCGCAGATGATGGGCTCGCTGGACGCCAACGTGGACGGCAAGATCCAGCCTTCGGAGCTGAAGGGTCCGCTGGCCGGCCTGAAGGCGAAGTTCGCCGAGCTGGACCTGAACCACGACGGCGCGCTGGATTCCGCGGAGCTCTCCAAGGCGATGCCCAGCCGGCGGATGGCGCGCAGGCAGGCGGCGGCGACGCCGAACCTTTGAAGGCTTTCTTGGACCGGCGGATCGCCGCGCGCTAAGACCTTCTGGCGAGCGAGCCGCGCGGCGCTGGCCGCTGATGCGTCAGGCTTGGCGCTGTGGGGGTGCTGGTTCATGGAACGGCCTGGGTCCGTCCCGGACACACGGCCCGTCTTTGTGGCGGTCGGCGCGTCGGGCGGCCTGGGGCTACTTGATCTGAGGGACCTGCTCGAAGCCCTGCCGGGCGACTTGCCCGCCATCGTGCTCGCGGTCCTGCACCGGCCGAGCGGACAGTTCAGCCACCTGAAGGAAGTGCTCTCGCGCCGATCGGCCTTGCCGGTGCTCATCCCCCAGGAGGACGACGAGTTCCATGCGGGCGTCTGCTACATCGGCGAGCCGGCCGCGCACCTGGAGCTTGCGGCGCGAAGCCGGGTGCACCTGGTGGCCGGAAACAATGACAAGTACCGCAATCGCACGGTGGACCTGCTGTTCGCCTCGGTCGCCGAGCACGCCAGGGACCGCGCCATCGGGGTCGTCCTGCGCGGAGAACTGGCCGAC
Organism: Phenylobacterium sp.; assembly: GCA_045802455.1. Classification (GTDB taxonomy): domain Bacteria; phylum Pseudomonadota; class Alphaproteobacteria; order Caulobacterales; family Caulobacteraceae; genus Phenylobacterium. The sequence goes on along the minus strand of JBJMQX010000156.1, from coordinate 47,911 downwards.
GGAACTCGTGGGCTGGCGGCGATCCACTTCGCGGGCGGAGCAACCATGGTGCTGGGCGCCGGTGGCAGCGCGTCGGAGGGGATGCCGCAGAACGCCACGAATTACGGCGGTCCGATCGATTTCACGGGCGCGGTGGACGAGATCGCCCGTGAGATCGCGCGGCGGGTCTCCCTGTCCAACTCGGAGCGTGCTCCCCCCCCCCCCGGGTGACGCCGGCCGCGAATCCCGAACGAGCATAGCCGGTTCACGACGCTGGCCCAGGCGCGAGCGGCTCACCGGGTTGACGGTGATCCCCAATTCGTCGAGCGCGATCGGCCCGATCAACCGGGGAGGGGTCTAAGGCGGACACCCGATTGCGCCCGAGCGCAGCCGGTCGCGATATCCAGGGCATGTCGCCCGAGGACGAACGCGATCCCGTGCAGGTCTGGATGCGCCGGCTCGCGCTCGAGGACGCCCTGACTCTCGAGGAGCGCCACGCGCTGCAGGGGGCGCTGGACGCGCCATTCCAGTTTCGCCGCGGCGAGGTCCTGGCCGATGGCGGGGAGCGCGGGCAGTTCGCGGTGCTGGTGCTCGGAGGGCTCGTCGCGCGGTGCAAGGAGACCGCGCACGGCGCCCGTCAGATCGTCTCGATCCTGGCGCCGGGTGACCTCTGCACCGGCGGGTTGGCGCTGGTGCTGCCGGTCGACTACGTCCTGGTGGCCCTGAGCGCCGGGCGTGCGGCGCGGATGCCGGCGGCGGCCGTCCGACGGCTGCAGGCGACCATGCCGCGGCTGATGCTTCCGCTCGGGCGCAGCCTGGCCGAGGAAGCGGCGATCACCCGCGAATGGGTGGTCAACCTGGGCGCGCGCGACGGGGCGGAGCGCATCGCCCACCTGCTGTGCGAGCTGCGCTGGCGGCTGGCCGCCGTGGGGCTCCCGGCCAAGGTCAGCGACCACCTGCCGCTGGCCCAGCGCGATCTCGCCGCCGCCGTCGGGCTCTCGATGGTGCAGGTCAACCGCGTGCTGCGGGACTTCCGCAAGACCGGCCTGGTCGCGGTCGGCCGGGGCTGGATAGACATCCTGGACGCTGCTGGCTTGGCCGATGCGTGCGATTTCGACCCGCACTACCTGGAGGCTCGCGACACCGCGCCGCGGGCGCTCGCCTGGCGCGGGTTTCAGTTGAGCTCGTAGACGCTCCGCTCGCGCACGTCGCTCGGCGGCACAGGCTCGGTGAGCTCGCCGGCGAGGCTCTCCAGCGTCGCTGCAAGCTCGCGCCAGCCGGCGGCGATGCGCTCCAGGCCCTGCGCGCCTGGCCCGGCCATGCTGATGACCTGCTCGGCCTGGCTGGCGAGGTGGCGGTAGCCTTCGATGCTCTGCATCAGCGACCACAGCATGTTCTCAGGCTTCGCTTTCGGGGCGCCGAGGCTGAGGATCGCGCTGGGCTGGGTGGCGATGACGATCATCGCGTGCGAGACGCCCTTCCAATGCTTCGCGCCGTCGATGTCGCCTGCCTCGCGGAGCGCGTCGGAACGCGACTCGACCAGGCCGATGGCGCCGGGACCCAGGCGCTCGAACAGTTGCTGGGCGATCAGGACGGTCTCGCGGGCGTAGCTCATGGATGGGAAGTCTCTCTGTGGGCTGGGGCGCCCATCCATAGCCCGAGCCGCAAGCCACCATTGCTTAACTATGATCGGGTTGCCGCGCCGGCCTCCCGCCACTTGAGGATCAGCTTGCGGTCGCGGATCTCGAACGAGGAGAGCCGGTTGAGGAAACTGAGGCCCAGCAGCGAGCGGCTCATGGGGGCCTGGTTGACGGTCATCCTGAAGTCGTCAAACGCAATGGGGCCGACCGCGAGCCGCTGGGCCACATAGGCCGCGCCGTAGCCGGTGCCGTTGGCCGTCTCAGCGCCGTAGTCATAGCGCAGCCGGTCCACGTCGACGCCGAGGCGGCGTGCGTCCTGCGGGCTCAGCACGGTGTCGGTGGCGCCGGTGTCGAGCAGGAAGCTGACATGCTGGCCGTTCACCTCGCCGTTCACCAGGAAGCCGCCGTCGGCTTGCTGCGGGATGACCAGCTCGTGGTCGCCCGTGGCCACCGGATAGCCGGTGCCGAACGCCAGCCGCAGGTGCTGCGGGACGCCGGAGATCTCGTCGCGATACGCGACGCCCAGCGCCAACGCGCCGACGATCACCGCCCACATCGCGGCCAGCCGCAGGCCCTGGCCAAGGGACGGCCGGAGCGAGCGCGCCGCGCCCGCGGCCACGATCACCACCACCAGCACGCCCTGCGCGATCCAGGCCCAGTCGTCGTTGCTGCGCGCCGCTTCCGGAAAGGTCTTGGCCAGCCCCCAGACGAGCGCGCTCAGGCCCACGGCCAGGCCGATCCAGAAGATCGGCCGTCCCCTGCGGCCCGGCGCGGGTGACGGCTCCGGCTCGGGCAGGTCCCAGGGACCGCGTGGTTCGCTCATCGGATTTCCTTCGCCCCGCCCGTAACCTAGGGAGCAGGTATGCCGCGCGCTATCCTCCCGGCGGGTGCTGGAAGCTTTCCACCAGGCTGCCGGCCACCAGCCGCCAGCCGTCGACGAGGACGAAGAAGATCAGCTTGAAGGGCAGGCTGACCACCACCGGCGGCAACATCATCATGCCCATGCTCATCAGCACGCTGGCCACCACCAGGTCGATCACCAGGAAGGGCACGAACAGCAGGAAGCCGATTTCGAAGGCGCGCTTCAGCTCGCTGATCATAAAGGCCGGGGTGACCACGCGGATCGGCGTCTCCTGGGCGGTCGCAGGCCGGGGGATCTTCGACAGCCGGATGAACAGCCCGAGGTCCTGCCGGTCCACCTGGCTCAGCATGAAGGTCTTCAGCGGCCCGCCGGCGGCGTCGAAGGCGGCGGGCAGCTCGATCTGCTGGTCGAGCAGCGGCTTGATCCCTTCGTCGTAGGACCGCTGCAGGGTGGGGCCCATGACGATGGCGGTGAGGAACAGCGACAGCGAGATGATCACCGCGTTGGGCGGGCTCTGCTGCAGGCCGAGCGCGGTCCGCAGGAGGCTGAGCACCACCACGATACGCACGAACGAGGTGGTCATGATCACGATCGAGGGCGCCAGCGACAGCACCGTCATCAGCCCGATCAGCTGCACGACCCGCTCGGTCAGTCCCGCGCCGGTGCCGAGGTTGATGTTCACCGCCTGGGCCAGCGCCACGGCCGGGAAGGCGAGGCTGGCGAGCGTCGCGATGAGCGAGAGCGCCAAGGCGCGGCGCCACTCCTCGGCCGGCAGCGCCCGGATGGCCTTGAAGAGCCCGCCCATCAGACGCGGGCCCCTGAAGCCTTCTTCGACGGCGCGTCGAGCGGCGCCACCAGCTGGCCTTCGCCCAGCAGGATCAGCCGTTCCTTGCCGTCGTAGGAGACGATCACCAGCCGCCGGGCCGGGTCGAGCACCAGGCTCTCCACGACCGCCAGCCGGCGCTCCCGCCGGGGTCCGGCGAAGCGGGCCATGGCGTCCGGGCCGAAGCGGCGCAGCCCGACCGCGGCCAGGCCGATCAGGCCGAGGGTGAGCACGAGGGCGAACAGGGCCCGGGCGAAGTCTGAAAAATCCATGGCGTGCGCGGTTCTGCGTGGAGGCTTGGCCGCCATCCCGCGCAGGAGTCCCTTAAACCGCGGTTAACCCTGTTTCTTCACCATGGCCGGGATGAACATTGCCGAAATCCCGATCTTCGCGATGTTGCGCTCGCGCCTCGGCTACCTGTCCGAGCGCCAGCGGGTGATCGCCGAGAACGTCGCCAACGCCGACACTCCGAACTTCGGCCCTCACGACCTGAAGCCGTTCAGCTTCCAGGTCCAGGCCGCGGTGCAGACGGGCTCGGCGAGCGCGAACGCCGCCGGCATGGCGGTGACCAACCCCGGCCACCTGCTGCCGCCGGGCGCCAAGCGCGGCTCAGGCGCGGCGGTCAAGTCGGTGAAGGTGCAGGACTCTGAAGTCACGCTCGACGGCAACGGCGTAGTGCTGGAGGAGGAGATGATGAAGCTCACCGAAGCGCGGATGGACTACGACGCCGCAGTCGGTTTCTACCAGAAATCGCTCGACATCCTGAAGCTCGCCACGCGTCGGCCGGGCGCGTCCGGCTAGGTCAGGGATCCGCTAGATGGCCAACATCACCACACCTACCTCGACCGCCCAGGCGATCGCCGTCTCGGCGCTGCGCGCCCAGCAGGCGCGGATGCGGATTATCGCGGAGAACCTCGCGAACTCGAATTCGACCTCCAAGACCCCGGGCGGCGATCCCTACCGCCGCCAGGCGCCGATCTTCCAGCCCACGAAAGTCGCCGGCGGCACAGGCGTGAAGATGAGCCGCGTGGCGCCCGACGCGACCCCGTTCAACTCGACGTACGAGCCCGGCAATCCGTCGGCCGACGCCAAGGGCTATGTGAAGACGCCCAACGTCGATCCCCTGGTCGAGGCCATGGACATGCGCGAGGCCCAGAGGGCCTACGAGGCCAACCTCAACGTGATCGAGACCTCGCGGGCGATGGATGCGCGCACCCTCGACCTGCTGAAGCGCTGAGCTAGGCCATGGTGACCCCGCTCGCCGCCGCGAACGCCTACGCCGCCGCCCAGAAGGCGATGGGGATCGATCCCGGGCTGGGCGGCCAGGAGGCCGCAGCGACCGGCGGCGGCTTCGGCGACATGCTGAAGTCGGTGATGACCGACGCGCTGAAGACCACCAAGAACGCCGAGGTCCAGATGGCCGACCAGGTGCAGGGCAAGGCCCAGCTGGTCGACGTGGTCACCGCCGTCTCGGCCGCCCAGTCCAGCCTGGAAACCGTGCTGGCGATCCGCGACCAGGTGATCAGCGCCTACCAAGAAATCCTGCGGATGCCGATCTGACCGGCGCGCGCCGGGTCGTGCTCCCACAGCCGACGTGTCGGCGTGACCTGCCGGAAAGCGGACTTGTCGGACTTCCGAGAAGGGTCGGAAGCGGACTTAGACGTCTCAACTCCCACGGACATTGGCCTGCGGTTTGAAGGCTAAGGCGGCCCAGCCGCTAATATCGCTGTTCGCCCACAGCGATACGCCGTAAGCCAACGCGCTGAACCGCCATGCGTGACACCACGCATTGGCCAACGGGGAGGATGGTTGCGGTACAAGCGTGCTGTGCCTGCCGTCCGGCCGTGGAAATTGGGGGCTGAACGATGAAGCGCACTACCTTGGCCGTCGTGGCGGTCGCTTTCGTGTCCGCGCTCATGATCGCCGGATCGACAGCGGCGCAGCCGCCAGGCGGTGCGCCGGCTGGACCGCCGGTAGACTTCGACACCAATGTTCGACCCATCTTCGTCAACCGGTGCACCGGTTGCCACGGGGCCGCGATTCAACGCGGCGGCCTGCGACTGGACGATCGGGAGGCGGCCCTAAAGGGAAGCACCAGTGGTCCGGTCATCGTTCCGGGCCATAGCGACAAGAGCAAGCTCTACCAGATGGTCGTCAGCAAGAAGATGCCGCTGGACGACGAGCTCAGCGTGCTGGAGCTGGAGGCGCTGAAGGAGTGGATCGACGGTGGCGCGAGGTGGCCGGCCAAGCGGGTGATCCCCAATATGGCTGTCGACCCCAAGGTCGAGGCCTTTCGGTTAGCCCTACGTAATCAGGACAAGAAGTCTATCGGCAAGCTGCTGGCCGACCCGGCCTTGCCCAAGGCTCGCGGTGTCAATGGGACAACCGCCCTGCACCAGGTCGCGGTCTATGGCGATGCGATCCTCGCCAAGGCACTGCTGGACAAAGGAGCCGACGTCAATGCCGCCGACCTGGACGGTGTCACACCCTTGATCTGGGCCGTGCGCGACGACGCTATCGCCGGCCTGCTGATCGATCGGGGGGCCAACGTCAACGCCGTTTCCGACGGAGGAATCGACGCGCTGGTGGCCGCCAGCGGACGTACGACCGGCGCCGGAGTGATCCGTCGACTGCTCGAAAAAGGCGCCAAGCCCGCCATGCCGCAACAGATGCAGATCGCCGCGGCGCTCGGCTTCACCTCCAACCTTGACGGGATAATGCTCCTCTATCCCAGGGTTCTGGACGTCAACGGGCCCCAGGGCAACGCCACCATCGCGATTGTCGCCAACGCCGGCTGCTCGGCCTGTCTGGATTATCTGATCAGCCAGGGCGCGAAGGGCAAGACGCTCAATGACGCTCTAGTGTTCGCCGCCAACTCCGGCGAAGCGGCGATGGTCAAACGCCTGCTCGATCTAGGCGCCACGCTGGACGGACGCGGCACGCAGGACGCTACCGCGCTGATCGCCGCGGCCATCACCGATCGTCAGCCGGCCGAAAAGCTGCGCCTGCTGCTCGCCGCCGGGGCCGATCCCAACGTCCCGGACGCTCACGGCCATAGGCCGCTGATGTACGCCCAAATCCACCACCCCGAACTCGTCCCCATGCTGATCGCCAAAGGAGCTAAGTGATGCGTTTGGTCCTTCCCCTTATCGCCGCCGCGGTGCTGCTAGCCCCGCTGCCCGCTGCCGCCGGCGCAGCCGACAAAGAAGCGCTGCGCGCCTCGATCGGCAGGGCGATGTCCGTGCTGGACAAACAGCAGCCGAAGTTCGAGCGCCAGGCGACCTGCGCCTCCTGCCATAACCAGATCTCGCCGATGATCGCCGCTTCTGTGATCCGCACCAAAGGGCTGCCGATCAACGATGCCGTCTACACCAAACAGGTGGCGATGAGCGCCGAAGTGATCCGGCGGCGCCACGACTACAGCCTGGTCCATGGCGTGAGCGGCGGCGAACATGCGGTGACGTCGCCAACGCTGACCGGCTTGGCCGAGATCAAATTTCCTGCCGACGAGAATACGGACGTGGCGGTGGTCTACCTCCTGGCCAAGCAGTCGGCGGACGGTTCGTGGCCGGGCGTTGCGACGCGCCTGCCGCACGGCGACAGCAACTTTGATCAGACAGCGACCGCGGTGCGGGCGATCGACGCCTATGCCCCGCCGGCCCTGCGCAAACAGGCCGACGCAGCCATCACCAAGGCCCGCGCCTGGCTGATCGCCACGCCGGCCAGAGTCAACAACGAGGCTTTGACCTATCGGCTGCTGGCCCTGGTCTGGGCCAACGCGCCGCGCGCCGAGATCGCCAAGGCCCGCACCCAGCTGGTCGCGTCGCAGCAGGGTGACGGCGGTTTCGCGCAGCAGACGGGCATGGCCAGCGATGCCTACGCCACTGGCCAGGCGTTGGTCAGCCTGCACCGCTCCGGGATGAGGGCAACCGATACTGTCTATCGGAATGGCCTCGACTACTTGCTGCGCAAGCAGAAGCCCGATGGCTCTTGGTTCGTGCAGACTCACGCCATGCCCCTGCAGCCGCCGATCGACAGCGGTTTCCCGGGCGGACCGAGTCAGTGGATCTCGGCCTGGGCTACCGCCTACGCCGCCGAAGCCATGGCCTACGGATTGAAGGGGCCTCGCCCTTGACTGGGCTGTTCTGCCGGCAACCGCCATCAATCGTTCGCGGCCAACATTCAGTGCGGATTTGAACTGGGTGCGGCAAGGCGCGGCCTCTCTCGACCGCAACGGAGCTGGCCTCTGGGACACGTTTGAAAGCTGAGCTCCATCTCCTCGCCGTTTCCCGAGCCGGGGGGCCGTCGACGGAGGCCGGACGATCTGAGGGCCCTATTTGGGTCGAACTCGGTCATTGCCTTCCCAAACTCAAGCCCACCCTAGCCGCGCCCACCTATGACTACGCTACTCAGAGTCAGATGACTTCGGATCGAGGTGATCCGAACAATCAATCAACGTCTACACTCTTGATTCTAGAGCACGATTCAATGGTCAGGTGATCCCACCGACCGCTTCGTGCTCTGGTCAGAAGTAGGCGGTCAATCCCACGACCAGGCCGCCGCGGGCGCGTTTCGGTTCGGCGCGGAAGCCGCTTGTCGCCGCGGCCCAGCCGACATCCAGCTCGACCGGGCCCAGCCGCCGCACCACGTCCAGCCTGGTGTCGTAGCGCGGACGCAGCGTCACGAAGGGCCAACGGTTCAGCGCCCGGAACACGCCCAGGTGAGCGGCCACCCGCCAGTCCGGCGCGGGACGCACCGTCCCGTTGACCTCCAGGTAGGCCACGTTGTGGTGCTGGCCGTTGTAGTCGGGCGAGTAGGAGAGGCGGGTGCTGAGCGCGCCCTTGGAGAGCCCCACGTAGGCCTCCGAGTAGGAGAGCCTGGACGGGCCGGCCGAGTAGAGGCTGTAGCGCTGGTGGCTGACGCCCACGTCCCAGGCCGCGCCGCCGGCGAGCCGCCCCGCATAGCCCAGGTACTCGACGTGTCCCAACGCCTGGGCGCCCTCCTGCTTCGTGTCCTGGCCCAGCGCCGAACCGCCGAAATAGATCCCGTTCGCGAGGTCGTCGGAAAGGCTCACGCTGGCCGCGGGCCTGAGGTCGGAGAGCGATACGCCGCGCAGCCGGTAGTCAGAGGCCACCGAGGCGCTGGCCGAGACCTGCGCGGCGGCCGAACCGGCGACCCCGCACGCGGCCATTGCGAGCCCGGCCAGCATCAGGCGCAACCGCCGCGTCTCAGTGGGCCGCGCTTGTCCGCGGCGCGCCCGTGACGGCGCAGGCGCAGCCTCCACAGGGCCCCGAGAGGCGCACGAGCGTCGCGCAGGCATCGATCTCCCCACCGCCGCGGGCGAGCACCAGGCTGGCGCGGTCCGCGCGGGCGTCCTTCTCCCGCATCAGCGCCACCAGTCCTGTCACATGGGCGGCGGCGAAGGAACTGCCGTTGACGAGGCTCCAGCGGCCGTGCGACTGGGCGGTGGGAATGTCCCGGCCAGGCGCGAGGATCACGCCGCGGGCGGGCGGCGGGCCGCCTTCGCTGGCGACCGCGATGACGCCGGGATGGGAGGCCGGAAAACCGCCCTCGGCCAGCGCCGGGTCGGAAGCGGCGACGACCACCGCGCCGCGCGCCATCGCCACGTCCAGGAGGCGGCCCAGCAGCAGGTCCGGAGGGCCGCTCAAGCTGAGGTTGATCACCTGGGCGCTGTTCTGCATGGCGAAGTCGATCGCCCGCGCCAGGCCCAAGGTGTCGCAGAATGTGTCGGCGCGGGCCGGCTGCTGCCAGCAGGCCCGCAGGCCCAGGAGCCGCGCGCCCGGCGCGACGCCGGCGATCCCGGCCTGGTTGTCGGCGCGCGCGGCGATGATGGCGGCGACGGCCGTGCCGTGGCTCTCCGCCTCGCCGGGGCGGCCCTCGACGAAGTCGCGGCTCAGCTTCACCTGGCCGACCAGGTCCGGGTGGGTGACGTCGATGCGGCTGTCGACCACGGCGACGCGCACGTTGCGGCCGGTCGCGACCTCGTGCAGGTCGGCCAGCCGCCAGGCCTTGGCCGCGGGCTGGGCGGCGAACAGGGGATCGTTGGGCGGCTTGCCCTCGGCCCGGTAGAGGTGCATCGGCTCCGACCAGGCGACCTGCGGATCGCGCGACAGGGCTGCGGCCAGGGCGGCGGGCGAGGCGGCCTTCGGCGCCGCCATCAGGTAGCAGTCGACGCCCAGCACCGGCATCGGCCATTCCGAGACCAGCGCCAGCCCATGCTCATGGGCCAGCCGCTCGGCGATGCGCCGCCGCGCGGCCAGGCCCGCGCCGTCTCCATAGGCGCCCGCATAGCCCGCGCCCGGCCGAAAGTGCTCCGGCGCCAGGCGCAGCATCACCAGCACCTGGCTGGACGCCGTGGCCTCCACGGGCCGGCTGGGGGCGGGCTGCGCCGCGACGCTCGACGGCGCGCAGGCGAGGAGCCAGAGGCCGGCCGCGGCGAGGGCGGCGCGCAGTCTCATGGCTGGGCGCCGGGATCGATCGGCTCGGCCATGACCACGTCGCTCCGCGCGCGGAGAGCAGCCAAGGCCTGCGCACGCCGGGCCATCGGGATCGACAGGACGTAGGCGTCCGCCTCGGTCGGGCCGCCGACGATCCGGGCTCCGCTGGCCTTCAGCGCCGCGCGCAGGTCGCCCTCCGGCGTCTGCGGCTGGAAGATGACCAGCGCGTCGCCGGGCGCGGGCGCGGTCCGGGCGCTCAGCGCATGATACCGCCCCGTGGGGCTGAGCGGCTGCAGCCAGAGCAGGCCCGCCACCAGCATGGCCGAGGCCGCCGCCCACCCGCTCCACATCGGCGAGGCATGCCACGTCAGGGCCAGGGCGCCGCCCACCCGGCGGGCGGGGATCCGCACGGCGGCGTCGGCCTCGATCTGCCGCCGCATCCGCATCCAGCCCTGCTCGACGTCGAGCGGCAGCGCGGCGATCTCCGGGCCCAGCTTCTCGTGGAACCGCACCTCGGCCTGGCACTCGGCGCAGACCTTCAGGTGCGCCTGCACGCGCCCGCGCTCCGCCTCGTCCAGCTGCCCGGTCAGGTACCAGGGCAGGAGGTCGGCCATCTCCCGGTGCCGTCCGCCGCGAAAGCCGACGACGCGTCCCATCAGCGATGGTGTCATAACCAGTCCCCCAACCGGCCAGCGAGCTTGCTCTTCAGGTGCTTGCGCGCATGGTGCATGCGCGTCTTCACGGTGCCGACGGGGCAATCGAGGATCTCGGCGATCTCGCGGTAGCCCACGTCGTGGAAATAGGTGAGGTCGACCACCGCGCGGTGTTCGGGCGTCAGCTGGCCCATGGCCGAAAGCAGGACGGCCTGCACCTGCCGCTGGCCGAGGTCTCGCTCCGGCGTGCCGGGATCGACCGGTTCGGCGCCGGGACGCTCCTCCTGCGGCTCCTGATAGCGCGAGCGCGCCTTCAGCGCGGTGCGGTATGCGACGGCGAAGATCCACGTCGAGACCTTGCTGGTCCCGTTGTATTTCTCCGGCCGTTTCCAGACGACCATCATGGTGTCGTTCAGCGCCTCTTCGACCAGATGCGGCCGGCGCAGCATGTTCGTCAGGAACCGCGTCAGCCGGGGATGATACGACCGGTAGAGCGCCTCGAAGGCCCGCAGGTCGCGCTGGACGATGCGCTCGATCAGCCGTGCATCGTCCGGCGCCGCAGGGTTGTCCTGCGTCGCGCATCCTTCGTCCGACGTTCTCTGGCCTCGCAGCATTTGCCCCTCACGCATGCCGTTTATGCCGGCTCGGGCGCCAGTGGTTCATTCACGAGCGCGGGCTTCGCGCGTCCGGCCACGGCGGGCAAGCAACTTCGACGGACCTTTGAACCGGCGGAGCCCCAGCCGGCATTCACGCACGGGCCCGCGTGTCACGCGGCCGCGGGCCGTGGCTGGAGATCACTTCCGGGAGGTTCGAATGCGCAAGACCTTGCTGGCGGCCGCCGCGATCGCGGCCATGACCCTGGGCGTCGGGACGGCGAAAGCCACCACGGTCGGTGACCCTGTGGGGGACTTCCGGCCCAGCTTCATCGGGCCGTTCACCTCCGACCTCGACGTCACCAGCTTCACGGTCGATCTGGATCGCGTCGCCAATGCGTTCGACCTGAGCGCGACCTTCGCCGGGCCGCTCGATACGTCGAAGGCCAACCTCTACGTGATCGGCGTCAACACCGGCACGGGGGTCATCCAGCCGTTCGCGGATATCGGCGAGCCGAAGGTGATCTTCAACCAGGCCCTCATCGTGCACGAAAACGGCGTCGTCACGCTGGGCGCGAACACGCTCAGCCCGGCGATCATCGCCGGCAACGGGTTCAGCCTGGTGGTTCCGACCTCCGCCTTCACGTCGACCGGTTTCGCGCCGCGGGACTTCCAGTTCAACCTCTGGCCGCGGACCGCGCTCACCAACAACAACCAGATCTCGGACTTCGCGCCGCAGAACGCCACCATCGCCGCCCTCCCGGAGCCCGCGGCCTGGGCGCTGATGATCGGCGGCTTCGGCCTGGCCGGCGCAAGGCTGCGTGCGCGCCGCCGGGTGCAGCCCGCCTGAGGTCCCAAGAATCCGTCGCGCTGTGAACAGTGTCCCTCAACAGCGCACGGAGGACGGGGCGCCGGCCGTACCTGGCGCCCCGTCCGCCGCCCCGTCCTCGCCCCCGGACGTGACGGCTCAGAAAGCGGCGCCGCGCCTGGGCGCAGTCATGCTAGGCCTGTCCCATGGCCGGCGCCGCGATCGAGCTTTCCGACGTTGAGAAGCACTTTGGCGGGGTGGCCGCGCTGGCCGGCGTCAGCCTGAGCATCGCGGTCGGCGAGTTCACGGCCCTGGTCGGCGGATCGGGATCGGGCAAGACCACCCTGCTGAAGACCATAAACCGCCTGGTCGCGCCCGACGCCGGCGTCGTCCGCGTGCTGGGCGAGGACGTGTCGGCCCGCGCGCCGCAACTGCTGCGCCGCAAGATCGGCTACGTGTTCCAGGAGGTGGGTCTCTTCCCGCACCTGACGGTGGGCGAGAACATCGCGGTGACCCCGAAGCTGCTGGGCTGGGACGCCAAGCGGATCTCCGGCCGGGTGGCCAACCTGCTGGGCCTCGTCGACCTGCCGCTGGAGGTCGCCGGCCGGCCGCCCGCGGCGCTCTCCGGCGGCCAGCGCCAGCGGGTGGGCGTCGCCCGCGCGCTCGCCGCCGAGCCCAAGCTGATGCTGATGGACGAGCCGTTCGGCGCGCTGGATCCCCTGACCCGGGACGCGCTCGGCAGCGACTATCGCGCCCTGCACGAGCGGCTGGGCCTGACCACGGTGATGGTGACCCACGACATGGCCGAGGCGGTGCTGCTGGCCGACCGGATCGTGGTGCTGCGCGAAGGGCGCATCGTCGCCGACGGAGCGGCCGCCGACCTGCTGGCCACGGCCACCGACGAGGGCGTCCGGGCCCTGCTGGAGGCGCCGAAGCGGCAGGCCGAGCGGCTGCGGGCCCGACTGGGGGCGGCGAGTTCATGAACGGCCGCCTCGCCGCCGCCTTCGAACTGCTGCCGGAATATCTGGGCTGGCACGTGCTGCTCAGCGTCTCGGCCCTGGCGCTGGGCGTGGCGATCAGCCTGCCGCTGGCGGTGGCGGCGAGCCGCAGCGCGCGGCTGCGCTGGCCGGTGCTGGCCGCCGCCAGCCTGATCCAGACCATCCCCAGCCTGGCGCTGCTGGCGCTCTTCTACCCCCTGCTGCTGGCGCTCTCGGCGCTCAGCGGGGCGACGATCGGCCAGGGCTTCTCGGCGCTGGGCTTCCTGCCGTCCCTGCTGGCGCTGACGCTCTATTCGATGCTGCCGATCCTGCGGAACGCGGCGGCCGGCATCCTGGGCGTCGACCCGGCGGTCAAGGAAGCCGCCGACGGGGTCGGGATGACGTCGCGGCAGAGGCTCTGGCAGGTGGAGCTGCCGCTGGCCGCGCCGGTGATCATGGCCGGCGTGCGCACCGCCGCTGTATGGACGATCGGGGCGGCGACGCTCTCCACGCCCGTCGGCCAGACCAGCCTGGGAAACTACATCTTCGCGGGCCTGCAGACCGAGAACTGGGTCTATGTGCTGTTCGGCTGCGCCGCCTCGGCGGGCCTGGCGCTGATCGCCGACCAGCTCTTGGGCCTGCTCGAAGCCGGAGCCCGGCGGCGCAGCCTGGGCCTGACGCTGGCCGGCGCGCTGGGGCTGGTGCTGGGCGTGGCGCTCGCGGTCGCGCCGCTCGCGATGGGCGAACAACGGGCGGCCTACGTCGTCGGGGCCAAGAACTTCTCCGAGCAGTACATCCTGGCCGAGCTGATGGCCGACCGGCTGCAGGCCGCCGGCGCCAAGGTCAGCCGCAAGGAGGACCTGGGGTCGGCCGTGGCCTACCGGGCGCTGGCCGCCGGCGAGCTCGACGCCTACGTCGACTATTCGGGCACGCTCTGGACCAACGTCCTTGGCCGCAAGGACAACCCGGGCCGGGCCGAGGTGCTGCGGCAGCTCACCGCCGAGCTGAAGCGGCGCGACGGCGTGCTGGTGCTGGGCTCGCTGGGCTTCGAGAACGCCTACGCCTTCGTCATGCGGCCGGACCGCGCCCAGGCGCTGCACATCGCCTCCATCGCCGACCTGGCGCGCGAGGCGCCGAAGCTGAAGCTGGGCTCGGACCTGGAGTTCCTGTCGCGGCCGGAGTGGAAGGCGGTGCAGGCGGCCTACGGCCTCGACTTCAAGAGTCGGCGATCCTACCAGCCGACGTTCATGTACCGCGCCTTGATGGGCGGCGAGGCCGACGTGATCAGCGCCTTCTCCTCCGACGGCCGCATCGCCGCCGACAAGCTGGTGGTGCTGAGCGACCCCAAGGCGGCCATCCCGCCCTACGACGCCGTGGTGCTGATCTCGCCGAAGCGGGCGGCGGACCGGCGGCTCGTAGGCGCGCTGCAGCCGCTGATCGGCAGGATCCCGGTCGAGGCGATGCGCGCGGCCAACTACAGCGTCGACCGCGACAGCGGAAAGGCCTCGCCGGCCGAGGCCGCGCGGGCGCTGGAGGCCCATCTGCCGCCGCCCTGAGCGCGCCCGGTCCCCGGCAAATTCTGCCCAGCCTAAGCCTTTCATTAACCATGCCGGACCGATGGTGGCGGCGTCTCCAGAGACGCGATTTCACCAAGCTTTCCAAGAGGTCCCCATGAACGGCGCCGAGGTTCTGGACGTCGGACGCGACGCCATCTGGCTGACCATCCAGCTCTGTGCGCCGGTGCTGATCGTGGGCCTGGTGGTGGGCGTGGGCGTGGGCCTCCTACAGGCGCTGACCCAGATCCAGGAAGCGACCCTCGTCTACGCCCCCAAGATCGTGGCGATCTTCATCTCGCTGCTGATCTTCCTGCCGCTGATGGGCGCGCTGATGAGCGGCTTCATGCAGCATATCGCCGCCCGCATCGCGGGCATGTAGCGGCGCGGAGGCTCGGGTCCCCCGATGGAGCACTACGCCACAGCCCAGCAAGTGTTCGCGGCCGGCCTGGTGTTCGCCCGGCTGGGCGCGCTGGTCATGCTGATGCCGGCGATCGGCGAGACCTTCGTGCCGGCCCGCATCCGCCTGGCGTTCGCACTGGCGCTCGCGCTGATGCTGTTCCCGATCATCGGCGCCTCGGCGCCCGCCCTGCCGGGCAGCGTCAGCGGCGTCGCCGGGGCGGTGATCAAGGAGACCGCGATCGGGCTGATGATGGGCGCGATCCTGCGGTTCTTCATGTCGTCGCTGGCGACCGCGGGGGAGGTGGTCTCGATCCAGACGACGCTCGGCTTCGCCCAGACCGCCAACCCGACCCAGGCCGCGCCCTCGACAACGATCGGCACCTTCCTGGGCCTGATGGGCCTGGTGCTGATCATGACCACCAACCTGCACCACCTGTTCCTGGGCGCGATCGTGAAGTCCTACGTGATCTTCCCGTTCACCCGCGACCTGCAGCTGGCCGACTCCAATGCGCTCGCCGTGCAGACGGTGGCGAACTCGTTTTCGCTCGGCCTGCAGCTTGCGGCCCCGGTGGTCGCCTTCGCGCTGATCTTCAACGTCGCCACCGGCCTCGTCGGCCGGGTGATGCCGCAGTTCCAGGTGTTCTTCGTCGCCTCGCCGCTGATGGTGCTGATGGGGCTCTCGATCTTCGCGCTCAGCCTGGGCGTGATCGGCATGGTCTGGATCGACCACTACCGCGACCTGCTCGCGGTCTTCAGCTGAGCGGCCGGCGATGAGCGACACGAACGACGCCGCCTCACGGACAGAAGAGCCGACACCGCGCAAGCTGCAGCAGGCGCGCGAGCGGGGCGAGGTGGTCAAGACGCCGGACCTGGCCTCGATGGCCTCGCTGTCGGCCGCCGCCGCGGTGGTGGCGCTGGGCGGCGGATGGATGGCCCGCAACCTGGCCGCGGGGCTCAGGCCGTTCATCGCCTCGCCGGACAGCATGCGGCTGGAGGGCGCGGACGGGGTCAACGTGGCCCACATGGCGATCATGGCCGCGGCCCCGGCGGTGGGCGCGGTCGTGCTGGCGGCCTGCGCGGCGGGCGTGTTCGGCAACGTCATCCAGACGGGCCTGATGTTCAGCCCCGAGCGGCTGAAGCTCGACATGAGCAAGGTCTCGCCCGCCCAGGGGTTCAAGCGGGTGTTCGGCATCGACGGGTTCATGCAGTTCGTGAAGTCGCTGCTGAAGGTGGCGCTGACGACCGCGCTGGCCTGGTGGGTGCTGAAGCCTCACATCGCGCAGCTCACCAACCTGGCGGGCCTCGAGCCGATCGCCACCATGACCTTCGCCGCCGACGTCCTGCGCCGGCTGGTGTTCGCCGTGGCCGCCTTCCTGCTGCTGGTGGCCGGCGCCGACTGGGTCTGGCAGCGCCAGCGGTTCATGGCGCGGATGCGGATGACCAAGGAGGAGCTGAAGGAGGACTTCAAGCAGTCCGAGGGCGACCCGCACATCAAGGCCCGCCAGAGGCAGCTGCGCAACGAACGCGCACGGCGCCGGATGATCCAGGCCGTTCCCGAAGCCACCGTGGTGGTGATGAACCCGACCCACTACGCCGTGGCGCTGAAGTACGACACCGACGTCGCCGCAGCGCCCCTGTGCGTCGCCAAGGGCATGGACTCCCTCGCGCTCAAGATCCGCGAGGTCGCCGAGCAGGCGGGCGTGCCGATCCTGGAGGATCCGCCCCTGGCGCGGGCGCTCTACGCCACCGTCGAGGTCGACGAGGTGATCCCGCCGGCCCACTACGAGGCGGTGGCCAAGGTCATCGGCTTCATCCTCTCCGCCGGGCGCGATGCGGCGGCGCGCCGCTTCCGCCGGGGGAGCCCCCTGCAGCAAGCCCTGTAACGCCTTGAACCCTGTGACAGAATGCGCATGACCGATTCGCCCGCCAGACCGGTCCAGGCAGCTGAGGAGGCGCTGGCGCACGCCATGGCCGAGCCGAAGGTCCGCAAGGCCCGCACGGGACGCGCCGAACCGCTGGCGGCGGCCGCGGTGGTGTTCTTCCTGATGGCCGTGGTGTTCGCCGCCGCCCCGGCGATGTACGCCGGCCCGACGACGCTGGCGGGCCTGCTGCTGCTGATCGGGCTGGCGGGTGTCGCCGTCCTCGGCCTTTTCGTGCTGCGCGGCTCGAGGGAGCCGCCGGGCGAGGCCGAGCCCGCCGCCGAGCGGCTGATCGATGCGCTGAGCGAGCCCGCCGCGGTGGCCGCGCCCGACGGCCGGGTCAAGGCTACCAACGCGGCCTGGAAGTCGGTGATGGGCCTCTCGCCGCGCCTGCCGAAGTCCGGCTCCTCGGCCGCGAGCCTGTTCACGGCGCTTTCGG
Source organism: Phenylobacterium sp. (assembly GCA_045802455.1). GTDB lineage: Bacteria > Pseudomonadota > Alphaproteobacteria > Caulobacterales > Caulobacteraceae > Phenylobacterium. The sequence continues at coordinate 30,805 of JBJMQX010000156.1, read as the reverse complement.
CTGCCCGCCGCGGCGAGACCGGCCGCGCCGCGATCAAGGCCGGCGGGACGGAACACGAGGCGCTGGTCTCGCAGCTCGCCGCGCGGCGTTTCCTCGTGCGCCTGACCGGGCCCGGGACGGCCGCGCTCGCCCTGCCGCCCGCCGCGCTGGAGGTGATCTCGGCCTTTTCCGGCGCGGTCCCGCCGCCGCCCAAGGTGCTGGACGCGTTCGCCGCGGCCTCGCCCTTCGGGGCGGCGCTGCTGGAGGGCGAGGACCCGTTCACCGCCAAGATCGTGGAAGCCAACCCGGCGCTGAAGGCTGTCGCCGGCGGCGGCGAGAAGGGCCAGGCGTTCGGCGACCTGATCGAAAGCGCCAGCCGCGCCGACGCCGCCCAGAAGCTGAGCGCCGCGGGCGCCGCGCCGCTGGAGGTGCGCCTGGCGCACGATCCCACCCGCGTCGCGCACCTGTATCTCGCGAAGAGCGACGGCCGCTGGGTGGCCTACCTCGTCGACGTCTCCGAGCAGAAGCAGATCGAGCTGCAGCTGGCGCAGAGCCAGAAGATGCAGGCGATCGGCCAGCTCGCCGGCGGCGTGGCGCACGACTTCAACAACCTCTTGACCGCCATCTTCATGCAACTCGACGTGCTGGCGACGCGCCACCCGGTGGGCGACCCCTCTTACGAGGGGCTGAACGAGATCAAGCAGACCTCGGCCCGCGCCGCCGACTTGGTGCGCAAGCTGCTCGCCTTCTCGCGCAAGCAGACGGTGCAGCGCGAGATCCTCGACCTCGGCGAACTGATCAGCGAGTTCGAGGTGCTGCTGCGCCGCGTGCTCTACGAGGACGTCAAGCTGACCACCGACTATGGCCGCAACCTGCCGCAGGTGCGCGCCGACCGGGGGCAGCTGGAGACCGCGGTGATGAACCTGGCGGTCAACGCGCGCGACGCCGTGCGCACCCACGGCGGTGGCTCCGTCAAGATCCGCACCGCCCGCGTCAGCCAGGAGCAGGCGCAGGGCCTGGGCTACCCGACCGCGGTCGGCGACCAGGCGTTGATCGAGGTCTCCGACGACGGCCCGGGCATCGCGCCGGAGGTCATGGACAAGATCTTCGACCCCTTCTTCACCACCAAGCCCGTGGGCGAGGGGACCGGCCTGGGCCTGGCCACCGTCTACGGCATCGTCAAGCAGTCCGACGGATGGATCTCGGTCGAGTCCAAGCCCGGCAAGGGCACGGCGTTCCGCATCTTCCTGCCGGTGCATGTCCCCAGCGCGGCGGTGATCGAGGCGCCGCTGGCGGCTGCGCCGAAGCGGCCGGCCGCGCGCGACCTCTCCGGGGCCGGGCGGATCCTCTTCGTCGAGGACGAGGACGCGGTGCGCGGCGTCGCCGCCAAGCTCCTGCGCGCCCGCGGCTACGAGGTGATCGAGGCCGCCTCCGGCGAGGAGGCGCTGGTGCTGGCCGAGACCCACGCGGGCGAGATCGACCTGATGATCTCCGACGTGGTCATGCCGGGGATGCAGGGTCCGGACCTCCTGAAGCAGGCCCGCGCCTACCTGGGCGCGGCTCCGGTGATGTTCATCTCCGGCTATGCGGAGAGCGAGTTCTCCGACCTGCTGGAGGGCGAAACCAACGTCTCCTTCCTGCCCAAGCCGATCGACATCAAGACGCTCGCTGAGCGGGTGAAGCAGGAGCTGCAGAAGGCCGCCTAGTGCGGCTTGCGTTCCGGCCCAGGCCCCGCCAAACATCCGGCGTCTTTTTTCGCCTGCGCCGGAGCCTTGCTTGTCCCCCGCCAAATCCCCCACGAAGCCTGGCCGCGCGATGAGCGCCAAGGAGGTCTGGGGGCTGGCCCTGGACGCCCACCATGCGGGCCGCGCCGAGGAGGCTGAACGGCTGTACCGCGCCTTGCAGGCGAGCCACCCGACCTCACCGACCGCGCTCAACCTCGGCCTCCTTCTGGAGGACCAGCGCCGCTGGGCCGACGCCGAGGCGGTCTACCGCGACATGCTGGCGCGCGATCGCGACGACCCGGTCATGCGCCGCCAGCTGGCGTTCCTGCTGCTGCGGCTGGGCCGCTATGCGGAAGGCTGGCCCCACTACGAAGCCCGCATGCTCAAGCCCGGCGACAACCGCCGGCCGACGCTGAACTATCCGGAATGGCAGGGCGAGACGGTCTCCTCGCTGCTGATCCTGCCCGAGCAGGGTCTCGGCGACCAGATCCAGTACGCGCGCTATGTGGCCCCGCTGCGGGCGCGCGGCATCGCCGTGACGCTGGTCTGTCACCCGGCGCTGACGCGGCTTTTCGCGCCGCTGGACTGCCGCATCGTGGCCGCCCAGGGGCAGGTGTCGATCCCGGCTCACGACGCTTGGGTGCTGGCCGCCTCGCTGCCCCTGCGGATGGGAACGACGCTCGAGACCATACCGCCGCCGCCCTATCTTCCGGGCCGCGCGGGCGGCGAGGGGGTTGGCCTGGTCGCCAAGGGCAGCGCGAACCACGTCGACGACGCCAACCGCTCCCTGTCGGACGCCGCCGCCGACGCCCTGCAGGCGCTGCCCGGCGTGCGCAGCCTGGAGATGGCCGAGACGGGCGCCCGCGACCTGGAGGAGACCGCCGAGATCATCCGCGGCCTCGAGCTGGTGATCAGCGTCGACACCGCCGTCGCCCACCTGGCCGGCGCCATGGGCAAGCCCTGCTGGCTGCTGCTGCCCTACAAGGGTGACTGGCGCTGGCTGACGGACCGCACCGACAGCCCCTGGTACCCGTCGCTCCGGCTTTTCCGCCAACCCGCCCCCGCCGATTGGGAGAGCGTCGTCGCCGAGGTTCGCAAGGCTTTCGAGGCGAGGGGGTCGTGACCGTGGCGGGCGCGCCGCCGAAACTCTCCGCTGACTGGCCCGCGCTCGACTACGCCGACTGGGCGCAAACCGCCGAGACCCTGCACATGTGGACCCAGGTCGTGGGCAAGGTCCGCATGGCGCTGACCCCGGCGGTGAACCACTGGTGGCACGTGCCGCTCTACGTCAGCGCCCGCGGGCTCACTACCTCGCCGATGCCGGTGGGGGCCCGCAGCGTCGAGATCGTCTTCGACTTCGTGGACCATCGGTTGCTGGTCGACTGCAGCGACGGCCGCCGCGAGGTCGTGGCGCTGGAGCCCAAGAGCGTCGCGGTCTTCCATCGCGAGGTGATGGCGGCGCTGGGCCGGCTGGGGGTGCAGGCGCACATCTGGACGACACCGTGCGAAGTCGAGAACCCGATCCCCTTCGAGGCCGACGAGGTCCACGCCAGCTACGACGCCGACGCCGCGCAGCGGTTCTGGCGGGTGCTAGTGCAGGCCGAGCGGGTGATGCAGCTGTTCCGCGCCCGGTTCATCGGCAAGGCGAGCCCGATCCACTTCTTCTGGGGCAGTTTCGACCTGGCGGTGACCCGCTTCTCCGGCCGCCGCGCGCCGCCGCATCCGGGCTCGGCGGTGCTGCCCGCCTCGGTCAGCCGCGAGGCCTATTCGCACGAGGTGTCGAGCTGCGGCTTCTGGCCGGGCGCGCCAGGCGCGGAGGCGCTGTTCTACGCCTACGCCTATCCGGAGCCGAAGGGCTTTGCCGACGCCAAGGTCAAGCCGCGGCTCGCCCGCTGGGACCCAGGCCTGGCCGAATTCGTGCTGCCCTACGAGGCCATGCGCCAGACCCACTCGCCCGACTTCGCGCTGCTCATCTTCCTGCAGTCGACCTATGACGCCGCCGCCGACCTCGGCGGCTGGCCGAGGGGCGAGCTGGAACGCCATCCGCCAGGAGACCGGCCATGACGAACGTCGTCCCAACCCCGCGCAGCCTGCCGCTCTCGGCCTGGGTCGCCGCAGCCATGGGCGCGGCCGCGGTGGGCGCGATCGCTATGGGGGCCCTTTCGATCGGAGCCCTGGCGATCGGTGCGGTGACCGCCGGCCGCGTCCGTATCCGGCGGCTCGAGGTCGGAGAGCTGACGGTGCGCCGCCTGAAGGTGCTGGAGGAAGCCTAGCTGCGGCTCTCGGCGAAGAACTGCGGCAGGGCGGCGGCGACCTCCTGCAGGACGCTGGCCCAGTCGCCGGGCCCTGGCTGGCGGAACAGCCGGGCCGATGGATACCACCGGCTCTCGGCGCCCTGATAGCCCCAGCGCCAGTCCACGCCCAGGTGCGGCAGCAGCACCCAGGTGGGGCGGCCGACGGCGCCGGCGAGGTGGGCCACGGCGGTGTCCACGGTGATCACCAGCGCCATGTGCTCCAGCACAGCGGCGGTGTCGGCGAAGTCGCGCAACGGCAGCGGGCTGAGCTCGGGCGAGAGCGTGACCGCCGCCGGCAGGGTGAGCAGGAAGGCCGCGGCCTCGGCCGGGAGCGAGCGCTCCGCGTCGTTCACGTGGGCGCGGTTGCCGTGGGTCACCACGCCGATGTGGAGGCCGGGTCCGATCCGCTTGGCCCACGCCTCGCGGCGCTCGGCGGGCGGGCGCAGATAGTTCGAATGGCCCGGAAGGCTTCCGAACTCCTCGCCCAGCCTGCCGGGCAGCGACGCCAGCATCACCCAGGCTTCGGCGGCCGGATCTTCCATCCGGCGCTCCGCCTCGATGACGCGGATCGGCAACTCGCGCATGAGCGGCGCAAGCGCCTTGCGGCAGACGAAGGTCACCTCGATCCCGCGCTCCTGCAGGGTCAGCAGGCAGCGCGCGAACTGTATCGTGTCGCCCGAGCCCTGTTCGTCCCAGACGGTCAGGCTCTTCACCGGTCCGCCATCCCATTCCGGGTAGGACACCCGGGGCTTGAACCGGGCCATCCCCGGTTGCTCGAGCCGCGCCTCGAGCAGGGGCCAGCCCTCGGCGTAGCGGCCAAGCGCCAGCAGCGCGCGGCCAAGGCTCATCCGCGCGTCCAGGTCGGACGGGTCCGCCGCGGCGGCCGCCTGGCGCTGGGCCAGCGCCTCCTCCCAGCGACCCTGCGCCTCCAGGAGGCGCGTCAGGTGGTGGCGCGCCACCCCCGCCAGGGAAGGGTTCTCCAGCGCCTGCCGATAGCCCGCCTCGGCGGCGCCCATGTCGCGGTTCAGGTGGGCCAGGAGCGCGCGGCGCAGCGAGGCGGGCGCCGCAGGATCGCTCATTGCGACACCTGGTCGGCCTTGGGGGCGTAGGGCGAAAGGTCGATGCCGGGGTAGCGCAGCGCCACGTCGCTCAGCGTCTGGTCGTTCCAGTAGGGATCGCCCGGCGGGGGCCAGCCGAAGAGGTCGCGCTGGCGCGGCGTCATCCTGACCATCGCCTCCTTCCAGCCCGGGTTCAGGGTGCGGTCGGGCCAGGCGAGCTTGCCCTGCCAGCGCCAGCCGCGCGGCTTGAAGTCCACCGGCATGACGAACCGCGAGCGGCCGGGCGCCCTGAAGTTCGAGCCGCGGTGGAAGACGTCGGTCTTGTAGATCAGCATCGAGCCGGCCGGCCCGGTCACCGCGACCTCGTCCTCGAAGAAGTCGCCCATCTTCCTCTGGGTGACGCCCAGCGGGATGTGGCGGGTCTTCTCCAGCGGCACAGCCTTGGTCGGCCCGTCCAGCTCGGTCACGTCGGAGAGCAGGATGAAGCAGGTCATCTGCGGCATCGTCTGGTCGGCGCGCGGCACCACGATGGTGTGGTTCTCGTAGTCGCGATGGTGGTGCTGGTCGTAGTCGATGGCGCCTGAGTATTTCGCCCAGAGCTCGATCTTGTAGCAGTCGATCTCCTTGGTCTGGAGGAACCGCTCGGCGGCGTCGACCAGGTCCGGATAGACCGGCACGCGGTTGAGCGCCCAGGACGGGTAGGGGAAGAAGCGCAGGCCCGCGAACTGGCTCCTGGCGAACTTCGGATAGGCCTCCGGGTTGGCGAAATAGTCCTCGGGACGCGGGTAGATCTCCCAGAGCGCGTCCTGGGCCGCGGCGAGGGTCTCCTTGTCCAGGAAGCCCTCGACCACGGTGAACCCGCGGTCGAACACCTCCGCCAGCTTCTCGTCGGGAATCCGCATCGCGCCAGCGAACCGCCCGCCCGCCCTGCGCGCAACCGGTCTTGCGTCCGCGGTCCTGGCGCGCGAGCCTTGGGCCATTCAGACAAAATGCATTTGGAGGACGGCGTCATGAGTGAGCCCCGGATCAATCCCAATGGCCCGCTGAAGGGGAAGAACGCCCTGGTCACCGGCGCTAGCCGCGGGATCGGCGAGGCGATCGCCGCCCGGCTGGCCATGGAGGGCGCCAACGTCGTGGTCTCCGCCCGCACCGCCGAGAGCGGCGAAAGCAATCTGCCGGGCACGCTGCACGACACCGTCGAGCGCATCCGGACGGCCGGCGGGAACGCCATCTTCATCAAGGCCGACCTCGCCCAGAAGGTCGAGCGCGAGCGCCTGGTCGAGGAGGCGGTGGCCGCCTTCGGCGACATCGACATCCTCGTGAACAACGCCGCCATCACCTACTTCATGCCGGTCGCCGATTTCCCGGAGAAGCGCTTCAAGCTGATGATGGAGGTGCAGGTCTACGCGCCGTTCCACCTCTCGCAGATGGTCCTGCCGAGGATGCGGAAGAAGAAGGCGGGCGCGATCGTCAACATCTCGTCGGGGGCGGGCATCCACCCGAAGCCGCCCTACACGCGGCGTGGAGGCGGCACGGTCTACGGCATGTGCAAAGCCGCGCTGGAGCGCTTCACCACCGGGCTCGCCTCGGAGGTCTACGACGACGGCATCGCGGTGAACGTCGTCTCGCCGGGCCTGGTGGCGACGCCGGGCGTGGCCGTGCACGGCCTGATCACCGAGGCCACCAAGGACCGCGTGCAGCCGATCAAGTACATCGCCGAGGCGGTCTATCAGCTCGCCAGCGTCGACCCGAAGGTTCGCACCGGCACCATCAACTACGCCGAGCCCTTCCTGAAGGAGATCGGCGTCGAGCCTTCCGAACTGGTCGGGGTCCAGGCCGCATGATCGAACAGACCGTCGAGATCGCCACCAAGGACGGGGCGACCACCACCTTCATCGCCCATCCCGAGCGGGACGGCCCCCACCCGGTCGTCATTTTCTTCATGGACGCGCCGGCGATCCGTGAGGAGCTGCGCGACATGGCCCGGCGGATCGCCACCGCCGGCTATTACGTGATGCTGCCCAACCTCTATTACCGGAAGGGCGTGATGGAGCTGAAGGACCTGCCGCCGCTGGACGAGAAGGCGGCCAGGCAGCGGATGTTCGACCTGATGGGTTCGCTGACCATCCCGCTGGTGATGGACGACGCCGACGCCCTGCTGGATTTCGCGGACCGCGACCCGGCGGCCAGTAAGGGCAGGATCGGCGCGCTCGGTTACTGCATGAGCGGCCAGTACGCGATCAACCTGGCCGCGCGCTATCCCGACCGGGTGGGCGCCGCCGCCTCGATCTACGGCGTGCAGCTGGTGACCGACGCGGCCGACAGCCCGCACCTGGCGGCGCAGAAGGCCAAGGGCGAGCTCTACTTCGCCTGCGCCGAACACGACCCTTACGCACCGCTGGAGATGGTCGAGGCCCTGGACCAGACGGTGAAGTCGAAGAACCTCAACGCCGAGGTCGAGCTCTATCCGGGCGTCCACCACGGTTTCGCCTTCCCGCAGCGCGCCGCCGTCTACGACCAGACAGCCGCGGAGCGGCACTGGGAGCGGCTGTTCGCGCTCTGGAAGCGGCGGCTGGGCTAGGCCTTCGGGGCCTGGGCGACGATCGGCGGGACCCAGTCGGGGTCGAGGGCCTTGCGCGGATGCGAGGCGCTGACCATGCCGAGGAAGGGCGGGGCGATCTCGTAGCCCAGCAGCACCTGGGCGGTCGGCGACATCCGGCGCACCTGCTCGCGCGGCACGGAGAGCCAGAAGTTCTCCTGCGGCCGGGCCCAGGGCTCGCAGTACTGGTTGGTGAAGGCCAGCCGTGGCCGGTCGGTGGTGTTGGCCCCGCCGCGATGCAGCAGGGTGCCGGCGAACACCAGGGCCGCGCCGGCGGGGATCTCCATCGGGACCAGCATGGCCTCGATCTCGGCCATGTCGTTGGGGCGGCCTGCGGCGCCCGGTTCGCCCCAGAGGTGGCTGCCGGGAATCAGCTCGGTCGCGCCGTTGGCTTTCGTGAAGTCGTCGATGGCGCCGATCACGCTGACGCCGATGGGCGGGCGAGGGCGCGGCTGGCGGTAGAAGTTGTCGTCGGAATGGACGCTCTGGGCCGTCTCGCCGGGATTGAGCGAGATCGAGTGGCTGGCCGACAGCAGGAAGTTCGGCTGCAGGAAGCGCCCGATCAGCGCCATCAGCCGCGGGTCGGTCGCGATCTCCTCGAACACCTTGCCGCGCGCGATCAGGGTGTAGATGCGCTCGGTCTTGAAGCCCTCGAAGTCGTTGCGGCCCCGGTGGGTCTCCACGAAGGGGGCAAGCGCCGCGCGATAGGCGGCGAGCCTGCCCTGGTCCATGAAGTCGCGGATCACGGTGAAGCCCTGCTCGCGGATTTGCGAGGCGTGGGCGTCGGCGTCGAAGCGGGCGGTGGATGCATCCATGTCGCGGCCTCCGGGCGGGTATTGTAGCATGGCCTGACAGCCGTGCCGGAGAACGCCATGACCCAGCCCCTCGATATCCGCCGCGTCGCCGGCGCGCTGGGCGCGGAAATCAGCGGCGTCGACCTGGGCCAGGAGCTGCCGGACGCCACCATCGCGGCGATCCGCCAGGCGCTCTTGGACCACCAGGTGATCTTCTTCCGCGACCAGGCGCTGGCGCCGGAGCGGCAGGTCGCGTTCGGCCGCCGGTTCGGCCCGCTGAACATCCATCCTTACGTCGGGGGCATGGCCGGCCATCCTGAGGTGATGGAGGTGATCAAGGAGCCGCAGGACCGGATCAACTTCGGCGGCGGCTGGCATTCCGACATGAGCTTCCTGGAGCGCCCGGCGATCGGCTCGATCCTCTACGCCGTCGAGACGCCGGAGGTCGGCGGCGACACGCTGTTCGCCAGCCAGGCGGCGGCGTTCGAGGCCCTGTCGCCGGGACTGCAGCGGACGCTGGAGGGGCTGAACGCTGTCCATTCGGCCAGCCGCGAGTACTCCGCGACCGGGCATTCGGCCCAGAAGCGGGCGTCGATGGCGATCGCCGAGGCCGACGGGCTGGTCGGCGAGTACGTCCACCCGATGGTGCTGGCCCACCCGGAGACCGGCCGCAAGGCGCTCTACGTCAACCCCGCCTTCACGCTGAAGATCGAAGGCTGGAAGACCAGCGAGTCCAAGGCGCTGCTGGACTACCTGTTCCAGCACTGCCGCTACGAGGGCTTCACCTGCCGGTTCAATTGGCGGCCCGGCTCCGTGGCGTTCTGGGACAACCGCTCGGTCTGGCACTTCGCGCTCAACGACTACCACGGCCACCGGCGGCACATGCGCCGGGTGACGGTCGATCCCTGGCCTGCCGAGACAGGCGCCCCGGCGTCGCGCCAAGCGGAAGCCGTCAGCTAGCGCGGCGGAAGCAATCCACGATCTCGCCAATCCACGGCTTCACCGCGTCCTTCTGCGCCTCGGAGACGCCGTGGCGGACGAGCACGAGGTCCAGGTCAGGGACGCAGACGGTGAACTGGCCGTCGTAGCCGTTGGCCGAGAACGAGCCCGGGCCGCCGAGCCCCAGCCACCAGTGCGCGCCATAGGGGTCGGCGTCGGCGCCCGGCTGCTGGAAGGTGGGCGTGCGCGCATAGTCCACCCAGCCCTCGGGCAGGAGCCGTCGGCCGTCCCAGACGCCGTCGCTGAGGTAGAGCAGGCCGAAGCGGGCGAAGTCGCGGGCGGTGCAGAAGCAGTAGGAGGAGCCGATGAAGGTCCCCGCCGCGTCGAATTTCGGGATCGGGCTCGCCATGCCCAGCGGATCGAACAGCCGCGCGCGCATGAAGGCCTCGAAGTCCGGCCCGAAGGCGTCCAGCGCGCGCGCCAGCGCCCGGCTGACCAGGTTCGTCGTGCCGCTGGAGTAGTAGAAAAAGCTCCCGGGCGGATGGGTGAGGGGACTCCTGGCCGCATAGGCTGCGACATCGTCCTGGCCCTCGCCGAATAGCATGGCGCGGACATCGGACGGCCGGTCCGGCAGGTACTCCTCGACCCAGTCCAGGCCGCTCGACATGTGCAGCAGGTGGTTCAGCGTGATGGCCGCGCGCGGGTCGCCGGCGTTGCGCCATTCGGGCACGTCGGCCGGCGCCTGGATGTCCAGCCGCCCCTCGCCGACAGCGAGACCGACCAGGGCATGGGTGATGCTCTTGGCCATCGACCAGGAGTGATGGGTGCTTTCGGGCCCGAACCCGTCGGCGTAGCGCTCGAACACCAGCCGCCCGCCCTGGACGACCAGCAGCGCATGGGTCTCGCCCAGCCGGCCTGTCCCGCCGAACGCCTCCTCGACCAGCGCCTGGAACGGCGTGCCGCGCAGGCCGCCTGAAAGCTCGCCTTCCGGCCAGGCCCGCGTCGGCCACGCCACGCCGGCAGGCTGGGACGGCAGCGGGGGCAGGGTCGCCGCGGCGCTCACTGGACGCCTGCCATCGCCAGCACGGCGGCGAGGCCAACCGTCATGCCGCGCACGCTTTCCGGCTTGGCGACGCCGATCCACTCGTCGGTTGAGTGCGCCCGGCCTCCGGTCCCGCCCGAGCCGATGGTCACCGCGGGGACGCCCAGGCTGATCGGGATGTTGGAGTCGGTGGACGACGCGCCCAGGTCGGGCGTGTAGCCGGCGGCCCGCACGGCCGCGGCGGTGGTGCGAACGATGGCGGCGTCCTGGCTCGTCGCGCCGGTGGGCCGTTCGCCGATCAGCTTCGGCGTGACGCTGACCTTGCCCAGCCGGGTGTCACGCGCGGCGTTCTCGTGGTCGGCGGCGGCCCTCATGACCTCCTGGAAACGGGTGTCCAGCTTTGCGAGCTCGTCCTTGCTCTCCGAGCGCATGTCGACCTCCAGCCAGACGTCGGCGGGAATGGAGTTCACCGAGACGCCGCCGCCCACGACGCTGGCGGCGTAGGTGGTGCGCGGCCTGGCGGGGACCTTGGTCTCGTAGAACTGGTCGATGGCGTGGCCCATGGCGGCCATCGGATTGACGATGCCGAACGCGCCGTAGCTGTGGCCGCCGGGCCCGTGGAACGCCACCCGGTAGCGCCTGGAGCCGACGGCGCCGAACGTCACCCGCTGGGCCTCGTTGCCGTCCATCGAGAAGAAGGCCTGGATGCGGTCCTTGTACTTCCCCTTGCCGAACAGATAGCGCATGCCGCGCAGGTCGCCCGGGCCTTCCTCGCCGACGTCGCCGACGAACAGGATGTCGGTTTTGGTGCGGATCTTGGCCGCGTCCAGCGCCCGGATGTAGGCCAGGAGGACGGCCAGGCTGCGGGTGTCGTCGCCGACGCCGGGCGCATAGAGCCTGGTCCCCTCGCGGCGGACCTTCACGTTGGTTCCCTCCGGGAAGACGGTGTCGAGGTGCGCGGCCAGCACGACGACCGGCCCGCCCGCCGGCCCGGTCCCGCGCCGCAGGCCCATGACGTTGCCTTCCGGATCGGTCTCCACGTCGCTTAGGCCGGCGGTCTTCAGCATGACGGCGTAGGCGCGGCCCTTGGCGGCTTCCTTGAACGGCGGTGCGGGCATCTCGGTCAGGGTGACGATGTCGCCAACCATGCGGTCGTGGTCGCGGTCCAGGCTCGCCACGGCCGCCTTGAACCCGGGGCTGGCGACGAGCCTCTGCATCGCCCGATCCGTGGGGTCGGGCCTGGCCGGCGCGGCGCCCAGAGCGGGTCCGCCGAGGCCCAGGACGCAGAGAACGACGGTTGCGGTGCGCACGGCGGACATGGAACGCGGATACCCCTGGCTTGCTCGAAAACGGCATAGCCCACCGCCGGCAAGGCCGCAGCCGGATTTTCCGTGCGCGGCGCCTTGGCGGGCCTGCCCGGACCCAATAAGCCTTTGCGGCCGATAGTTTCGCCGGAGACGTTCACGTGCTCAGCCGCCGCCACGCCCTGCTCGCCGCCGGGGCCTCGCTGGCCCTCGCCGGAACCGCGCAAGCCAAGCCGGCCGCGCCCGGCAAGCCCGCCCACAAACCCGCGGCCGGCGCCGAGGCCCAACTCGACAAGGCGCTGGACGACTTCTTCGCCCAGAGCCTGAACGACAATCCGGAGCTCGCCACCTCGCTGGGCCTCGACAAGGGCGCGCACGCCGCGTCGAAGGCCAGGCTGCACCAGGCCGGCGTCGCCGACCTCGACCGGTTCCGCCACCAGACGGCCCAGCAGCTCGCCCGCATGCGGACCATCGAGCGCAAGGCGCTCTCCGGCATGGCGGCGGTGAACTACGACTCGGTCTTCTACGACCTGGAAACCACCGACCGCGGCAACCGGCGGTTCGTTTACGGCCACGAAGGCGCCAACTCGCCGTACGTGATCAGCCAGATCACCGGGTCCTACGCCGAGGTCCCCGACTTCCTCGACAGCCAGCACACCATCGAGACGCGCGCCGACTGCGAGGCCTATGTCGCGCGGCTATCGGAATTCGCGCGGCTGATGGACCAGGAGGTCGAGCGCGTCCGCCGCGACGCCGGCCTGGGCGTCGTGCCGCCGGACTTCGCCATCGCCGCGGCGCTCGGCCAGATGAAGGTGCTGCACGCGCCTGCCGACAAGCCGAGCCTAGTGAGCTCGGTCGCCGACCGCGCCAAGGCCAAGGGGATCGCCGGCGACTGGGGCCGTGAGGCGGGCGCGGTCTATGAGGGCAAGGTGCTGCCGGCGCTGGAGCGGCAGATGGCCCTGCTGGAGAGCCTGAAACCGAAGGCCGTGCACGAGGCCGGCGTCTGGCGGCTGCCGGACGGCGAGGCCTACTACGCCATGGCCCTGCAGGCGCAGACCACGACCACCATGACCCCGGCCGAGGTCCACAAGCTGGGCCTGGACGTCACCCGCGAGCTCAGCGCGCGGGCCGATGTGCTGTTCAAGAAGATCGGCAAGACCCAGGGGTCGGTGGCCGAGCGCTACGCCGACCTGTTCAAGGATCCGAAGTACATCTACCCGAACGACGACGCGGGAAAGGCGAAGGAAATCGCGGACCTGAACAAGCTCGTTCAGGCGATGCAGAAGCGCCTGCCGACCTATTTCGGCGCGCTTCCGAAGACACCGCTGGAGATCCGCCGCATCCCGCCCTCGACCGAGGCCGGGGCCTCGACGCACTACACGGACGGCAGCCTGGATGGGACGCGGCCGGGCATCTACTGGCTGAACCTGCGCGACACCGGCGAGGCGCCCTACTGGGACATGCCGACCACCACCTTCCACGAGGGCATTCCCGGCCACCACCTGCAGCTCACCCTGCAGAAGCAGGCGGACCTGCCGATGCTGCGCAAGGCCGGCGGCTTCGGCGCCTACATCGAGGGCTGGGCGCTCTATTCCGAGCAGCTGGCCCAGGAGATGGGCTTCTACGCCGACGATCCGGCCGGCGAGCTCGGCTACATCCACGACGCCCTGCTGCGTTCCGGCCGCCTGGTTACCGACACCGGCATCCACGCCCTGCGCTGGAGCCGCGAGAAGGCGGTTCAGACCCTGCACGAGATCGACGGCGACCCGGTGGCGCTCGCCGGCCAGGAGATCGAGCGCTACGCCTGCAACCCCGGCCAGGCGTGCAGCTACATGGTCGGCAAGATCACCATCCTGCGGCTGCGCGACAAGGCGAAGGCGGCGCTCGGCCCGCGCTTCGACATCCGCCAGTTCCACGACGCCGTCCTGCTGGCCGGCTCCATGCCGCTGACCGTGCTGGAGCGGGTGGTCAACAGCTACATCGCCTCGCACCGCGTCGAGGCAGAACGCGCAAAGGCCTGAAAACATGAAGTCTATCGATCGCCGCAGCTTCCTCGCGACGAGCGCGGGGGCGGCTCTGCTGACGGCGGCGCCGGCGCTGGCGCAGACCGGCTCCGAGGACGCCCGGCTGCGCGCCCAGCTCGATGCCATGTTCGAGACCCTGGTGGACGACAGCCCGCGGTTCGCAACCTCGCTCGGCCTCGACAAGGGCCGGCGCGCGCCGCTGAAGTCGCGGCTCGACGACAACTCCAACGCCGCGAAGGCGCGCCGGCTGGAGCGCTCGCGGGGCTGGCTCTCGCAGCTGAAGGCGATCGATCGCGCCAAGCTTTCCGAGAGCGCCAAGGTCGACCTCGACGTCGTCACCTACCAGCAGCAGCAGGCCGTCGACGCCGGCTCGAAGTGGAAGTTCGGAGACACCGGCGGCAACTTCCGACCGTACGTGATCAGCCAGCAGTCCGGCGCCTACCAGTCGGTCCCGGACTTCCTCGACAGCCAGCACCGCGTTTCCGATGCGGCGGACGCCGAAGCCTACCTCTCGCGCCTGCACGATTTTGTCCGCGCCATGGACGAGGACCTTTCGCGGCAGCGGCAGGACGTGGCCATGGGCGCGATCCCCGCTCAGTTCATCTGCGACCTGGCGATCGGCCAGATGAAGGCGCTGCGCGAGCAGCCCGCCGAGCGGACGATCATGGTCACGGCGCTGGCGAAGAAGGCGCAGGCCGCCAACCTGCCCGGCGACTGGGCGGCGCGTGCGACGAAGATCGTGCAGGGCGAGATCTTCCCGGCGCTGGACCGCCAGATGGCCGGTATGCAGGCGGTGCGCACCAAGGCCAAGCCGAACGCGGCGGTCTGGAGCCTGCCGAACGGCGACGCCTATTACGCCGACTGCGTGAAGGCCTCGACCACCACCAACTACACGCCGGCCGAGGTCCACCAGCTGGGCCGCGACCAGGTGGCGGAGATCTCCGGCCGGCTCGACGCGATCCTTAGGAAGCAGGGGATGACCCAGGGCTCGGTCGGCCAGCGGCTGATGGCGCTCAACAACCGGCCGGACCAGGTCTTCCCGCCCACCGACGCCGGCCGGGCCGAGATGCTGAAGCTGCTCAACGACCATATCGTCGAGGTCCAGAAGATCCTGCCGAAGGCGTTCCGCACCCTGCCCAAGGCCAAGGTCGAGGTGCGCCGCGTGCCGGTGTTCATCCAGGATGGGGCGGCCAACGGCTACTACAATTCCGCCGCGCTCGACGGCTCACGTCCCGCGGCCTTCTACATCAACCTCAAGGAGACCAGCGACTGGCCGCGCTACAATCACTGGACGCTGGCGCACCACGAGACCGTGCCCGGCCACCACCTGCAGATCGCGCTGGCCCAGGAATCCACCCAGATCCCGATCATCCGCCGAGCGGGCTTCGGCTTCTCGGCCTTTTCCGAAGGGTGGGCGCTCTATGCGGAGCAGCTGGCCCAGGAGATGGGCGCCAACGACTTCGATCCGCTCGGCGAGGCCGGCTACCTGCAGTCGATGCTGTTCCGCGCCGCGCGCCTGGTCACCGACACCGGCATCCACTGGAAGCGCTGGAGCCGCGAGGAGGCCACCCGATACATGGTCGACACCTTCGGCAATACCGCGAGCCGCGCCCAGCGCGAGGTCGAGCGCTATTTCGCCGGCCCCGGCCAGGCCAACAGCTACAAGGTGGGCCACACCGTCTGGGTGAAGGTGCGCGAGCAGGCGAGGGCCAAGCTGGGGCCGAAGTTCGACCTGCGCGCCTACCACGACGCGGTGCTGCTCTCCGGCGCCATGCCGCTGACCGTGCTGGAGCGGCATGTTTCGGAGTGGGTGGCCACCCAGGTCTAGAACCAGCCAGCGGCTTTCAGCTGCGCGGCATAGGTGCGGCTGACCGGGACGCTCAGCCCGCCGGCCAGGCGCAACTCGCCGCCGCCCTTTCTCCAGCGGACGCCTTCGATGGCGTCGGCCGCCGCCCACCAGGAGCGATGGGTCTGGAAGCCGGCGACGCCGGCCAGCTCGGCCACGGCGTCGGCGAAGCGCATGGCGATCAGCTCCGAGCCGGCGTCGGTGTGGATCCGCAGGTAGTGGTCCTCCGCCTCGACGGCGATCAGCCGCGCCTGGCGCCGGCGGGCCGAGAGCCGCTGGCGGAACGCGGCATCGGCCGGCTCGCCCTCGGGCTCGAGCGCCCGTGCAGGACGCCGCGAGATCAGCTGGCGCACGGCCATCAGCGGGGCGGCGATCACGAATACCTGCCAGAGCAGGCCGCCGAGAATGTCGTGGGTCTGCGGCGGGCCGAAAGCCCACCAGGACGCGAGCAACACCAACACGCTGACGAACGGGGTCATCGCGACCGAAACGACAATCCACCGCACCCACGGATTGGTGAGCCGCCGGCCGCTGAACTCGTCGATGACGATGCCGATGAGGCCGCCGCCCACGATCACGCCCGGCCAGTACAGGAACCGCACCAGCGCGCTCGCGCTGATGCTGCCGAAGGGGCCCAGCGCGGCCAGGACCAGGCCGGCGCCGACCAGCAGGATAAGATCCCTGATGAGGTCCCTTCGCTCGCCCACCGCGGGCATCCGCCCCTCCGCTAGTCGCGACTCGCGCGATCTTGCCACGCCTCGCGAAACCCGCGTCCCCATTCGCGCAGAAATGGCGCCGTTCACGGCAAGGCCCCTCGCCAGCCGACCCGTGCCCGTGGCCCTTTCCGTCGCGTCCAACGAGGAGGCGTGACGTGAATCCGGTGATGAGCAAGACTCTGTGGTGGCTGGGCGCCGTCCTGAGCGTGCTGACCGCGCTGGTGTCCTATCGCTATTTCGTTCCGGCGATCCCGGCGCATAAGCAGCTCACCGACAACCCGATGGCGCACCCCTGGCTGTGGGTCCACGCGGGCCTGGCGGCCACGGCGCTGATCGCCGGGCCTTGGCAGTTCATCGCCGGCGTCCGCGCCCGCTGGCCGCGCGTGCACCGCTGGATCGGGCGAACCTATGTCTTCTGCTGCCTGGTCGGCGGCGCAGCGGGCCTGCTGATCGCCAGCGGCAGCACGGCCGGGCCGATCGCCCGCGCCGGCTTCGGCCTGCTGGCGGTGGTCTGGATGGGCGTCAACGCGCAGGGCCTGCGGCTGGCGATGACGGGCCGCTACGCCGAGCACCGCGAATGGATGATCCGCTCCTTTGCGCTCACGTTCGCGGCGGTCACCCTGCGCATATACATGCCGGTCGCCCAGCTCGCGGGCCTCTATCCGCTGGCGTCCTACCGCGCGATCTCATGGCTGGCCTGGGTCCCCAACCTCATTCTGGCCGAGCTCTACCTGCGCGGCCTGCCCGGCCGCCGCGCAGCCGTCGCGGTGTCGTGACTCGCCCGCCGCCTTGCTGACATGATGCTGTCAGCAACGGCGGGGCAGGGTGGCCGAAAGCCGCCAAGCGAAGGAGCATCCCATGGCGAAGGAACTGGTCTTCTACACGAACCCAATGTCGCGGGGCCGCATCGTGCGCTGGATGCTGGAGGAGGTGGGCCAACCCTATCGGACGGTGGTGCTCGACTACGCCACGACGCTGAAGGGGCCGGAGTACCTGGCGATCAATCCGATGGGCAAGATCCCGGCGATCACCCATGGCGACGTGGTGGTGACCGAAGGCGCGGCGATCTGCGCCTACCTGGCCGACGCCTTCCCGCAAGCCGGCCTGGCGCCGCCGACCGGCGAGCGCGGCGACTACTATCGCTGGCTGTTCTTCGCCGCGGGCTGCGTCGAGGCCGCGGTCACCGCCCGAAGCCTGGGCTTCGAGCCCAAGGAGGACCAGAAGCGCATGGCGGGCTTCGGTTCGCTCGCCGATACCCTTGACGCGCTCGAGGGGGCGGTGAAGGGCAAGGAGTACATCGCCGGCGGCAAGTTCAGCGCCGCCGACGTCTATGTCGGCTCGCAGATCGGCTGGGGCATGCAGTTCGGCTCGATCGACAAGCGCCCCGCGTTCACCGCCTATTGGGACCGGCTGTTCAACCGCCCCGCGGCGGTCCGGGCCCGCGAGATCGACGACGCTCTGATCGCCCAGCAGCAGCCCCAGCCGCAGCCGGCGTAACGCCGTTCAGCGGGATTTAACCCCGGTCGGGATAGATGCGCTCCACCGGCCGGGGAGAAGCCCATGGACGTCGTCAACGGCTACGTCTGCCACAACTGCACCGATGTCGCCTTCCAGCGCAACATCGACCCGCAGCACCCCAAGGACGGACCGTTCGGCGTCAACAAGACGGACGCTGGTGGGCGCGGCCCGGCGGTCGTCCTGGGCGGCGTCCTCAAGGCGCCAGCCGATACTCAGACCCCTGGGGGAGTCTCGCCTGTGAACGGCTCGGCGCCCGTCGATTCCACAGCCAAGCGCGGCCCTGAGCCCCGCACGCCCGGCGCGATCCTCGACGTCACCGCGTAAGCCACAGGTAACGCGGTTATCTGCGGCTGGCCTGCCGCCACGTTCCATGCTGTGCTGACGCTCTGACCTGGCCCGCCCGGCTCGACACCGGCGCGCCAGCAAGCGGGGCGGCCATTGCGGGCGGCCGCCACTCGGATGGGGGCGCACGATGAATTCCAGATTGTTCGCGGCGGCCGTCGCGGCTGCCGGCCTCGCCACAGGCGGGGCGCACGCCCAGAGCGCCACGGACCGGCCGGCGGACAAGATGGCCGGCATGCAGATGTCGGCGCCGATGAGCATGGGGATCCCGCTTTCGCCCATGCCTTCCGTCTACGCGGGGCAGGCCGACAAGAAGGGCGCGCCGGTGTTCAAGGGCCTGGGGTCGCACCACATGGCGATCTCGACCAAGACCCCGCGCAGCCAGATGTTCTTCGACCAGGGCGTCAACCTGCTGTTCGGCTTCAACCACGCCGAGGCGATCCGCTCGTTCCGCGAGGCCGCGAGGCTCGATCCGGACTGCGCCATGTGCTGGTGGGGCGTGGCCGTCGCGCTGGGCCCGAACATCAACCTGCCGATGCCGCCGGACGCCGTGGCCCCTGCCTGGCAGGCGCTGCAGCAGGCGACGCGCCTGGAGGTCAAGGCGACGCCGCGCGAGCGCGCCTGGATCGACGCGCTGGCGATCCGCTATTCGAAGGACGCCAAGGCCGACCGCCACGCCCTGGACGAGGCCTACGCCCAGGCGATGGGCAAGCTCTGGCGCGACAACCCCTCCGACCTCGACGCCGGGACCTTCTACGCGGAGGCGATGATGGACACCCAGCCGTGGGACTACTGGCAGGCCGACGGCGCCAAGCCCAAGGGCCACGGGGGCGAGATCGTCTCGACGCTGGAGAGCGTCATCAGGCAAGGGCCGGAGCATCCCGGCGCGCTGCACCTCTACATCCACGCGGTGGAGGCCTCGACGACACCCGAGCGGGCCGAGCACGCCGCCGACGTGCTGCTGAAGCTGATGCCCGAGGCCGGCCACATCGTGCACATGCCCAGCCACATCTACTATCGCGTCGGCCGCTACGCCGACGCCGCGCGGGTCAACGAGGACGCCGCCAAGGTGGACGAGGCCTACATCGCCGCCTGCCGGGCGCAAGGCTACTATCCCGCCGGCTACTACGGCCACAACATCCACTTCCTGTGGACCTCGTCGGAGATGCAGGGCCGCTATGGCGCGGCGATCGACGCGGCGCGGCGGCTGGTCAAGGCGGTGGACGCCGTGAACCTCGCCAAGCAGATGCCGCAGGGCGAGCTCTACGCCTTCACCCCGCTGACGACCGACCTTCGCTTCGGCAAGTGGCCGGCGGTACTGGCCGAGCCGTTGCCGGGGAAGGCCCTGCTGCTGGACCGAGCGATCGCCTACTACGCCCGCGGCTTCGCGTTCGCCAACACAGGGCAGCTGGAGAAGGCCCGGACCGACCGCAAGAACCTCGCGGCGCTCTCCAAGGCGAGCTTCAAGAAATACGATGCGGCCGGCCTGCCGGCGAAGCCGATGGTCGAGCTGGCGCTTGCCCTGCTGGACGCCGAGATCGCCCGGACCTCGGGTGACCTGCCCGGCGCGGTGGCGAAGTTCCAGGCGGCGGAGAAGCTCGAGACGGCGCTGCCCTACACCGAGCCGCCCTATTGGCATCAGCCCACCGCCCACCTGCTGGGAGCGGCGCTGCTGGACGCCAAGCGGCCGGCCGAGGCCGAGGCGGTCTACCGCGAGAGCCTGAAGACCTATCGCGACGACGGCTGGGCGCTGAACGGTTTGGTGCTGGCGCTGCAGGCGCAGGGCAAGACCGCCGAAGCCGAGCGGGCCCGCAAGGCCTTCGCCGACGCCTGGAGCCGCGCCGACACCAAGCTAGCGACCTCCAGGCTCTAGGCGCGGCTGGATCAGGTCCCAGCGGTTGCCGTAGAGGTCCTCGAAGACCGCCACGACGCCATAGGGCTCATGGCGCGGCGCTTCGACGAAGCGGACGCCGGCCCGGCGCATCCGGGTGTGGTCGCGCTCGAAGTCGTCGGTCTCCAGGAACAGCATCACCCGGCCTCCCGCCTGGTCGCCGACCCGGGCCGCCTGCACCGCCCCGTCCGCTTTGGCGAGCAGCAGGCCGGCGTCGCCGCCCTTCGGCCGAACGACCACCCAGCGCTTGCTGCGGTCCAGTTCGGTGTCCTCGACCAGCTCGAAGCCCAGCCGACCGACGTAGAAGTCCAGGGCGTCGTCGTAGTCGCGGACGAGGAGGGTGGTGAGGGCGAGGCGCTGGCGCATGGGCGCCACCCTACAGTCCGGCCGCCACGGCGCGAATCTGGTCGCGCAGCCAGGCGATGGCCGGGTCGGCAATCCGGTCCTTCAGATAGACCACGCCGATGTCCACCGGCGGCGAGGCGTAGGGCGGCTCGACCAGCTTGACCCGCCCGCCCTGGGCCGAGAGCAGCGCCAGCCGGCGCGGGATCAGCGTCGCCATGTCGGTCCGAACGGCCATGATCAGCGCCGTATAGTTGTCCGGCACCGTCGCGCCCACGCGCCGGGTCAGGCCGGCGTTGGCGAGCGCCGCTTCCAGGGCTCCGGCGTCTTCCCAGCTGGCGCGGCTGATGAAGGCCCGGCGGTCGCCCCCGGCGCCCTCGACGATGCCCGGGATCGGCCGGGCGATGACGATGTGCGGCACCGAGACCAGAGTCCGCATGTCCGTGGCTCCGCCCTCGAAACGTGGATGGCCCGAGCGGACGACCCAGACCAGCTCCTCGGTCAGGATGGTCTCCCGGGCGAAGCGGTCCGGGGCGGCCAGGACGCTGCCGAGCAGGAAATCGGCGCGCCGCGAGTCCAGCCGCTCCAGCACGTCGTTGCCGTATTCCTCTATGGCGAGCTCCGCCTGCGGCGCCGCCTCGGCCAACCGCGCCGCCAGTTCCGGTGCGATCACCGCGCTGGCATAGGCGCCCGCGACGACAGCGAATCGCCGCTCGCTGGTAAGCGCATGGAAGTCCGAGGGAGCCAGGGCCGCCTGTAGCTGGTTCAAGGCGGCATGCACCTGCGGTCCCATCTCCACCGCGCGCGGCGTCGGCTGCATTCCGGCCGGCCCGCGCACGAAGAGCTCGTCGTCCAGCACGTAGCGCAGCCGGTTCAGCGAATGGCTAACCGCCGATTGCGTCAGGCCCAGCCGCGCCCCGGTCCGCGTGACGCTGCGCTCCTCCAACAGCACGTCGAACACCCGCAGCAGGTTGAGGTCTAGGTTCATGAGCCAGGTTCATTTGTCGCGTGACTACTTATCATTAGGATCATCGGGGGAGCCAAACTATCTGAGGTCGGGACGGGAATGCCGGCGCGGCCCACAGGGCCGGCGTCCGCTGTCCCCATTTGCGCCGTTCGTAACCGAGAGGGGCTCGCGTTGGTGAGCGAACCGGAAGTCATACCGCTGCGCGGCAACGCCGAGGTCGACCCGGCCTTGAAGCCCAGCCTTTTCCGCCGCCTCCGCTGGCCGCTGATCGTCGGCGGGCCGCTCGCGATCATGGCGGTGGTGGCCTATTTCATGATCACTGGCGGCCACTACCAAGCCACCGACAACGCCTACGTGCAGATCGCCAAGGTCCCCGTGGCGCCCTCGATCGGCGGCCGCGTCACCGACATCTATGTGCACGAGAACCAGTTCGTCCGGCGCGGCCAGGTGCTGTTCAAGCTGGACGCGCGCGACATGGTCGCCACCGAGCAGGCGGCCGCGGCCCAGGTCGCCGACGCCGCCCAGCGCCAGCGCGCGCTGCAGGCTGCCTACCAGCAGCAGCAGGCGAACGTGAAGGCGGCCCAGGAGACCATCGCCTACGCCACCAAGGAGGCCGCGCGGCAGCGCCAGCTGGTGACCGTCGGCGTGTCCTCCCAGGCCCAGCTGGACCAGGCCCAGCACGTCGCCCAGCAGGCCCGCGACCAGCTCGCCGCCGCCCAGCAGCAGGCCGCGCAGGCGCTCGCCAACCTCGGCGGCAACCCGAACCAGCCGGCGGGCGCCTCGCCCTCGGTGATGCAGGCCCAGGCCCAGCTCGAACGGGCTCGGCTCAACATGTCCTACACGACCGTCGTCGCGCCCTCCGACGGCATCGTCACCCGCGTGGAGCAGATGCCGGTCGGGACCTACCTGAACGCCTCGCAGACCGCGTTCTGGCTGCTGTCCGGCCAGCCCTGGATAGAGGCCAACTTCAAGGAAGACCAGCTCGCCCACATGAAGGTCGGCCAGCCCGTCTCGATCAAGGTCGACGCCTATCCGGACGCCAACATCACCGGCCATGTGGCGAGCTTCTCGCCGGGCACCGGCCAGGCGTTCTCGGCGCTG
The DNA here is from genome assembly GCA_045802455.1 of Phenylobacterium sp. Lineage (GTDB taxonomy): Bacteria > Pseudomonadota > Alphaproteobacteria > Caulobacterales > Caulobacteraceae > Phenylobacterium. The sequence goes on along the minus strand of JBJMQX010000156.1, from coordinate 8,325 downwards.
CCGGCGCAGAACGCCACCGGCAACTGGGTCAAGGTGGTGCAGCGCCTGCCGGTCAGGATCGACTTCGACAAGCCGCCGCCCGGCATGGCGGCCCGCGCCGGCCTGTCGGCCAAGGTGAAGGTCGACGTGCGCGCGCCCGGCCGCCCGGGCTGAGCCGCCGGCTCGCGACAGCCATGGTCACCCAACACGACGCCAAGAACCGCTGGCCGATCACCATCTCGATCATGCTGGCGACGGTGATGAACTCGCTGGACACGACCATCGCCAACGTGGCCCTGCCGCACATGCAGGGCTCGGTGTCGGCGAGCCCGGAGCAGATCACCTGGGTCCTGACCTCCTACATCGTCTCGGCGGCGGTGATGACGCCGCTCGCCGGCTGGCTCGCCGACCGCGTGGGCCGCAAGCGGATGTTCCTGATCTCGATCGGCGTGTTCACGGTCGCCTCGATGCTCTGCGGCATCGCCACCAGCCTGCCGGAGATCGTGCTCTTCCGCCTGTTGCAGGGCCTGGGCGGGGCGGCGCTGATCCCGCTGTCGCAGTCGGTGCTGCTGGACATCAACCCGCCGGAGAAGCACGGCCAGGCCATGGCGATCTGGGGGGCGGGCGCCATCCTCGGCCCGATCCTGGGGCCGGCGCTGGGCGGCTGGTTCACCGAGAACATGTCCTGGCGCTGGTGCTTCTACATCAACCTGCCGGTCGGCATCCTGGCCTTCCTCGGCGTCTTCCTGTTCATCTCCGGCGACCGTACGCGCAAGGCCAAGCGGTTCGATTTCCTCGGCTTCGGCATGCTGACGCTGTTCATCGGCGCCTTCCAGATGCTGCTGGACCGCGGCCCGTCGCAGGACTGGTTCCACTCGCGCGAGATCTGGATCGACCTGATCCTGGCGGGCGTGGGCCTGTGGGTCTTCACGATCCACACCTTCACCACGGCGCATCCGTTCTTCGACCGGGCGCTGCTGCGCGACCGCAACTTCGTGACCGCCTCGATCTTCGGCTTCTTCATCGGCATCCTGCTGTTCTCGACGATGGCGCTGCTGCCGCCGATGATGCAGACGCTGATGGGTTACCCGGTGCTGACCTCGGGCCTGGTCAGCATGCCGCGCGGCATCGGCTCGTTTGCGGCGATGTTCATCGTCGGCCGGCTGGTTGGCCGTGTGGACACCCGCCTGATCCTGTTCGCCGGGCTGTCGCTGAGCTGCGTGGCGCTCTGGCAGATGATGCATTTCGACCTGTCGATGGGCGAGGGCCCGTTCATCTGGTCCGGGATCATCCAGGGGCTCGGCATCGGCCTCTTGTTCGTGCCGCTCTCGACGCTCGCCTTCGCGACCATCCCGCCGCACCTGCGGCCGGAAGGCTCCAGCGTCTACACCCTGATCCGCAACCTGGGCTCCAGCGTGGGTATCTCGGTGATGAACGCCCTGGTGGTCGCCAACACCCAGACGATGCACGCCTCGCTAGCCGGGAAGATCGTGCCTACCGACCCCGTCGTGCGCGCGACGCTGCCCAGGATGTTCGATACCTCGACGGTCGGCGGGCTGATGTCGCTGAACGGCGAGATCACCCGCCAGGCCACCATGGTCGCCTACGTCGACGACTTCCGCCTGATGTTCCTCATCACCATCGCCTGCATGCCGATGCTGCTGCTGATGCGCAAGCCGCGGCGTTCCGCGGACCGAGACCAGATCCATGCCGCTGTCGACTAGACCCCTCCGCCTGATCCTGGCCGCCGGGACGGCGCTCGCGCTCAGCGCCTGCGCCACCGTCGGGCCGAACTTCAAGCCGCCCAGTCCGGCCCCGGGCGCGGCCGGGGCCTCCTACGCCATGAAGGGCGATCCCGCCGCGCCGGGCGTGCGGCTCTCGCCCGACGCGCGGACGGCCGGCCCGTGGTGGCAGGCGTTCGGATCGCCCGAGCTAGACGCGGCGATCCGCCAGGCGCTGGCCGACAGCCCGAGCGTCGCCGAGGCCCGCGCCACTCTGGAGCGCGCCCAGGCGCAGGCCGCCGCCGTCCGCGGCGCGCAGGCCCCGCAGGTCGACGCCAACGCCTCGGCCCAGCGCGAGCGGATCAACACCCAGGCGTTCGGCTTCTCGGGCTTCCCGAGCCCGACGATCAACCTGTTCTCGGTCGGCGGCACGGTCAGCTACGACCTTGACCTGTTCGGCGGCCACAAGCGCGCGACCGAGCGCGCCCAGGCGCAGGCCGAGGAGGCCGCGCGCCAGGCCGACGCCGCCTACCTGAGCCTCTCCGGGAACGTGGCGCTGCAGGCGATGCGCATCGCGGGGCTCCGGGCCGAGATCGCGGCGGTGCAGGAGATCATCGCCGGCGACCAGCGGGTCATCGACATGGTGCGCCGCGCCCAGGCCGCGGGCGGGGAATCCGCCTCGGCGATTTCCGGCGGCATTGCGCAGCTCGCCGACGACCAGGCGCTGCTGCCGCCGCTGGTTCGCCAACTCGACTTCGCGCGGCACCAGATGGCGCTGCTGGCCGGCAAGGCGCCCTCCGAATGGGCCCCGCCGGACTTCGACCTCGCGCGCCTCTCGATCCCGGCCGAAATTCCGGTGAGCCTGCCCTCGCAGCTGGTGCGGCAGCGGCCCGACATCCTCGCCGCCGAGGCGGAGATGCATGCCGCGACCGCCGCGATCGGCGTCGCCGTCGCGAGCCAATACCCGGACATCCGGCTGTCGGCGAACCTGACTCAGGCGGCGATCCAGCCACAGAACCTGTTCAACTACGCCTCCAGCGGCTGGAACCTGCTGGCCGGCGCGACCGCGCCGATCTTCCACGGGGGCACGCTGAAGGCCAACCGCCAGGCCGCGGAGGCCGAGGCCCGCGCCTCGCTCGCGCGGTATCAGCAGACGGTGCTGCGCGCCTTCGCCCAGGTGTCCGACGTGCTGTCGAACCTCGGGGCCGACCAGCAGTCGATCGCCTCGCTGCAGCAGTCGGTCGACGCCGCCGAGGCCAACCTGAAGGACGCCCAGAACGCCTACCGGCTGGGCGGGGCGCCGCTGATCAACGTGGTCGACGCGCAGCGGTCGCTGAACCGCTCGCGACGCACGCTGGTGCAGGCGCAGGGCCTGCGCATGACCGACCTCGTCCAGCTCTACACGGCGACCGCGGCCGACTGGCGGGGCGGCGCGCAGACCGCGAGCCGGTAGACCTAGGCTGCGGCCTTCTCGGCGATGCGGTGCTCGCGCTTGTAGGTCTCGCCCAGGATCACGATCGACAGGAACGACACGGTGCAGAGCACGGCCATGTAGACGGAGATCGGCGTCGAGACGTGATACTTGGCCAGCAGCGCCTCGGCGATGATCGGCGCGAACCCGCCGCCGAAGATCGCCCCGATCTGATAGCCGAGCGAAGCGCCGGAGTAGCGGAACTCGGTCGAGAACAGCTCGGTCATCAAGGCCGCCTGCGGGCCGTACATGCAATTGTTGAAGATCGAGCCGACCAGGATCGCCAGCAGCATGGCCGGGAAGGCGCCGGTGTTCAGCAGCAGGAAGAACGGGAACGACCAGAGCCCCGCGAGCAGCGCGCCGGTCAGGAACACGCTGCGGCGGCCGACGCGGTCCGAGAGCGCCGAGAGCAGCGGCAGCGCCGGCGCGGAGATCAGGCTGCCCAGCAGCACGGCCCACAGGATGGTCGGACGCGGCACATGCAGGACCTTTGTGGCATAGCTCACCGAATAGGTGACCATGACATAGAAGGTGCCGTTGGCGGCCACGAACGAACCGGCCGCCAGCAGGATTTCCTTGGGGTGCCTGGCGAGCACCCGCAGGATCGGCGACGACTTCTCCGCCCGCAGGATCGCCCGGGCCTTGTCCAGGCTGACGGCCTTCTCCGCCGCCAGCGCCTTGACCGCCTCGGCCTGCTTCTTGGCCTCGAGGGCCTGCAGGGCCTGGTAGTCGGCGGTGTCCTCGAGCTTCAGCTGCACATAGAGCCCCAGCCCGACCAGCGCCATCGAGAGCAGGAACGGGATGCGCCAGCCCCACTCCAGGAAGGCGTCCGGCGCCACGAAGGAGCCCATCAGGAGGAAGATGCCGTTGCCCAGCACCAGGCCCGCGGGCACGCCCAACTGGGCGAAGCTGCCGAAGAAGCCGCGGCGGTGCTTGGGCGCGTTCTCGATGGCGAGCAGGGCCGCGCCGCCCCATTGGCCGCCGACCGCCAGCCCCTGCAGGAAGCGCAGCACGATCAACAGGATCGGTGCGGCGACGCCGATGCTCGCGTAGGAGGGCAGAAGGCCGATGGAGGTGGTCGCCAGGCCCATGATCAGCAGCGCGGTCACCAGGGCGCGCTTGCGGCCGATCTGATCGCCGAAGTGGCCGAACACCACCCCGCCCACAGGCCGGGCGATGAAGCCCACGGCGAATGTCGAAAAGGCCGCGATCTGCGCCACCGCCGGCGGCAGCGTCGAGGCGAAGAACAGCTTCGGGAACACCAGCGCTGCGGCGGTGCCGTAGATGAAGAAGTCGTACCATTCGATCGAAGAGGCCGCGAGCGAGGTGAACGCGATCTTGCCGATGTTCAATTTCGGCGCGGATTTCGCGCCAGCGGCCGTAGCCATTCCAAACCTCCCCGAACTCGCGCGGTGTCATCCCGCGTTTCAGCCGGAGGCTAGCGTACCGTTGACGCGAACGTAACCCGGTTCGGCGCCTCCCCCGTCCTCTTCAGGACAGGGGAGGAACCTGGATCAGGCGTGTGGCCGCGCCGCCTGGCTGGCTTCGGTCGCGAGGCGGCCGGTGAGCTCCGCCATGTGGTCGAAGTCGGCCTCGAAGGCGCCCAGGCCCTGGGTCAGGCCGCGGAGCTCAGCGATCAGGCCCTGGCGCTCGGATTGCGGCAGGTAGGCGTCGATCCGCTCCCAGCCGCGCCAGTCCTCCCGGGGCGCAAGCCCCAGGATCTGCCCGCGGCGCGCGGTCAGCGCCGAGGTGACGTTCGAGGCGCTTGGCGAGGGCGAATAGACCGTCAGCTTCTCGATCGGCTCCAGCAGCACGGAGCCGCACTGCGGCAGGGCCTCTTCCATCGCGAGGCGCCCGGCCAGGCGGAACGCCATTTCCGAGGAGTCGACGCTGTGGGTCTGGCCGTCGATCAGGGTGACCTCCAGGTCGGTGACCGGGAAGCCCAGCGGGCCCTTCTCCAGCCCGTCGCGGACGCCCTGCTCGACGGCGGGGATCCACTGCTTCGGCACCGCGCCGCCGACCACGCGCTGGCTGAACACGAAGCCGGAGCCGCGGGGCAGGGGCTTGATCTCGACCGTCACGTCGGCGAACTGGCCGTGCCCGCCGGACTGCTTCTTGTGGCGCGCGCGCTGGGTCACGCCGCGCGAGATCGTCTCGCGGTACGGCGTCTTCGGCTGGGCGGTGTCGATCTCCACCCCGAACCGGCGGCGCAGCCGCTCCAGCGCCAGCCGCACGTGCCCCTCGCCCTGGCCAGCCAGCAGCATCTGGTGCGCCTCGGGGTCGTGCGTCAGCGACAGGCCCGGATCTTCCTCGATCAGCTTCGCGAGGGCGCCCGAGAGCCGGACGTCGTCCTTGCGGTTGGTGGCCGAGAGCGCGACGGCGAACAGCGGTCGGCGGGCGTGGGCCGCGGCCTTCACCTGCTGTGGCTGGCCGGTGGTCGACAGGATCTGCCCCGGCCGCGCGGCCTCCACCTTGCCGATGGCGCAGACTTCGCCGACCGCGGCCGTGGCGATCTTCTTCAACGCCCCGCCTTGCACCGCGGAGAGCCCGCCGGCCCGGCAATGCTCGCCATCCGGCAGGATCAGGTCGGACCCGTCGGCGAGGGGTTTGCCGAACACCCGCGCGTAAGCGAGCTTTCCCGATTGGCCGGCATACGCGGCCTTCAGCACATAGGCCCCGGCCTCGATGCCGATACGCTCGGCGGCGCGGGCGGGCAGCGGGCATTCGTGGCGCAGGGCCTTCAAGAGCCGGCGCACGCCGAAGCCGTTCACCGCCGAGCCGAAGAAGACCGGCACGATCAGCCCGTCGTTCATCTCGCGCACGAGATCGGCGAACACCGCGTCGCGGCTCGGCGTCACGTCGCTGAGCAGCTGTTCGAGCAGTTCGTCGTCGAAGTCGGCGATCTGCTCCAGCATGTGGAACCGCGCTTCGCCCTCGGCGTCCTGCAGGTCGCCGGGGATCTCCACCTGGGTCGAGGCCTCGCCGGCCCGGTAGACGAAGGCGCGCTCGAGCGCCAGGTCGATGTAGCCGGTGACTTTCTCACCGTCCCAGGTGGGGATCTGGCGGGCGACCAGCGGCGCGGAGCTGGCGGGCGCCAGCGCGGCCAGGAGCTCGGGCAGCGAGCCGCGGGCCTGGTCCATCTTGTTGATGAAGAGCGCGTGCGGCACGCCCAGGCGTTCCAGCTCGCGCAGGGTCGGCTGCAGCAGGGCGGCCTTGGCCGGATCGGGCTCGGCCACCACTACGGCGAGGTCGACCGCCGGCAGGGCGGCGTCCAGGTCGGCGCAGAATTCCAAGGAGCCGGGACAGTCGACGACCGAGTAGCGGTCGCCCATGAAATCGAAGCCGGCGAGGTTCAGCTCAACCGAATGGCCGCGGGCGCGCGCCTCGGGACTTGAATCCCCCACCATCTCCGCGCCGGTGCGCCGATCCACGGCGCCGGTCGCCTGCAGCAAGGCTTCCATCAGGGTGGTCTTGCCGCCGCTTGTGGGGCCCACGAGCGCAAGAGCGCGCACGGACCCCGCTGTTTGGATAGGCATGGTGGTCGTCTCCCATCACCTTGGGCGCCAGGGGCGCCCGTCCGGGAAGCAACGACGGATCGGGCGATCCAGGCGCGGGTTTGGGGCGGTCGCGGACCGTGTCAGGGGCCAGCGCCGCCCTGATGGTGAAAACCCTACGCCCGGAAAACCGGGGGCGGAAGATCACGAACGCGTGGGCGGCAAAGATCGCGCCGTCAAGCTGTCAGCAGGCGCTCAGGATCGGGACGGAAGCGGCGCCCGGTCGGTATCGAACAGCGCGCGGATCGAGCGCAGCTCGTCCAGGGCGTCCGGCCGCCCCGCCCGGGCGAACTCCAGCAGTTCCTCGACGGCTCGCAAGGTGCGCGTCTGCGACGACGGGCGGCCGCCGCGGCTGCGGTTGAGGCGCAGGGCCCGCTGCTTGAGCACCGCCGGCAAGCTCGTTTCGTCGAGCCAGGCCGCCAGCGCCTGTTGCAGCCGCCACTCTTCGCCTTCCGAGCGGCTGACGAGTTCGGCGACAGCGCCGCTCGAATGGGCGTGCTCGATGAGCGCGCGCGCCTCGGAGGCGCATCTCTTGAGGGTGGATCGGGGAATGCCGCGGCCCTGCGCGAACTCGCCCGCTGCGGCTTCGAGCGCGGTGGCGCTTTCGGCCTGGCCGGTGAGCTCCAGCGTCAGCGCCAGCTCGGCGATGCCCTTCGCGAAACTGCGGCCTTGCACGCCGCTGGTCTGTTCAGCCTGATCCCGTGTCTTTTCCATCGATGAGCCACCACGCTTGCACTGCAGAGATCGGACGGTAACCTCAGGGAACCAGAGTGGATATAATAAATGTATAAAAATCCACAGCTGAAAGCGATTTTCGGCGTCTCGACGTTCGCGGAGCGCCGGTAGAAAAAAGGGGCGGCGGATCGCTCCGCCGCCCCATTTCCTTGTGCGTGTGGCCCGCCTTAGAAGTCGGCGGTCAGCCCCACGAAGATGTAGCGGCCCAGGGTGTCGTACATCTGGGCATAGACGTTCTGGTTGCAGGGGCCGGCCGGGCAGTTGTTGGCGCCCGTCAGCGGCGGATCCTGATCCAGCACGTTGTTCACGCCGACGCGGAAGGAATAGTTGTCCTTCACCTTGAAGGTCGCCAGCAGGTCCAGGTAGCTGCGCGCGCCCAGCTTGGCGTCAGTCGGGAACTGGCCGTCGGGGTTGTTCAGCGCGGGCTGGCTGTTGAACGCGTCCAGCTTCACTTCCGAGAAGTAGCGCCACTGGGCCGAGAGCGCGAGGTTGCCGAACGCGCCGTATTCGAAGGGCGTGGTCCAGGTCACCCGGAACTTGTGGCGCCACTTCGGGTTCGGGTTGATCGAGCCGCCGAGCGTCGAACAGGTCGCGCCATAAAGCCCGACGCAGTCGATCGCCGGCTGACCGTTCAGCACTGTCGTCTCGAGCTTGTCGAGCCAGGTGCCCACCAGGTTGAAGCTGAGCGAGCCCATGTTCTGGATGCCGAACGTGTCGAGCCCCGTCCGGTAGCCGGCCGAGACATCGATGCCGGAGGTGTGCAGGCCGCCCTGGTTCAGCTCGGTGTCCTTCACGAAGCCGGTGGTGGAGCGGATCGTGCCAACCACGTCGCGGTGCACGAGCGGGCAGAAGTCCGGGTTCGTGC
>JBJMQX010000155.1:0-12497 GCA_045802455.1 Phenylobacterium sp. | reverse complement strand
GACCTTGCCTGCCTCGCGGCATTTGGCCTCGCTGCCGAGGCGAACCAGATCGTCCCATCGGATCACTTCGGCGCGGATGAAGCCCTTCTCGAAGTCGGTGTGGATCACGCCAGCGGCCTGCGGGGCGGTCGCGCCTACGGGAATCGTCCACGCCCGCGCCTCCTTCGGGCCGGCGGTGAAGTAGGTGCGGAGGCCCAGGAGCGCATAGGCCTCGCGGATCAGCCGGTTGAGGCCCGGCTCCTTAAGGCCCAACGTCTCAAGGAACTCGGCGCGTTCGTGCGGGTCGAGCATGGCGATCTCGCTCTCGATCTTGGCGGAGATCACAACGGCTTTGGCGCCGTCCTCCTGCGCGCGCTTGACGACCTGGGCGGAGAGCGCGTTGCCGGCCTCGGCCGAGGCCTCGTCAACGTTGGCCACGTAGAGCGCGGGCTTGGACGTGAGCAGCTGGAGCATTCGCCACGCCTTCTCGTCCTCGGCCGAGACCCTGGCCCGGAACGCGGGCCGGCCGGCGTTGAGCTCGGTCAGCGCCAGGTTGACGAGCTTGAGCGTCAGCGCGCTCTCCTTGTCGCCGGTCTTGGCTCGCTTCTCGAGGTTGGCGACCCGCTTCTCCAGGCTCTCCAGGTCGGCCAGCATCAGCTCGGTCTCGATGGTGTCGAGGTCCGCCAGCGGGTCGACGCGGCCCTCTACGTGGGTGATGTCGTCGTCCTCGAAACAGCGGGTGACGAAGGCGATGGCGTCGCAGTCGCGGATGTTGGCCAGGAACTGGTTGCCCAGGCCCTCGCCCTTCGAAGCCCCACGCACCAGGCCGGCGACGTCGACGAAGTTGATCCGCGCGGGGATGATCTCCTTGGAGCCGGCGACTTCCGCCAGGGCGTCCAGCCGCGGCTCGGGCACCGCCACATCGCCGACGTTGGGCTCGATGGTGCAGAACGGATAGTTCGCAGCCTGGGCGGCCGCGGTCTGGGTGAGCGCGTTGAACAGGGTCGACTTGCCCACGTTCGGCAGGCCGACGATGGCGACTTTCAGGGCCATGGAGAGAGCGGTTCCTCGACGTCGAAGGCGCCGCACCTAGCACGCGGGCGGGCCGGGACAAATCGCTCATCGGCTTGAGCCGGTCTGGCGCGGCGTGAGGCGCGCTGGGCGGGCCGGCCTATCCGTGCCACCGTACACGTCGGGCAGAGGTGGGGGCGAGGACGATGCCGGCTGAAAAGGTCGCGCCCGATAGCTGCGAGCGCGAGCCGGCGGTCACCTCCAGCGCCTACGTCTTCCTGGCGTTCCTGACGCTGCTCAACGCGCTGAACATTCTCGACCGCAACCTGATCATCGTCTTCGCCAACGAGATCAAGGCGGACCTGCACCTCAGCAACGGACAGTTCGGCCTGCTCTCGGGGCTGATGTTCACCCTGCTCTACGGCCTGATCAGTCCGCTGATCGGCCTGATCGCCGACATCACCCATCGGCCGCGGCTGGCCGCGATGGGCCTGGCCCTCTGGAGTGGACTGACGGCGGCCTCGGGCGCGGCGCGGGGGTTCGTCTCGTTCGCCGTGCCGCGGGTGTCCATCGGGGTGGGCGAGTCGGCGCTGACGCCGCCCGCCGTCTCGATGCTGGCCGACCGGTTCCCGGCCAGGCGCATGGGCTTCGCGTCGGGGTTCTACTATGCGGGCGTGCCGCTGGGCGGGGCGCTGGCCTATCTCGTGGCCGGCACTTTGGGCGTGAGCCTGGGCTGGCGGACGTGCTTCTTCCTGATGGGCGGGATCGGGGTGGTCCTGGCGGTGGTCTTGGGGGCGCAGCGCGACCCACGGGCCCGGCCGGCGCACGCCTCCGGCCGTGTGGCGCGGGCGGTCGGCCACATGCTGGCGCTGGGCCCTGAGTTCGGCGCGGCCATGAAGCGCTCGCCGGCCCTGGTGTTGACGCTCGCGGGCGCGCTGGCGATCCATTTCATCAACGGGGCGGCCTCCTTCGACACGCTGTGGTGGAAGGAGGAGCTGCACCTGGCCACGGCGCCGCTGTTCCTGAAGGTGGCGTTGATCTCGGCCACGGTGGGGTTCGCGGGCAGTATCCTGGGCGGCCTGCTGGGCGACTGGTGGCTGAAGACCACGGGCCAAGGGCGCCCCATGCTGATGGCCGTCCTGCTGCTGGTCCTGACCCCGCTGGGCGTCCTCTACCGGTTCACCGATCACGCCGGCTGGATCTTCTGGCTGGGCGTCGCCGGCCGCACGTTCCAGGGCGGCGCCGTCTACGGCATCGTGCTCTCCACCCTGCAGGAGCTGGTCCCCGCGCGCATCCGGGCGACGACGGTGGCGGCGTTCATCCTGGCGGTGAACGTCTTCGGGATCGGGGTCTCCAGCACGGCGGGCGGCTACCTGATCGACGCGCTGGGCAAGGCAGGCGACGCGCGGCCGATCAGCCATGTGCTGGTGATCCTGACGGCGCTGTCGGGGCTCGCCATTCCCTGCTTCTTCTTCGCGGCCCGGCGGTTCGCAGGCGACCGCGCTGCCCTGGACGCCATCGAAGCCAAGCTCGCGTCGCGCACAGCTCCGCAACCGGCTATCAAGACGGCCTGACCGGCTCGAGGAGACCCCGATGGCGCAGGACCTGAAGGCGCGCATGGACGCCGCGATCGACGCGGCGCTGGCCGAGAAGCGGCTCGTGGGCGGCGTGGTGCTGGTCGCCAAGGATGGCGAGACGGTCTATGCGCGCGCCGCCGGCCAGGCCGACCGCGAGGCCGGCAAGGCAGTGCGGCTGGACACCATCTTCCGCTACGCCTCGCTGTCGAAGCCGATCGTCTCGGCCGCCGCCCTGAAGCTGGTCGAGGAAGGCCGCATGCGGATCGAGGACCCGGTCACCCGGTTCCTGCCGAACTTCCGCCCGAAGATGGCGGACGGGTCGGAGCCCACGATCACCATCAAGCACCTGATGACCCACACGTCGGGGCTGACCTACGATTTCATGGAGGAGCCGGACAGCGCCTACCACGGCGCCGGCATCTCCAACGGCTTCGACAAGCTGGGCGTGGCGATGGACGAGAACCTGGCCCGCATCGCCGCCTGGCCGCTGAAGTTCAAGCCAGGGACGGCCTGGAACTACTCTGTCTCCACCGACGTGCTGGGCGCGGTAATGGCCGAGGCGGCCGGCGCGAGCCTGCCCGACGTGGTGCGCCGCACGGTGACGGGGCCGTTGGGCCTCGACCACACCGGCTTCGTGGTGAGCGACCGCGGGCGGCTCTCCCAGCCCTACGCCGACGCCCAACCGGAGCCGGTGCTGATGGGCGAGCGGCACGAGGCGCCATTCGTGGTGAGCCCATTGGTCTACGCGCCGGGCCGGGCGTTCGACGCCACCGCCTTCCCGTCGGGCGGGGCCGGCATGGTCGGGACCGCGCCGGACTTCCTGAAATTCCTGGAGACGATCCGCCGGGGTGGCGGGCCGATCCTCGGGCCGCAAAGCGTGAGGCTGCTGACCGAGAACCAGATCGGCGACGTGCCCGTGATCCTGGCGGGGCCCGGCGTGGGTTTCTCGGTGGGTTGGGCGATCCTGACAGACCCTTCGGTGGCCCCGATCCCGACGCCATCGGCTAAGGGGACCTGGTCCTGGGGCGGGGTCTATGGCGGCAGCTGGTTCGTCGATCCGGCCAACGCGCTCTCGGTGGTGACGCTGACCAACACGGCGATCGAAGGCATGATCGGCGGCCTGACGGCGGCCGTGCGGCAGGCGGCCTACGGCTAGCCGAAACTTCGGGGTGAAGATAATGGGTGCAATCTGGAATGCCTGGCGGACTGGACTGGCCGCCGCAGCGGCGGGCCTGAGCCTCTCGCTGGCGGTCCCCGCAACAGCGGCGGTTCCGCAGCCGACAGCGACCCTGATCACCGCGCCGGGAACGCCGTTCCTGGGGCTGGGCGCCTTCGACCTCGGCGCGCAGGGCTATGTGGTCGAGGAGTACATCGTCTCGGGCACGGCGACCTCCTACAAGCTGAGCGGCGAGCCGACGGCCGACGGCGCCTGGGCGGCGCAGCCGGCGGGAACGGCACCCTACGCCACACGCATCGTGGTGGTGCGGCCGAAGGACCCCAAGCGGTTCAACGGCACGGTCGCAGTGGAATGGCTGAACGTCACCGGCGGCCTGGATGCGGGGCCGGACTGGACCTACAGCCACCGCGAGATGCTGCGCAGCGGCTATGCCTATGTCGGCGTCTCGGCGCAGAAGGTGGGCGTCGAGGGCGGCCAGAGCCTCGGCGGCGCCGGCATGCCGCTGAAGAAGCAGAATCCAGCGCGCTACGGGACGCTCGCCCATCCCGGCGACACCTACGCCTTCGACATGTTCTCGCAGGCCGGCCAGGCGGTGAAGGCCGGCAAGGTGCTGGGGCCGCTGAAGGCCAGACATGTGCTGGCCACGGGCGAGTCGCAGTCGGCGGTGTTCATGACCACCTACATCGACGCCATCGACCCGCTGGCGAAGGTCTATGACGGCTTCTACGTCCACTCCCGTTTCGGCGGCGCGCCGGCCCCGGAGGCCGCCTCGATGCGCGGCGGCCCGAACGCACGGCCCGGCCCGACCGGGGTGAAGCTGCGCGCCGACCTGCGCGTGCCGGTGATGACCCTGATCTCGGAGACGGACCTGATCGGCAGCAACCTCTCGGGGTTCTGGGCGGCCCGGCAGCCGGATTCACCCAGGCTGCGCATCTGGGAGATGCCGGGGACCGCGCACGTCGACAACTACATGTTCATGATCGGCGGGCTCGACGACGGTCATGCGCCGCTGGAGAAGATCGCCGGCCTCTGGAAGCCCACCGACGCGCTGTTCGGCGCCAAGATGGCCCACCCGATCAACGCCGCGCCGCAGCACCACTATGTGGCCATGGCCGCGCTGGCGGCGCTGGAGACCTGGGTCCGCACCGGCAAGCCGCCGGCGATGGCTCCGCGGATGGACGTCGAACCGCCCGCCAAGGCCGGCGACGCGCCGAAGCTGGTCCCTGATGCGAACGGCAACGCCAAGGGCGGCATCCGCACGCCCTGGGTCGACGCGCCGACGGCCAAGTTGTCGGGCTTCGGCAACACCGGTGGGCCGTTCGGCTTCCTGGTCGGCACGACGCAGCCGTTCGACGGCCCGACGCTCGCCAGGCTCTATCCGGGCGGCAAGGCGGACTACCTGAAGCGCTTCGACGCCTCGCTGGATAAGGCGGTGAGGGGTGGGTTCATTCTGGCGGCCGACGCGCCGGAGATCCGCGCTCTGGCAGCGGCGAACTGGCCGGGGAGCTAGTTGCCTGCGAGCGCCTGGGCGGCGAGGTCGCGCCAGGCGCGGCCTTCCTTGCGGTATTGCGGGCGCAGCTTGGCGAGCCGCTTGTCGAGCTCGGTCACGACTTCCCGCGCCTCGTTGCGCCGGCCGTGGCGGGCCATGAAGGCGGCGTAGCGGGCGAGGCCCTCGAAGCCGGGCAGGCGCTGGGAGGCCCACTGGTAGGCGCTGTCGGCCTCGTCGATGCGGCCCACGCCCTCGTAAGCGCGGCCGAGCGCCAGCGCCGCGGCCGGGGTGCGCCCGCCTTCCTCGTTGCGGCCCAGCCGTTCCAGCACCTCCAGCGCCTCGGCCGGGCGGTCCTGCTCGAGCAGGGCGTTGGCGAGGCCCAGCAACAGCACCGGGTCGTCGGCGTGGATGCCCTGGGCGGCGGCGCGGTAGAGCCCCTCGGCCTCCGCGAAGTGGCCCATGCGCATGGCGGCCACCGCCAGCCGCGACTGGTTGCGGACCGTGGGCGTCTCGTCGCAGGCGGTCTTGGCCTCGCGGTACTCGCGGTGCGGGTCGAGGGTCTGGCGCGCCGCCTTGCCGAGACGCCGTGCCGTCGGGCCGCGGAAGATGTCGGGGACGATGTTCAGGGCCACATAGGCCAGGCTGCCGACGCCCGGCGCCATCAGGATGATCCACAGCCAAAAGGTGTCGCGGCCGGTGCGCATCACGTGCCAGCAGAGCAGGATGGCGATCCCGTAGGTGAGCAGGATGCCGAGGATCATGCGCCGTCGCCCGAGGGACGTTCGCGGGCGAGCTTGCGCGGGTCCGCCTTCTCGGCCGGCGCCAGGCGCATCACCTCGGCCTGATACTTCTCGTCCTCGCCCGCGGCCAGCAGGGGCGCGGCCTCGGCGCAGGCGGCGATCAGCGGCTCGACCCATTTCAGGTCGGCCTTGTGGAAATCGGAGAGCACGTGGCCGTGCACCAGCTCCTTGTCGCCGGGATGGCCGGTGCCAAGCCGGGCGCGGCGGAAGTAGGGGCCGACCTGGGCGGCGATCGAGCGCACGCCGTTGTTGCCGGCAGCGCCGCCGCCGGCCTTCATCCGGAAGCGGCCGGGCGCAAGGTCGATCTCGTCGTAGAACACCACCAGGTCGGCCGGATCCATCTTGAAGAACTTCAGCGCCTCGCCGACCGCGCGGCCCGCCTCGTTGTAGTAGGTCTGAGGCTTGAGGATCAGGGTGCGCACCGGCCCGCCAGCGGAGTCGATCGAGCCCTCCGCGGCGAAGCCCTGGAACTTGGAGCGATACGGACCGAAGCCCCAGCGGCGCGCGATCTCGTCCACGGCCATGAAGCCGATGTTGTGGCGGTTCTTCGCGTAGCTCTGGCCCGGATTGCCCAGGCCCGCGATCAGCAGCATCCGGCCCCCCTCAAGACACCGGCGTGGCGTGGGGAGGCGGGGCGGACTAGGCCTCGCCGCCGCCTTCCGAAGTCTCTGCGCCTTCCGCGGCCGGAGCTTCCTCGCCGCCTTCCGCCGCCTCGGCGCCCTCGGCGGGCTCTTCGACCACCTCGACTTCTTCAGCCATGGCGCCGGCGATGGAGGCCACCACCGAGTCGGCGGCGAGCGCCGCGGTGGCGCCTTGCGGGATGGTCAGGTCGGAGACTCGGATGGTCGAGCCGATGTCGAGGCCCGCCAGGTCGACGACGATCTCTTCCGGAATGGCGTCGGCGGTGCAGGACACGGTCACCGTGTGCAGGGCGACGTTCAGCGTGCCGCCGCGCTTCAGACCCGGGCTCTCTTCCTGGTGGGCGAAGTGCACCGGCACCTCGATCTTGATCTGCTGGTGCGCATCGACGCGGTAGAGGTCGAAGTGCATCGGCTGGTCGGTGACCGGGTGCATGTCCACGGCCTTGGCGATCACCGGCTGGGTTTCGCCGCCATACTTCAGGGTCACCAGGTGGCCCAGGAGCTTGCCGGTGTAGAGCGCCTTGCGGAAATCCTTGGCGGCGACCGAGATCGCCACCGGGTCCTTGTCGCCGCCGTAGAGGACGCCAGGCACCAGGCCGGCGCGGCGCGCGACGCGGGCGCCGCCGGTGCCGGTCTGCTCGCGGAGTTCAACGTTCAGTACGATCTCGGCCATGGCCTTGCCTCAAAACGAAACCGCCGCGCGAAGGGCGCGCGGCGACGCTAGTTGCGGCCGCTGATGGGCCGAAAGGTGCGCGTAGATACACAAAAGCCCCCGCCCGCGCAACGGGCGGGGCCCTTGGATTGTGGCTACCGGCGCTTGGGCCGCGGGCGGACGGTCTGGCTGGTCGAGACGGGGGTCGCCTTCTCGGTCAGCCCGGGGGCCACGGCGTCGATAGGGTCCGGCGCGCCGGCGCCCCGCAGCAGGCACTTGCCGGTGTCCATCAGGACGTGCTGACCCAGGCAGAAGACGTCCTCGTAGTGCGGCTTGGCCACGGCCAGGCACTGGTAGAGGTTGAGCTTGGACATGTTGAGGCAGGTGGCCTCGGTCGGCTCGGCCAGGATCGGCATCACCTGCCCGAGGCTGGCGTCGTCGGCGTAACCGAGGGCGGCCAGCGCCGCCACCGCCAGGCTGTGTATCACGACCGGCGTGTAGGGCGGGGCGGCTTCCGGAGCGCTGAGGCCCATCTGGGCCGCGCCGGTCACCGCCGACTGCAGCCGGGCGGTCTCGGAGACCTCGCCGAGGCCTGGCGTCGAGGAAAGCTCCTTGGTGAGCGCCAGGCGGCCCTCGCGGCCGGGCACATCGCCCTTCGACCAGGCCTGGTGCTGCACATCGTAGGCGGCCTGCTTCACCGATTTGCCGACGTCGAGCAGCTTTCGGCCGTCGTCGGAGAGCGCGGCGGTCACCAGTCCGGCGGCCTTGGCGGAGCCGGCGAAGCCGACGGCGTAGGCCGGGTCCTTCATCACCTCATAGGCGACCTGGCGGCGCTGCTCCGGATCTGCGGCGAACTTGCGCACCCCGGCCACGTAATCGGGCTCCTGCAGGGCGGCGACGGCCCCGTACGCGATCTCGCCGCGCAGCAGGGCCTGCGGCTCGTAGGCCGCGCCGGTCTTCAGGCTCTGGGCGACGTCGCCGCCGCCGGTGAAGCCAGGCGAGATGGCGCTGGCCTTGGCGATATAGGCCCGATAGGCGCTCGCCTGCTCGACCACCTTGGGCGACAGGCTGATCGGCGGGATTTCGGCGACCGGCATGGGAGGCGGCGGGGCCGGCGGCGGGGCGGGAGAGGAGCACGCGGCGAGCACCGCCGCCAGGCTGACGGCCATAGCGGGGGCAAGCAGGCGGAACGTACGGACGCGGTCGGTGGCGGTCATGAAGGCATTCCCAATGGACGGTCCCAGACCCGCCCTGCTTCCTACGCCCCCGCGAGATCATGGAATCGCACGGGAAACGCCGCCTAACAAGCGCGACCGTGCAAGGGCGGATCTCAGTCGAACAGTTTGGAGACACTTTCCTCGTTGGCGATGCGTCTTATCGCCTCGCCGATCAGCGAAGCGCAGGAGACCTGGCGGATCTTCGCTTCGGCGCCGCAGTGGTCGGACGCGTCGATGGAATCGGTGATCACCAGCTCCTTGAGCACCGAATTCTTCACCCGCTCGGTGGCCGCCCCGGAGAGCACGCCATGGGTGATGTAGGCCGAGACCTCGGCTGCGCCGGCGTCCATCAGCGACTGCGCCGCCGAGCAGAGGGTGCCGGCGGAATCGACGATGTCGTCGAAGATGATCAGGCGGCGGCCGGAGACGTCGCCGATGATGTTGGCGACCTCAGTCTTGCCCGGGCCGGTGCGGCGCTTGTCGACGATGGCGAGGTCGGCGTTCAGCCGGCTGGCGAGCGCGAGGGCCCGGACCACGCCGCCGACGTCGGGCGAGACGATCAGGAGCTCGCTGGTCTTCGAGTAATGGGCCTTGATGTCGTTGGCCATCAAGGGCGCGGCCAGGAGGTTGTCGGTCGGGATGTCGAAGAAGCCCTGGATCTGGCCGGAGTGCAGATCCATCGTCAGCACGCGATCGGCGCCGGCCCGGGTGATCAGGTTGGCGACGAGCTTGGCCGAGATCGGGGTGCGGCCGCCGGTCTTCCGGTCCTGGCGCGCGTAGCCGAAGTAGGGGATCACCGCCGTGATCCGCTTGGCCGACGCGCGCTTCAGCGCGTCGATGCAGATCAAGAGCTCCATCAGGTTGTCGTTGGCGGGGTAGCTGGTCGACTGGATCACGAAGACGTCCTCGCCTCGGACGTTCTCGTCGATGGTCACCCAGACCTCGTTGTCGGGGAACCGCTTGACCTGGGCCTTGGTGAGCGAGGTGTCCAGGTGCGACGCCACGGCCTCCGCCAAGGTACGATTGGAGTTGCCGGCGAGCAGCTTCATCGGGGCCTCTGGGGACTCGGGTGTGCGCGGCTTTTAGCAGGCGGCACGGCGAAGTCTAACCCCAAGCTCAGTCCAGCACGATCGCCGAGAGCAGGCGGCCGAAATCAGGCTCGCCCAGCTTGAACGCACGGCGATTGGAGAAGAACTCGCCGGCTTCCGCGCAGGTGTCGCGGCCGACCCATTCGCAGGCGTCGACGCCCGCGGCCCGCAGGCGGGCGAGCACGAACCCCGGCAGGTCGAACATCCGCTTGTCGTCAGTGATCCCCGGCTGGAAGAAATGCACGTAGGCGCGGTCGAAGTGGACGAAGCGCTCCAGGAACTCGACGCCGACCTCGTAGCTGGCCGGCCCGATGCAGGGGCCGATGGCGGCGCGCAGCCGGTTGCGGTCGGCGCCGAGGCTCTCCATGCGCGAGACGGTGGCCTCGACGATGCCGGTCAGCGCCCCCTTCCAGCCGGCGTGGCAGGCGGCGACCACGCGGGCTTGCGGATCGGCCAGCAGCACCGGCGCGCAATCGGCGGCGAGCGCTGCGCAGACGACCCCGGCAGTGGCGCTGACCACCCCGTCGGCCTGTGGCGGACCGGCGGGCCAGGCGCCGTCCGCAACCAGGGCCGTGGCGGAGTGGACCTGATAGGCGGTGACGATCTCCGCCTGGCCGAAGTGGGCGGCGCAGCGGCGGCGGTTCTCGCGGACGGCCTCCGGGTCGTCGCTGGAGCCCAGGCCGACGTTGAGGCTAGTGTAGAGGCCCTCCGAGACGCCGCCGTGGCGGGTGAAGAAGGCGTGGCGCACGCCCTCCACCTCGAGCAGCCGCGAGGTGATGACCGGCAGGCTCATTCGCCGTCCTCGAACGCCGGCGGCGTCCAGCCGGGGGAATGGATGACGCAGGCCTTGAAGAGCTCGCCCATCTCGTCCGCCGCGATCAGCCGGGTGAGCTGGCGGCCTAGCTTGGCCGAACGCTCGGGCCGGGCGGCGACCAGGGCTTCACAGCGGGGGCCGATGCCCATGCGGGCCAGGAAGTCTGCCTGGGTGAGGATCGCGGCCTCCGCGCCATGGTCCCGGGCCGCCGCCATCAAGGACGGGAAGTCGGCGTGGACGGTCAGGTCGGCCTCGCCGGGCCTTGCCAGCGGATCGACCTTCTCGTGGCGGCGCAGCGCCTGCAGGGTGTCGCCGAAGCCCGGCTCGGTGCGGCCGTAGTCGATCAGCAGGGCCGCGCCGCCATCGCGCACCACGCGCTCGCCCAGGGCCACGCCCAGCGAGGCCTGCGCCGCGGACTGTTCGTAGACCTGGCCGACAGCGGCCTCCGGCATCAGCCCGCCGATGGGCGCGGGCGACAGGCCGAAGGCGAGGGCGCCGCGGCGATCGAGGCCCACCACCTGCTCCGACCAGCCGATGGCGGTGCGCACGAACTGCCGCGCGGGCAGGCAGTCAAGCAACTCGTTGGCCACCAGGAGCAGCGGCGCGCCGCCGGGGACCTCATCCAGCGACGCCGCCCAGCGCGCCTGGTCCCTCAGCCGCTCCTGCTGTAGCGCGCGCAGCGGCCCGGAGGTCTCGACCAGCCAGACGTCGGCGGCCGCCCAGAAGGCGGGCGCCACGCGCGCGGTGCGCAGGACGTCGGCCATCAGGGTCCCGTCGCCCGGCCCCATCTCGACCAGCCGCACCTCCGCGGGCCGGCCGAGCAGCTCCCAGGCCGCCGCCGCCCAGACGCCGACCAGCTCGCCGAACATCTGGCTGATCATCGGCGCGGTGATGAAGTCGCCGTTCTCGCCCAGCGCCGGGCGCGTGGCGTAGTAGCCGAAGTCCGGGTCGTGCAGGCAGGCGGTCATGTAGCGGGCGACGCTGATCGGCCCGCCCGCCTCGATCTCGGCGGCCAGACGCTCAAGCAGGCTCATCGGCTCCGGCCGAGGGCGGCGGGGCCGGCTCCTCATTCGCGACCCAGGGCGTCGTGGGGACCGGCTCGCGCATCCCGCGCCAGATCATCCATAGGCCGACCAGGATCATCGGCGTAGACAGGATCATCCCCATGGTGAGGCCGAGCGGGAAGTGCGGCATGTAGCTGTCCGGCTCGCGCACATTCTCCAGGCTGACCCGGATCACGCCATAGCCGGCGATGAACATGCCCATGAGCACCCCGCGCCGGTTCAGCAGCTTCGGCCCCCAGGTCGCCCAGGCGAGCAGGGCGAAGAGCGCCAGGCCTTCCAGCGCCGCCTCGTAGAGCTGGCTCGGGTGGCGCGGGACCGGCGGGTCGGCGCCCGGGAAGACGATGCCCCAGGGCAGCGTCGTCGGCCTGCCCCAGAGCTCGCCGTTGATGAAGTTGGCGATGCGCCCGAAGAACAGGCCGATCGGGGCGGCGGCGGCCACCACGTCGCCCAGCCGCAGGATGTCGATGCGGTTGCGCACGGCGTAGGCGATCAGCGCGATCAGGACGCCGAGCGCGCCGCCGTGGAAGCTCATCCCGCCGTGCCAGGTCTTCAGGATCTCGACGGGATCCGTCCAGATAAGTTGCGGCGTGTAGAAGAAGACGTGCCCGAGCCGCCCGCCGACGATGACGCCCAGGGTCACCCACAGGATCATGTCGTCGATCTGGGCCGGCGTCGCGGCGGGTCCGCGGTACGCCCAGAGCCGGGGGGTCTTGACCAGGCTCACCGCATAGCGCCAGCCCAGCAGGATGCCGGCCACGTAGGCCAACGCATACCAGCGGATGGCGACCGGCCCCAGGTGCACCAGCACCGTGTCGAAATGCGGGAATGGCACGGCTTGGACGACTCACGCGTTAGGAGGTGGCGGTTCCAGTGCCAGTCGCTTTAGACGAGAAGCCCTTCGCTTTCACCTGTTTAGGGCCATATAGAGAACAGGGCGGCCCGTTCCGCCGGTACAGAGTAACAGATGCAGACGCAGAACCCGTTCCTG